>NZ_JAVRMB020000362.1:0-6399 GCF_031844845.1 Endozoicomonas sp.
ATGCATAGCCAACCGCAGGAATCGTGTCTGTGGTTGGGTCCTGGCGCTACCACGCAGAGCGTGGGAGCGAGGAGGGTTTTGCGACAACCGCCTTCGCGAGGATGACGGTCGGGGGGTGTTTTGCCCTTTTGCGACACCCTCCTTCGCGGGAAAGACGGTAGTGGTATAAATTGGCATTTAAAAACTTTTGCGACAGCCTCCTTCACGGGAAAGACGACAGTGGTATAAGTCGGCATTTAAGACCTTTTGCAATAACCTCGAAGGCGAGAATAACGATGGTAAATTCTTAACAGTGGTCACCCCCGGGGAACACTTTTCGCTGGATGCCCCATCAAAAGCAACTCAGGTATCTTATGATTATTGCCCGCTGACAGCCCTGAGCAAAAAAAGCCCGAATCATCCGTGAAAAAGTTTATCCACAGCTTCTGTGGATAAACTTGTGACAACATTCGGGATAGTTCATAAAGGCCTGCCAATATTGGTGACTTAAAGCGATTGTTTAAAAAACAACCAGCACTCAACAGCATCGGCAGTTACCTGAAACGCCTGTGAACATTCCCCTCGCTTACTCGCCTGTTCCACACATCAAATGCAAAGATAGAAGGTCACGAAACATTCATTATCAACCAGACCAGGTAGGCCGCATAGGTGAACAGAAGAATAAGGCACTTATACCCTGAAACCTTCCATACACTGACCGGCAGATTGCCATGCTGCTTTTCAGCATCAAAGGAAGCCTTGCCGGAATACACGACAATGGCAAGCAATACCGCCATCACTACCATCATCAGAATATCAATCCGCAACGCTTCTGCGTCCACGGTAATATCCTGACCAATGACACCCGACACACCCAGTACGCCCAGGATATTAAAAATATTTGAACCGATGACGGTAGCAGCCGTCATATCATGAAGTCCCTTTCGGGCACTGACCACCACGGCCGCCAGCTCTGGAAGACTGGTACCAAAAGCAACCAGGGTTAAACCAATAATCAGCTCATTCACACCCATCGCCAGAGCCACCCCCCTGGCTCCCCAGACCAGCAGCTGGGAACCCAACACCAGGATCACCAGCATAACCAGACACTCGACGGAAGCCCTGAGCGTACTGATGGGTAAAACCGGTATATCCTGCTCACCTTCCTGGCCAGCGGAGGACTTCAGCAAATAGAAACAGTAAGCAAAAAACGCTACGGAAAGGATAATGCCATCCCAAACGCTTAACACACCATCCATAAGCATCAGAGCAGTCGCAAGAGTAGCGACCAATAGAATAGAAAGTTCACGGTAAACAATGCGAGCTTTAACCACCAGCGGCGCAATCAGCCCGCCAATCGCCAGAATCAGGCCGATATTGACGATATTGGAGCCCACCACATTACCAATGGCGATTCCCCCGGAACCATTATATGCCGCCACTGACGACACCATTAGCTCAGGTGCAGAAGTACCAAAAGCAACCACTGTCACACCGATGGTCAGCAAAGGCATACCGAGACGGAAAGCCAGGGTAGATGCAACGTCAACCAGCCGGTTTGCACTCCAGCAAAGCGCGATAAAGCCCGCAGCAACGGCCAGGATAAATTGAAGAATGGAAGTCATGAATGGACAATACGGAGGGCATGACAATCAGACGACAGGTGTCAGGCCCTCTTGCTGACATCCACCATCTGAGTCTGGCCAAATGCTGCTGTTTAGCAAGCATCGTATACACCATAGCCGAACGGCTAATGCATGTTGATGTATACACCTTTCAGTTTTCAGTTTGCAGTTTTCAGTTTGCAGTCAAAAACTGGCTAAGGCCGGTTACTCCCTCAAGAATGCGCCGATTATAGCTATAACCGAGAGGGATAAAAGCAATTTTTTCATCAGGGCATCTGAAGAAGTCTCGACATAAACCCCAGCTCAAGGCTGTTTATTCGCAACATTCAACCGTCATCCCCACCCAACCGTCATCCCCGCGAAGGCGGAGATCCACTGCCAGTGGTGGATTCCCGCCTTCGAGGCTGTCGCAAAACCCTCGTTCCCACGCTCTGCGTGGGAATGCATACGGATCTGGCCGCATGTAGAGAAACCTCTCCTTGCCAGAATCTGCGGGGGGTTCAGGCTGGTTATTCACTTGTGGCGAGTACGGTATGCATTCCCACGCAGAGCATGGGAACGAGGTTTAATTAAGCCTTGAAGCACAAAGGCACAAAGGCACGAAGGTTTTTTGGAGTTGCCAGCGCTACGCGCTGCAAACAAAAGAAAAAGTCTTCCTTTGTGTCTTTGTGCCTTTGTGGTTCCTTCTTTTAAGGCCTTTTGCGACACTCTCCTTCGCGGGAAAGACGGCCATGGTATAAATCAGCATTCAAGACCTTTTGCGACAACCTCTCAAGGCTGCTTATTCGCCCACGGCTGCTTATTCACAGAGAGCAAACGAATCTGCTTGATAATGATCCGGTCTCTTGTGATGACAAAATCACTGCTCTGGGTATACAGCTTGATCTCAGCATCCACTGCCTCCCTGAGTTTAACCTTGCCAGCAGCCTGACCCTGAAGGTTAATCCGGGTAACCCCCGCTTTAATCCTTTCGAGATAACGCTCCATTGACGTAAAAAAGCGCAGGGCAACAGGAATAACATGTGCAGGCAGCAGATTCGCTGCAGCCATTTCCTTGTGAATGCCAATCTTAAGTGGCCGGGGATCAGAAACGTTAAAAGCATTCGGCCAGAGAATCCGAACCAGACGGAGTGCCTCAGAGTTCATAACATCACTTTCAGGCCGGTTATGCAGCCTCTCAAGAATTTTCCTGGCCTCTTCCGGAACCTCATTACTCATAATGGAACCATCCTGTTCAGGTGCCAGCTGCTGCTCCTGGATGTCCTGGTCAGAAATATTACTTTTTTCTGCTGTCATCGACTGCCTTGCCCAAAAAAAATCTTGAATACCATCACCCATCAGGCCTTGCCAGTGGGCACACTATAATGACGGATTCAGCGCCACCATAAAAGCGTAATTTGTCACCAAAACGTACTCACTGGCCAATAAACTCAAGCCACAAAATAGTTCCATGACCTACTATAAAACTGCTCTTCTAATTTTCGGAGCAGTCTAATGAATGAAGCTTTCCTTGCCATCCTGTGCGGTTTTTTCGTAGGCATACTCTTCAGTTTCCTCCGCTTACCGATTCCTGCGCCTCCGGTATTGTCGGGAGTGGCTGGTATTGTTGGCGTCTACCTTGGGCATGTCTGTTATCAATTTCTGATCCATCGTTTTTTCAGTTAATCACCCACCAGAGCCCCCAGCCAGAGTATTCAATTATGGTCAAAACATGTACGGGTTGACCAATACTGCGCAGGGGTTCCGGCAATCACAACCTCTTTGCCCAAAAAATTTAGCAATAAAAAAGATAACCCACTGTAAACCAATAAAAAAAATAGCTCTTTCCACCATATACTCAGAACACAGCCTTCATTTTTTCTATTAAGAACAAACACATCCCCAGAACCGTTGCTAGATTTATAACTAGATCAAGAAAAAGTGCATTATATCTGACAGGGAGGTCGTTATGGCTATTTATAAGTTGTATCCCGTGGATCACACCCCCATGAAGTGGCAGAGCAGCCTCTACCGGGGAGAGGCCATTGTCAGGGCGGACAATGAAGAGCATGCCCGCCAGCTTGGTACCAATGAGTTCACTATCACCCGCCCCATTCACCGCGGAAAGAAAAAAACCAGCCCCTGGGAAGACCCTCAAACCGTACTGTGCCAGCCTCTGAGTAACGCCGGTTATGATGACAACGGTCCGAAACAGGTGTTAAGCCCGCGACTGCCAGGCCAGAAAAGCCAGGCCAGAAAAGCCAGGCCAGAAAAGCCAGGCCAGAAAAGCCAGGCCAGAAAACCAAAAGAAAGGCATAATACCCTATGGACTTTACCGGTAAAAAAATCCTGATTGCTGAAGACAACATGGCGAATCAGTTTGTCATCAGGCAACTCTTTAAAAAGGTCAACATTGCTCCCGTATTTGCCAAAAATGGTAAAGAAGCCATTGAATTGTATAAAAGCAACTACTCTGAGTGGGATCTGGTATTTATGGACTGCAAAATGCCATTAGTCGATGGCTACCAGGCAACCGAATCCATCCGGCAGTTTGAACAGGAGAATGGTCTGAAGAAAGGAATAATCGTCGGACTAAGCGCCAATGCCGTTTGCGGATCAACAAACGAAGCCTTGGCCAGTGGTATGGATGACTACCTGACCAAGCCCATTGAGCGGGAAAAAATAATGCAGATACTCAGCCAGTATTTACAATAACACCATCAGAAGCATGATTTTTGGGGAATCCACAACTACTGGCAATTGCTCCTCGGTAACTGCTCCTGCGTTACTCTACCTCTTGCATCCATGCAGTCGTGCATTGCCAGCATACCGTCCATCCCTGGACATAAAAAAAGGCAGTACTAAAAAGTACCGCCTTTTTTTGATAGTTCAACTCACCAGAAGGCTATTGAACCCTACTGAAATTCGTCTTACAGAGGACGGATTTCTTCAGCCTGCAGACCTTTCTGGCCTTGAGTTACACGGAACTCAACGCGCTGGCCTTCAGTCAGTGTCTTGAAGCCTTCAGAAGCGATCTGACGATAGTGAGCAAACACGTCTGGCCCGCCATTTTCCTGGCTGATAAAACCAAAGCCTTTCTCGTCGTTAAACCACTTAACTGTGCCTTTAGAGGTAGACATTTACACATCCTAACATTCAAATAATAAGAGTGACTTTGCGGACAAAGCCATTTTGCTAGAAGTTTTATTTTTGCTTATGAAGGATATGTCGAGAGCCTACGCCCGGAACATCAAATCTATTCATAAAAAACTAATATCACTTTCAACGCCGTGTGATTATACATACTTCAAA
The DNA here is from genome assembly GCF_031844845.1 of Endozoicomonas sp. Lineage (GTDB taxonomy): Bacteria > Pseudomonadota > Gammaproteobacteria > Pseudomonadales > Endozoicomonadaceae > Endozoicomonas. The sequence goes on from NZ_JAVRMB020000362.1 coordinate 4,896, forward strand.
TGCAAAACTCATCAATAATTCCCTTATTTTGAAATAAGCCTGCGCCTCAAAGTCGGTCACCAGTGTGTAGTAATGACGTCGCCCTTAAGCTCTGTATGGCGGTGAATTACTGGAGGAAAAAAACAGGAAAAAACACAAGGGAGGAGTGGCTCCCGAACGAAAGTCCGAGAGCAGGCAAAATCAGTTTGGACTAACGGACGGTGGCTTGTCAGATCCACCACTTGCCGGAGGAGGCGGTGGAGGTGGAGGAGTGGTTGCTGCAGGAGGAGCATCAGCCGGCGCTTCAGTCTGTTCCGCTTCAGCTTCAGGCTCACCCTGAGCATTTTGGCCAGTATCGCCACCCTGAACAACCTGCTGTTCGGCAGAATCTGCAGCCTGTTGAACGGCTTGCTGAGCGGCCGGATCATCGGCCAGCTGGGCGATCGCAGCACTGGTGATAGCTGCTTTCTGGGCTGGTGCCGCAGTTACCGCCACAGAGACAATCTGTGCCGCCTGTTCAGGGAATGCTTTGATCGCTTCGCTGATCAGAGCACTTAATAGTTGAGGGTTGCCTGCTAACTGAGCAGCCGCATCGGCAATCAGTGCTTCAACAGAAACGCCCTGAGTTTGCACTGCCTTCGCCAGAGCATCAGCAGCGGGCATACGGGTAAGATCAGTGGCCAGATCCGCCTGGGCCAATCCTGTCATTGCCGACAGAGCCAGTACAGTGGCCGCAATAAAATGTTTTTTCATGAAGTTCCTTTCGATTTCAATCGAGCCAGGAGTAGGTCATACCACTGTTTGATACAATTCAGTCTGTATTTCCCTGTAAATAAAAGTCGGCCTGTCGTGTTTTTACGCGCAATATAAAAACGTACAATAAGCTGCTGGCAATTATATTGAAAACCTCTTTATAATACAATCCGTGTCGCATACTTGGCAGGGTTTATTATAGGACCCTGGATACTTGAAAAGCAGAACAGTTTGGCCGTTTCGGTGCCTATGTATGCGACCTGAAAATGAATTTAGCAATGCCTCTAACGGCGGTCATCACAGGGTAATATTAAATGAAGGGTATCAGTAAACTCGCTTTAGCGGTTGCTTTGGCCGGTTATGGTGTTAGTGCTGTCGCTGCTGTAGAAGATGCAGGGCATATTAATCTGGGGCCGGTGGAAATGACGCCTATGGCCACGCTGGGTGTTGGTTATGATGACAACGTCTTTAAAGACAGTGGCAATGATGCAGAACTGGCCGACAAAAGCTCTACTGTTTATAAGTTGGACGCTTCTGCCGCGTTTAAAGCCCAGCAGGGATTGAGCACATACGAAGCAACACTGGCAGCACGTAATACCAGCTACTCCAGTGAGTCCGATGCCAACTTTATCGACTACGGTATGACCGGTTTGGTGCATCAGGATTTCAACAGTCGTAACCGTCTGGATGTTGATTTTGATCTGGGTCGTTATCACGACGCTGGTTCAACCATTAATGGTTCTACCAACAAAGAAGCGCCTGAATATACCCG
>NZ_JAVRMB020000363.1:0-3595 GCF_031844845.1 Endozoicomonas sp.
ATACCGAAGCAGCTTTCGTTGTCAAGGCTCGATTCTCTTCACTAAAAAGCCGTAGAAGAAAGAAGCTTTCCAACTCACTGACGTTGCCGCTCGGGCCGTGTCAGTGGAGGCGCATATTACCGCACCCCGTTGATTTGTCAACCGGCTGTTTTTCAACCAATCTTCAAATCGTTCTTCCTGGTCAGCGATCAACTTTCGTTTCGCTGTCCCGACATGTGTCGTGGAAGAGCGGCGCATTCTACGCAGGTCAGAATAAAAGTCAACAGCCTGTTTTATTTTCAATATTCACAAAAAAGGCCGCTGAAAAGCGGCCTTTTTAAATAAGCACTAAAGATATCAAGCTTCCATAGAACCTTTCATTTTTTTCATCGCATTCTTTTCCAGCTGGCGAATACGCTCAGCAGATACACCATAGACACCTGCCAGCTCATGCAGCGTTGCTTTGTCTTCTGCCAGCCAACGCTTTTGCAGAATATCCCGACTGCGTTCATCCAACTGCGCCAAAGCATTTCTTAACTGGGAAACAGAGCTATCAGTCCAGTCTGCATCTTCAAGTAAGGACGAAGGATCAGCATTACGATCTTCCAGATAGTAAGCAGGTGCCTGATAAGCAGTATCGCTATCATCATCTGCATAGCCATCGAAGGCGGTATCCTGACCAGCCATTCGCCCTTCCATTTCGCGAACAACTTTAGCATCAACGCCCAGGTCGTTGGCTACGGCATTCGTCTCATCATTGGTCAACCAGGACAGACGTTTTTTAGCACTGCGTAAATTAAAGAACAGTTTGCGTTGTGCTTTGGTAGTAGCCAGTTTAACAATACGCCAGTTGCGCAGAATGAATTCGTGTATTTCCGCTTTGACCCAATGCACAGCGAAGGAGACAAGCCTGACACCAACTTCAGGGTTAAAACGCTTAACCGCTTTCATAAGGCCAACATTACCTTCCTGAATCAGGTCAGCCAGCGGCAAACCATAACCGGTATAACTTTTAGCAATGTAAACCACAAAACGCAGGTGAGACATGACCATCTGCCGAGCCGCCTCAAGATCACCGTGATAAAAGAGACGTTCAGCCAGACTCTTTTCCTGCTCAGCAGACAACACAGCAATACCGCTGACCGACGCAACATAAGCCTCAATGTTACGGCCTGGAATTAACATATCGATTGGTTGAAGACTGCTACCCATAACTGACTCCGTCAAAACACCCTCTTTAATTGACACTTTTAAAGTAGTGAAAGTTCAAATTAATGCTAATAATAACAACGATCAGCCATGCAATCACTATCGACTTTACATGACATTTTCTTACTTTACACAGTTTAATCTGGAACTAAAGCCTGAAAATGTCGATAACAGCTACCCATTGCCCCAAGAGCACCAAGGAAAACCCCGGAAAGTAGCAAAATCCCCATTACTCCAAGACTGGGACCAGATAATACCATCTCACTATTATACAATCCGGCCAGGTTCGTCACTTCATTACTCAAAACCATTAGCAATGAAGAAACAATGATCTGGGCTAATATTGCGCCGATTACGCCATACCAGACCCCCATGTAAATAAAGGGCATCGCGATAAAGCCCCGGGTCCCACCGACCATACTGATCACTTTAATTTCATCTCTGCGGCTTTCTATATTAAGACGCACTGTATTACTGATAACCAGAACCACAGTCAGCCCCAATATACCGCCCAACATAATGGAAAAGCGTTCAAGCATGGTTAATATCGCCTGAAGCCTCTGCACCCATTGTCGATCCAGACGAACCTCTTCTACCCCACCCATACTCTGAAAAGTGGCCACCGCATCATCCAGCTGCCCAAAGGAGGCATCACTGACAGGTGTCAGTTGAATAACACCCGGTAGCGGGTTAAATCCCAGGGAAGTAATGACATTCTGCAACCCTGCCTTCTGCTGAAAATCCTGCAGCCCCTGTTCCGGAGACAGGTAGGCAACCTGCTCAATCAGAGGATGATCCCGGTAATCAGCAATACGCTGACCAACCACTTTCTGGCTAACCTCATTATCAAGATAAACCGAGATTCTCGGCTGGCCATCCCATGTAGAACCCAGCTGCTGAATATTGCTAACCAAAACAAAAAGCAGAACTGGCAGGGAAAAGGCCACAGCAATCAACAGACTATTCAGCAGACTGGCCAAAGGTCTCTTCTGTAGACGACTAAAAGCATCTTTACCGACCTGCTGATGGAGACTGATCAGGGAATGGAGCGTCAGAGTAGCGGCTGTCTGCCGATTGGCTCCTCTTTTATGAGTATCGTTACCAGCTGCCTTTCCAGCAACGACCTTATCTTCCGCGGTTTTATGTCGGCGCCCGTCACGCTGGCGCTCGCTCTTTTTATTAAACAGGCTCACTGAACCTCCTGATCTGAGACCAGCCTGCCATGATCCAGTGTCAGGATACGGTGCCGCATTCGAGCCACCAGCGCCAGGTCGTGACTGGCAATAAGAACCGTCACCCCCACCTGATTAAAATTCTCGAACAGCTTCATAATTTCAGCCGACAGCTGCGGGTCAAGGTTACCGGTAGGCTCATCAGCAAGAATCAGTGCCGGACGATTCACCACCGCTCGAGCCAAACCAACCCTTTGCTGTTCACCACCGGAAAGCGCAACCGGAAAGAGCTTCTCTTTGCTCAATAGCCCAACCATATCCAGCGCAGCACGAACCCGACCAGCACAATCTCCCGGAGAGTACCCTGCGATCAACAACGGCAAGGCAACATTATCAAAGACAGTACGATCAAAAAGCAGCTGATGATTCTGGAAGACAACACCGATATTACGTCGAAGGTAAGGTATCCGACTGTTTTTTAACGCCCGGAGGTTATGTCCTCCCACCCAGATCTGACCTGCACTGACACGCTCAAGCAGCATGACCAGCTTCATCAATGTACTTTTTCCTGCACCTGAGTGTCCGGTAAGAAAAGCAATCTCGCCCCGTTTCAGGTGAAAACTGACCTGTTCCAGGCCAACATGACCTCCCGGGTAACGCTTGCTGACACCGTCAAAGCGAATCATCCAGCTGTCCTTACCTATCTTTTTCTCGGATGCTCTTTACTATAAAAACGCCACTATTTAAGGCGAGCACATGGTTTCAATGAGTTTGACGTGTAGGTTGAGTCGAACAGAGTGAGCCCCAATAATTTCACCGATGATGCTGATAGTTTGTTGGGGCTCGCATTCGCTCGACCCAACCTACATCACCTGTCAATTTCAATGAAACCATGTACCAGACACTCAGTTTCATCTTTAGCTGATCAAGCAATCCAGTAAGCGACATCTGCCGCTCACTGCCATTTATCTCAATCTTCCCGGGAAAACAGTGCTTTCACAAACTCATTGGCAGAGAATGGCCGCAGGTCATCAATCTGCTCACCGACACCCAGAAAACGAATAGGCAGTTTCATCTGCTTCGACAGCGCAAAAATAACACCGCCTTTCGCAGTACCGTCCAGTTTGGTCAGTGCCAGACCGGTCAGCTGAACTGTTTCATGAAATAGACGAGCCTGGCTCAGGGCGTTCTGACCTGTACCAGCATCCAGCACCAGCAACACTTCGTGAGGAGCA
>NZ_JAVRMB020000364.1:0-12465 GCF_031844845.1 Endozoicomonas sp.
AGATGTGTATAAGAGACAGGGTGGATGCCCCTGTTGCCATGTTTCGGGTGTACTGCTCATGTCCCGGCGTATCGGCAATGATGTATTTGCGTTTTTCTGTTGAGAAGTAGCGATAGGCGTCATCAATGGTAATGCCCTGCTCACGTTCTGCCTGCAAACCATCCACCAGCAAGGCCAGATCCAGTTTATCGCCTTGCGTTCCTACACGCTTACTGTCGTGTGTAACAGCAGCCAGCTGATCTTCATAAATCATGCTCGTGTCGTGAAGAAGACGACCAATCAGTGTGCTTTTACCATCATCCACACTGCCGCAGGTCAGAAATTTCAACATCTCTTTGCGTTCGTGACGGGAAAGATATTCTTCGATATCGGTGGCAATAAGTTCAGACTGGTGTGACATCAGAAATACCCTTCCTGCTTTTTCTTTTCCATGGATCCGGAACTGTCGTGGTCAATAACCCGGCCCTGTCGCTCAGAGGTTCTGGTCAGGAGCATCTCCTGAATCACCTCGGTTAAGGTATCCGCTTCAGACTCCACGGCGCCGGTTAATGGGTAGCACCCAAGCGTTCTGAAACGCACCTTACGCATCTGAGGCTCTTCTCCAGCATTCAGTGGCATCCGATCATCATCCACCATAATCAGGTTGCCATCACGCTCCACCACCGGGCGCTCTTTGGAGAGATAGAGCGGTACAATCGGAATCTCTTCCAGATGGATGTACTGCCAGATATCCAGTTCCGTCCAGTTGGACAGCGGGAAGACCCGAATACTTTCCCCTTTCTCTACCTGGCTGTTATAGATATTCCAGAGTTCAGGGCGCTGATTCTTTGGGTCCCAGCGGTGGTTCTTATCCCGGAAGGAATAAACACGCTCTTTAGCACGGGACTTCTCTTCATCCCTGCGGGCACCACCAAAAGCCGCATCAAACCCGTATTTATCCAGTGCCTGTTTGAGTGCCTGAGTCTTCATCACATCGGTGTGTTTGGCGCTGCCATGGGTAAATGGTCCAACCCCCTGCTCAAGACCTTCCGGATTGGTATGAACCAGCAGCTCAAGCCCCAGCTCTTTCACCCGCTGGTCTCGAAACTCAATCATCTCCCGAAACTTCCAGGTGGTATCCACATGCAACAAGGGAAAAGGAGGTTTTCCGGGGTAAAAGGCCTTCATGGCCAAATGCAACATGACTGCAGAGTCTTTGCCAACGGAGTACAGCATGACAGGGTTTTCAAACTCGGCAGCCACTTCCCGCATGATGTGGATGCTTTCCGCTTCCAGCTGTTTTAAATGATGCTCTTGATGATGCTCTTGATGATGAGAGTGTTGATCCGACATACATTTCGACCTAAAGCGAAGTTATTGTTGTGCTCCAAGTGAAATACTATCAGTGAAAAAAGAATAATAAATTTAATATGTAGATCGTTTTTACATATAAATATATCTCTTGGCTTTTAAGATAATGGGTATCGAAGATTCTATCCGAGTACTATATAACCACCTAACTATCTGAATAAATAGCGTTTTCCTATCCCTCAAGCCTCTTTAACGATCAATATAAACAAGCACTTTACCTTAGCCTTCTCTCCCTCCCGAATATGAGCCAATTCTGTCCGTTGAACCAATATGGAACCGTAATGTCAAATTAATAAGGGTCAAGACATATCAAGACATTAACGATGTCTTCAATTTCCAATTAATCCCAGATAAATCAAACCAGACATAGGGATGTATACAATGAACAGTCAGCTGCCAGTAGAAGCTTTATCTCCTAAGCAACAACTAGCGAAACTGGAGCAATCAGACGCCACTCACCAAGAGGATGTCGGCCGCTTCTCGGGGAAAAATGTTAAGGTAGCACTTCTTACCAGCCTGCCATTTGTGCTTGCCGGACTACTGACGTTACTGACCTCCTTTTTTCTCCCCCTGGGTCTGGTTTTTGGCCTGGCTACAGCAAGCTATTTTGCCGCAGGGACGATTGCATCCACCGCTATTTATAAAGCACTGTCTGATCGAAAGGCTAAAGCCATGCCAGCAGACAGTGTGCTTCCTTACATAAACCAGAATATTAAGAGACTGGAAAACACTTTTGGTGATTCTTCAGGCCCTGCCTCTTCGAGGCAAATATATGGGTCACCCGCTGTTAACAAAGCACAACAAAAGTCTTCAAAACCATTCTTACCTGAACCGGGACCTGATGCATCCGCAGCTTCTGGTCACAAAGCACTATCTGACCAAAGCCTTAACCCCTCTATTGGTGGTGTTCTTCCTGACAACCCGGGTTCCCGGTTAAATACTGACAACAGCCTCCAGAATCCGGCTTCCGTAAGAAATACACCCGGGACGCCCGATCAAAATTATTTACGACCAGAGCCTTCATTACGAGGACGTACGCTACCGCCGAAAGCCAGCAAGGGCAATACAACACATTTAGCAGCCAATACGCCAACTCAAAATGGAAAAACTCACGCATCCGGAAACGCTAAACCAATTATCAGCCGTCAACGTACGGAAGATGAAGCATCCACGGAGGCTCTGACAAATGCGCTGTTTGTATACCTGCGTGATCAAAATACGCTTAATAGAACAGCCCCAACTTCATTAGAAGTTGATTCCGCTTATGATGGATCAACCTCATCATTGCAAAGTAATAAGAGCTTATCTTCTGACTACAACTCTATGTCGTCACGGGGAAGTCCTTTGCAATCAGAGCCTGAAGATGACAACCCTGATGCTGCATTAGATTGCAGTGTAAATACGAGTAAAGCTCGAAAGCACAACCAACCCGACAACTCCAGCTCGTCATTGCCAGCGGTAAAAGCTGCTAGAAAAGAGCCTTCCACTACTAGTGCTAACAGAGCCGAAAATAGTCCTGCTACTGTTCCTATCTTGTTTCAAAGAGATCAACCAGGCTTAAGCTCAGATGCTGGTTTTGATGATGAATCTGATAGCTCGTTTTTCAACACAATCGAAAGAGAAGAATCAAAGGTTTCAGAAGTACCGAAAACTCCTGAAGATTCTCTTGTCGATGGTGACCCGCTCGAAGAAGGTCGACCAACGGAGGATGTACTTCCAGCTCCCATTAACGATTCGAGCAGTATTGGGAAACAAATCGTACCAATAAATCAGGCACTACCAGTAGCGAAACAGGCTCACATTGTTTCAGAAGCTTCCGAAGAAGTAGAAGACGATAGTCAGACTGCAAAGCAACAAACTGCAAAGTGTGCAGTAAGCGTTTCACCGCAAACAGAGCTACCACTCCCTAAGACTGCCACAGCATTCGATCCGGGTTCTATAAGTCAACAGGCAGACACCTCTTCACCATTGCAATCCCAGAAGAAGATCACACCAGGTCAAAGCAAAAGACCTGCCACCAAAAAGACGCAACCAGAAAGTATTACCAGAGCATCTGCTTCCCTCTCTGACTTATCTTTAAAAGCAAAAACTCATGAAAATACTAAAACCCGAAAAAATGAAAAATTAACTTTTCAAAAACAGACAGAGAATAAAACGGCTCCCGCTATTGAGGGAAAAGAAGATAAAGCACCCATTCAAAGTACGGATACTCACACTCGCTCAACATCTTATAAAAGCGCTGAAAAAAGAGTGTCGGCATCCGTTTCAGATAATCTCACCGGTCTCTCTGAAAAGTCTGTGACCGAATGCAGAACTTCAACTTCACTGGTTAGATCATCTGCAAAACAGGTGGTTACTACTCATGGCAACGACACAACGGGTTTAAGGCTTTTCTCGGATGGGAAAGCGCTCTATTTCAATGGAGAACTCAAAGATTCAGGCGGTAAGCTCCAATTACGGCTTACCCCTGCCAATACTGGACGATCGATTTCTGATAACACTGGCCTTGATTCTATAAAGCAGCCAGACTGTGTGATTAAGATTGAAGAAGACTTAATGAGACCTGCCACCAGTGAACACTCAAGCTCAGCACTGGCAATTCCGGCTGATGCTAATACTCATCATCATTTAAAAGTGTCTTTACTCTTTAATTGGGACGTTCCATCAACCGCTACCGTCATTACAATAAACCGTCAAGCAACACATGATGATCTTGCTAATTTGCAATACTGCCTGAATAACCACGGAACCTGCGACCTGGGCATCGACAAAAGCCAATTGCCGGCACTGCAGTTAGATAAATGGTTTGCACTGGAAAGTGGGCGTGCATTGGGTGAGTTGGAAAAGGCCATAGAAATAGATACCGCTGAAAACCTGGTAGTAACCGTTACTGACTCTGCTCAATTCAGTATCGCACCAGCACCAACGAAGACTCCTGTTGAAGACGTTTTATCCTGCAGTCCGCCTGAACAGCCTGAAAAAGATCTTTCCCTGGCAAATTTAAACACGCCTGCTTCAGTCGAAGAAGCAGATAAAACCAGGGTGCCTGTTAGCAAACAATATCCGGATGGGAACTATGTGCCAGTAGAGAAAATATTATCTGTCTCCACACATCCAATGATGAGGCAACAAGCCACAACTGACAGACAGCGTCAAGCATCAGGAACAGAAGAAATTATTCATGGGATGCTTGGAAACTTCAAAGAAACACGGGGCAATAGCCAGCCAATAAGCATGCAGGCCCATGAAGGCAAAATATCTGGTTCCAGCATTCTTGGTATAAAAGAACCAGCCCAAGAAATGCTCAAGACCCTTTTACCCGTAACGCCCGAATATCCAATAAGCGTTTTAGCCCCAAGAGAGAATGGGCCACTGCCTGATAAAGAACTACCATCCGCTCGCACTCAACCTGTAGCTGCACAGCAAGCTAATGAAAATAAGAGCCAACCTGAAAAAACAACAGCCCCTTCTTCTACCTTCACAGCTAACGCATTCAACCTTGCAGAGAAAACTGCGCCCCTGATAACTGCTTCTGAGGCTTTTGATTCCGGTACGAATCATTCTGAAGGCAAAGACCGGGATGAAGATCAAGATCATCCTCTTTCAGGAAGACAAACCAGTGAAACCGAAGAAGTTATTTCTGAAGGCCACACCGCTAATACACCGGCTCTTGTTGCGTCAAAAGCTGAGCCAAAAGAGCTACCCACTGGCAAAACCATTCGCGCTCAAAAATCTAAAAAAACCACTGGATGGGGAAAGTTATCCTTAAATAACTTTTCGAACATCTTTGCCAGATCTGAGAAAAAACACCCTGAGCCACGGCAAACAGCAGCTACATCCAAAGATGAGTCCCTGGAGTTAGTATCAGTAATCAGCGAAGGCCTTCTTAAACAGTACTACGAAGGTTCAAAATTACTTTCCTCTGAAGAAGGCGCTCTCAGTGAGAGAGTACCGGAGCATATGCCAATACAATACTATTTAAGCAAGGAAAAAACTGATCTATCAAAGCCAACTCTTACCCATGAAAAATTAAAGGATCAGGTCGCTCGCGATGCTGATGGCCTGTTTTTAGATATACGATTGAAGCAAAATGATGATTCAAATTCAACTGAGCAAATAAGCTATCGAAACCTGTCTGATTTTCCCGGTACCACCCGCGATGCTCAAGCAAAGCAGTTAGTTGAAAGACTGCTCGGTAAGCTCGATGCTTTCCTGGCATCGGGAGGAGTACATGATGATTCGAGAAGGCGTCATTTGAGAGATGTTATGCTTGATTACTCTCACCAGGGTGCCTTCGCTATCCACTGTGCAACAGGCTCATTTATTGCGGATATTTACATAGATAACCTTAAAAGCCAGCTCAATGCACACATAGGTCCAATCATGCTATATACTTCCGATGAGCTTATTACCATAAGCCCTGCTCGCGAAGTACAGAATGCAGCCTATACCATTAGGCCTGCCGGCGGCCAAAAGTGCACCCACGTTGAGTTCCAGATAGATAAGGATAAACAGAGCCTGCTGATCAGAAAAGTCTATGCATGTCCTTTTGGATTAATCAAACATTCAACCGATTCTATGGTTTCAGATTCTCCAAAAAGAATCTCTATAGAAACACATTCCAGGTTGGGCTTACGGCCTGATACTCAAAACAAGGTCGAACGGATGACAGCAACAGAACTGACTGACAGTGATAAAGCCTCAACTCAACAAAATCCTGAACCTGTGGTTTTATTCGATGGTGGCTGTCAACTGTGTCAGGATCGTATTCCCGATTTCTGATAATGACAACTAACAAAACAAAACTGATTATCAACTATCTATTATTCCAGATTGGCTGGTTTGCCTGTGTCCTCGGAGGAAACCCCATTGCTCTGGCAGCAACAACGGTTGTTCTCTTTATTCACCTGACATGGATAGGAAGCTGGAAAAAGGAAAAGCAGCTGCTGGCCATCACCTTTCTGATTGGATGCGCAGTGGACAGTTTTCTCGGTAATCTTCATATCCTGCAATTCGGTTCTCAGTTAAATGACTATGGACGCATGTTACCGCTATGGTTAGCGTGCCTTTGGCTAATATTCGGTACGACGCTCCGGCACAGTCTTGACTGGTCACGCAACCATAAGCTTTATGGGTCTTTACTCGGACTGTTTGGCGGGCCGTTGAGCTATCTGGCGGGAGCAAAACTGACAGATATCACGCTTGCCCAGCCTTTATGGCAAACTCTGCTAACCCTGGCCATTATCTGGGCAATGATCATTCCACTGCTCCAGTCCTTCTCTCAGGCATGGCTGAATAAGGCAAAAAGTCAGTGATTTGCTTCTGGTGCAGCTTTCCTGAAAAAGCCACACTCAGCCAGGAACGTTATCAATCAATCTCTGCTTCAAACTCTTTATAAGCAAAAACACGATTAATGCGATGACTTTTCACAAACTTCGTAAACCAGTAGCTGCACCACTGCTCAGGCGCTATAGACTCCGCTGATGCTGGAACACTGACAGCAAAATAATCCACTGGAATACTTTTCCCTTCATCGTCCAGCACACTGAATAACAGGCCAGGCCCGGCGGCTGACCCATCTTCCATAAGCCTGACCCTGGTATGAAAAACCATGTCGATACAAACCCGCCAGATATCCCGTTTAGTGCACATCATCAGGTGAAAACGTGCTGTATCAAACCGAACATCAGAACCTGCTTTAATAAACTGCTCAGGCTCAAGCCAGGATGAAGATTTTCGAACCAGAAGGCCATCAATTTTATGACCACCGCTGGCAAACCACTCCTGCAATGCTGCTGACTGGCTGTGCAGCAAATCATCAACAGAAGAACAAGGCAAAGTTAGCGCTCCCATCAGAGACTCCTAATCCATCAATTTTATTTATTGTTGTCTGCGCTTATATTGCATCAGCCATAAGCCAGTCATTCATGACTATAATATGCCACCAGAAAAGCCCTTACTTTTTAAGGCACCCGGCGCATCTCTGATTGGCATTTCGATTATGGCTTTTCAGGCGACCTGATTATTCGACCAGAGTATTATATTTTTTATGATAGTCAAACCTTTAGCCAGACCTGTCTGCTGTCACTACCTGATATTAGTCCGGATTGAGTGTTGGATGGCTATCCAGAAAATGGCGATTTGCCATGGTCAGTGTAATAAATCCATGACTTCCCGCCGGGTCCCGCTCCCAGGCCACCAGGAACCTGTCACCGTTAACATTGGCAATATCAGAGTACGCCGCTAACCCGGAAAGCAATACTCGTGGCCGGTCATAGGTGCTACCTTCATCGGTACTGACGTAGACACTCAAGTCACGGCGGGTAAACAGCCCGGCTGAATTTTTCCCATGAGGAATGGTCAGTAACAGACGACTGATGGTTTCGCCATTTACGTTTGCCTGTGTATAGCGCTCAACTCCTGCACTAACAGCATTTGCCATTATTTCACTACCATTGCCATCTACCGGGGTACTGTTACAGCCCCAGTCCCATTGACCAGTGTTTTCATTATAAATCCCATAGTTGATGCGCCGACTGTTTTGGCTTCTACCATCCCTGCGGGATGAACTGTAAAGCCGGGATGCATTACCATTAAATACTTCAGTAATCTGATGTTCATTGGCCCCAGGTGCTGAATGGCCGCCATAATGCCAGGTTGCCCCGTGATCATCACTGTAGGCCACTGATGGCCGGTTTGTCCCCGCAGGGTCATCAGGCAGTACGGTATTCATGGGGATAACCAGCTTGCCATCGCTCATCCGCACGCCACTGGCAAGATTAACCGACAGCTTTTTAAAAGACTCCGGACGGTTATTAATCCTTTCCAGAAAACTGATTTCCTCTGACCATGTCAGGCCGAGATCATCGGAGTAACGATAAAATGGCCGTGTCTGAGCGCGATTGTAAAATGTAAAAAGACGTGAATACCCATGGTCGTTATCCAACACTGTAGTGGGCTGATAGGCGACATTGGACTTCGGCAGGTCGGGATAGTGATCGGTACCATCGGCCAGTACCTGAAGTGATCCCCAGGTCAACCCGCCATCTTCACTTCGTTTATAAACAATATCCATGGAATCACTGGTTCCGGGATCATCTCGTCGATTTTCCCGGCCTTCGGCAAAGATGATCACCACCTCTTTATGAACCACAATACTCGGTAAACGGAAGAGCCGATATCCCTCCGGTCTATCTGAACCACCGGTAAAAACATCCCGATGCATGAGAAACGCATCTTCTGCCCTGACTGCGCTGAGTACCTGCACAGACAACAGCAGGGTAGCCAGGAAAAACAATCTGGCGATCAGCCTGCCAGCAACTGATTGACGGCCTCTATCATTCATCGTGAAAGCCTCATTAGGAGTTTGCTTAATAGTCTTGACCATAAGGAAGGCTATTCAAGTTATTCAGGCATTTGCCCGGAACACTCCGGTACCGGTTATTCCAGCCTCCTGTCTTTTCCATGAAGTCTTTGGAATGCTAAAGTAGCCGACCTTATGGAATTCTTGTCAGGGGTAGTATTAATGGCAACTGTTAAACTTACCGAATATAGCCACGGTGCCGGGTGTGGCTGTAAAATTTCGCCAGAGGTACTTGATTGCATTCTGAAAACCAACCTCACTCTTCCCGATTTTCCAAATCTTGTCGTAGGAAACGCCAGTAAAGATGACGCTGCCGTTATGGACCTTGGCAACGGAGAAGGGATTATCAGCACCACTGATTTCTTTATGCCCATCGTCGATGATCCCTTTGATTTTGGCCGTATTGCTGCCACCAATGCGATCAGCGATATTTATGCCATGGGGGGTACTCCCATGATGGCTATTGCCATTCTGGGCTGGCCAATTAACAAGCTACCGGCAGAAGTTGCAGCACAGGTAGTAGACGGTGGTCGTCAGGCTTGTGCTGATGCTGGTATACCTCTGGCGGGAGGACACAGTATTGATGCCCCTGAGCCCATTTTCGGACTTGCCGTTACTGGTCGTGTATCTCTTGAACACCTGAAGAGAAACGACCAGGCTCAGGCAGGCCACAGGCTTTACCTTACCAAGCCATTGGGCGTCGGTATTCTCACTACGGCACAAAAGAAGAAACTATTGAAAGATGAGCACCAGCATATCGCCCGTGACTCAATGTGTACTCTGAACACAATCGGTGCTGACTTATCATTGCTCAACGGTATCAGCGCTATCACCGATGTTACCGGCTTTGGCCTTCTCGGCCACCTTCTGGAAGTCTGTGAAGGAAGCACGGTTAAAGCCACCCTGTATGCTGACAAGCTACCACTGCTCCCTTATGTAGAAATGTATCGCCAGCAAGGCTGTGTTCCGGGTGGAACGGAAAGAAACTACGCCAGTTATGGTCATAAGGCTGCTGATATTACGGAATCTCAAAAACACATTCTTTGTGACCCTCAAACCAGTGGTGGGCTTCTGGTTGCAGTAGACCCATCCATAGATGAAGCGTTTCATAACGTGGCCGAAAGGTTTGGATTATCGCTTGAGGCTATTGGAGAACTGTCACCATACGACGGTGGTAATTGGGTAGAAGTGATTTAACGTCAAAAACTGCTCCTCGGTAACTGCTCCTGCATTACTCTAACTCCTGCATCCATGCAGTCGTGCGTTTCTGGGAGTGCATAAAAAAAGCCCGGTAGACACCGGGCTTTAAATTTGTGCTAAATAGGTCGATTACCATACTCACCGGAGGGTTTTTGCGGTGGGTCTGCTGTAATGTTCGATTGAACCTCTTCTATCTCCCCACCTTTCTTAAGAAACGCTTCAATCTGGGCATCAAGACTGGCTCTCAGTTTTTTGCGCGATTCAACTGTCCGTTCTTCGGCAGGTTCATCACGACTTCCTAAAAAACCAATATCAACACCATCAAAACCAGCAGCAGCTTTACTCGGCTTTCTCCGTGCCATAGCTAAATCCTCTAATATACTGGTAATCGGAGCTCCTGCTCCGATATGTTATATTTAACTTCATATTCCGATTTTATAGTTATAGTCCAGCATCCGTGAAATGCCAGTTCGGTTTACGCCTCCTTATAAGTAATTATCTGTTAATACCTGAAATTCATAATTACTGATAACTTTCACCTTGTAAAGTGATGATTAGGTTTCGGCCTCCCCCATTATCCCGATGCTCCCCCAGCCAAATACCCTGCCAGGCACCAAGTGCGAGTAAACCATTGCTAATCGGAATCATTACATCGGCACCAAACAGGCTGGATTTAATATGAGCCGGCATATCGTCACTGCCTTCTATTATGTGCAGAAAATAGTCTTCACTTTCAGGAACATAATGATTACTGAAGGTTTCCATATCATGGCGTACATTAGGGTCAGCATTTTCATTTAATGTCAGCGATGCAGAAGTATGCTGTATAAATACATGACACAGGCCTGTTTTGTACTGGGTCAACTCAGGCAAGTTCTTGGTGATTTCTTCAGTTATAAGGTGAAAACCACGCTGATAAGGGGAAAGTCCAACCTGTTTCTGTAACCACATCATTAAACCCTCATGCAAAGATGCCGATAGCAATCTGTTTGCCATAAAAGATAAGCACCTGTTTATGATGGCACCTTTGACGGCACCTTCACCAATAAAAGACAGATTACTGTGAAGACAATCGTATATATTCATACACTTTGGCTGGCTATTGCATCACTCCCTGTGGAAGCGGTTTTTGATGGAGATCTCAATCCTTCAGGATGTTCGTTTATGGCTATGCAGAATTTTTATATGGAGGAACTGGGTATTCATCATGACGTCAACATTGAGTACATTCGCCAGATAATGCCAGAGCCCAATATGCTGGGAACTACACGACCACTGAAAAACGGCAGATATCAGATAACTCTGGCCAGTGGACTGGAGCCCAGTGAAGTCCGTATCACTATGGCTCACGAAATGGTTCATGTACGACAACTGGAAAATAGGCAAATTATCGTTTCAGAGTTCCAGAAGCACTACATGAACAGAAGCTTTGAAGACGAGGCTTTCCGGTTGAGCACTCCCCTCGCCATCAAGTTCTATACAAAGCATGCGTGCCAGAGCAGGCCCCCCGAGAAGCTATGACTCCGCAAAGGCAATGGCAATGACATTTCGAATCTGGACTATCTTAAAAGACGACTGTACAGCCACAATCAAAAGTGAGACAGCCACCGCAACACACCAGCAACGAAAATTCACAGTTCTGATGACGGCGCCAATACGCTTTCTTTTTATTCAGGCACAGGGTTTAAACAATGAAACACCGCAGCGTTACTCTCCCCCGACTGCCATTATTGATCATCTCCCATAGCCTGTGCCTGGCGGTGGGTTTTGCAATCGGAATTTACCTTCTGCCAATCCTGACCGCTCCGGAGTCCCCTCCGAAATCCGCTATTGAGTACAGCCGACAGTCCCAGCGTTTCCTGGGGCATTTCACCAGGAATCGGGAAGACAGTGATCAGATCCACTGGGGAGAGGGAGAGTTCAGTATCAATAAAGACTCCATCAGTTTTGTCGGAAAGCTGGCCCCCGGACCCGACTACAAGCTTTATCTGTCGCCACTTTTTATTGAAACGGAAGCCGCCTTTAATCAACACAAGGCCGGGATGGTCCGGGTTGGCGATATCAAAACCTTCGACAATTTTATTATTCCACTGCCATCAACTATTGACCCGGCCCAATACAACACCGTCATCGTCTGGTGTGAGGCTTTTGGACAGTTTATTACCTCCGGGCAATATCAGCCGTAAGCCCGTAGCGAGAATGGTAGAAAATCAAGGATGAAGGCCTGGCTTCATGAGACGAATATCGAAATATTTGACGAATAAAATCAAGTTTCCAGCCCCATTTGCCATCACTACTTTCCATCACCCCAAGGCCTCGCTCAAAAACTCAACCATGGTCCGAACTTTTGGCGTTGCCCCTCGATGGAACCGGTCATTGAATGTTGCAGGGAGCGGGTTTGTAACAGTGATCGGGTAGTGGGCCAAATGTGTGGATAGGGATAATCCCATACTGACAAAAATACTCTTCATCCCAATATACGTCCTATGACGTGTCTTATTGAAGTTAAATGCCCCGACTGCCATCTCTCGCTCGTTGGGAAGAACGGTTTT
>NZ_JAVRMB020000365.1:0-6188 GCF_031844845.1 Endozoicomonas sp.
GTTCTGGTTTATCAGGAGACCTACCATCGAGCTGCCTATGAGAAATACCATCTCAGGGGCAGCAAAATGAATTTTAACTATCGACTGGAAACCGCTGACCGTCTGGGTCGTGCTGGTGTCGACAAAATTGGTATTGGCGCCCTGATCGGCCTGGAGGACTGGAGAACAGACTCCGCCATGGTAGCTGCTCATTTAGACTATCTGGAAAAGACCTACTGGCGTACCCGCTACTCTATTTCCTTCCCCCGCCTGCGCCCCTGTGAAGGTGAATTCCAGCCGGTATCTATCATTTCAGATCGTCAGCTTGTGCAATTGATCTGTGCTTACCGTCTGTTCAAACCGGAAGCAGAACTCTCCCTATCTACCCGGGAGTCAGAAAAGTTCAGAGACAATGTCTTGCCGCTTGGCATTACCACCATGAGCGCGTACTCCAGCACACACCCGGGAGGCTACGCCGACGACAATATCCTGGGTAATGAAGATCTGGAGCAGTTTACTATTGACGATAATCGCCGTCCCGAAGTGGTGGCGGATGCCATTCGTTCCAAAGGACTCGAGCCCGTCTGGAAAGACTGGTCATCCTGTTTCAACCACTGAACAATCGTAATCAAAGGCAGATTCTACCACTCATAGAGTCTGCTATCGTCTTCGCCTGTTTCACTTAACTATCTGACCATGGCCAAACATATAGAGAACGATGATATTTCAGCATTTCTGGATGAAATGAAAGATGTCAGCCCCTTGAAGGTAAAGCCAGGGCAAATATTCAAAAACTGGCTCAAATACCCCCTGGACAGGAGATTCGCAAGGCGCCTCCGGAAAATACCTTTATCGACCGAACTTTTTCACTTTTCCATAGTCTTATTCATACAACGGATCGTGGTTTCAGAGAGATTGGCCTCTATAAGCTTCAAGCTTCGCTCGCGTTGAACTTGTCGAAGCGTGGTGACTCCGACCTTCGACAAGTCATCAAAACCATGTACTACAGTAAAATTCTTCGAAAACGATCGAATATCGTGATAATCGGCTACGCCGGAAAAAGGCATCCCCCGGTTTATTCACTCGAAATTTATATAAAACACAATTTGCATCACATAAAAAGAAGAAGCATGAATGACATCTCCATCACTTAATGTTCATAGGTACAGGCAAGAAGACAGAACACCTGTTCCTTGCCCAGAGAATAAAGCCTCAGAAGAAACCGCCAGCTTTAATGGTTCAAAAGTTTCTTCACACACTCTGGTTAATTATGAGAGCCCCAGAAACCCTTCTGCTGAGCCCCCATCATCGAGAGAAGAAACATCTGTCCGGAGAAAAACAAATAAACCAGCAAGAAAAACAAAAAAAGTCTCACCTCAGCCATACCTTTCCAAAACTGACAATAAAAACAGTCTGATACAATCCTTTCAGGAAAATGTAAAAAGGGATGGCGGTTACATTAATGATGGCGAAGACTATTTGAACTTCATCTCAAAAACATCGCTAAAAAAGTTAAAAGAATATGCAGAACCTGTACTATCACGCTTATCAAAAAAAGAAAGAAAAGAAAAAATCATTTATATAGATATAATAAAAAAAATAATACATCAGCATCATACAACGAGAAATGATTCGATATCTGACTACTCTGACTTTAGCTCCGCCCAAGATATGTTTCAAAAATTAGATCAATCAGATCGTTATGGTCCACTAATGAACCTCAGCACAATGGATTATTATTTGGAAACAACAAACCAGGAATCACCGGGGAATCAATTGGTGTCACTGCAAAGCCATGGTAGTATACTCGGAGAAAGGTTAAAGAGAAACTCACCAAACACACCCTCTGATCAGTTAACGTCTAAAATAGGGAAATGGAACAAAACAGTTATATCGCTATTTTCAAAGCGACTACCTTCTTTAAATAAGAACCAGCAAAAAAAACACATTAAAGAAATTATTAACTTTTTAAAAATGACCATAGAATATAATTTATTTGACGAAAAATTCATATCTTATACTCAACTGCTTAGCATTCTAAAACCAACACATACATTACTAACCAATCCAGAACTATCCACAAGAGAAAAAAAAGAGCTCGAATCAACACTACTCTCTCTGTGCAGAGCCGCCCAAAGGTTTAATGCTCACGACATAGAAGCATTAAAAAAATTTCGAATCACTATTAATTCCATCTACTTTAATACACTATACAGCTCAACAAAAAACGCGCCTACAAAAGAACTGATTACTCTTCTGGCTGATCTTATCAATGACAACCCCAGCAAGGATTTACTGTTTTTATTTACTCGAATCGTTGCAACTTTTCATGAGTCTATTGATTTTGGTGATAATCCATCGCTCGATGCCTGCATTAAGAAAATATCCGATCCGGAAATACAAGGAGCAATTTCAGACTATACTCATGGCAACCTTGAAACCAGCAACATCACAGACAGTCAAAACCCCATTGTACTATGGCTGAAATCGATGATAGCTCACTGTCACGATCTGGACTTTGAACGTGCTGAGCAACTCTTACTACAATCAATGAAAACTGACCCCTCCATGGGGCTGCATCTTGCCCTACTCTATTTCCAACAGTGGGATGATCCAGACAGCGAACAGCTTGGGCGTATACAGAAAGCACTGACTGACGCCAAATCACCAGCCGGGATTGATCACTCCCTATGGGTTCAATGCAACGCAAGGGCGGTACAACTTGATCTTCTGAAAAATGGTGTAAAAAAGAGTAAAGAAGAAAAAACCACCAAAGCATTACCGGAGCACCATAACAACCCTGATGAATATGAAGAACCCACAACAGAAGCCTGTGGACAAACCGTCGCTGCAGAATTCACTGAAGACAAACCGGATTCCTCGCTCACCTCTGTTATTACACTGATTCAGGAATTGATTGAGCTGTATAAGTGGCATGACGATCCCGCAGGCACTATTTCAGAAACTGACACTTCAGATTTTCTGGTGAGTGTAAAAAAAGGAAAAGCGGTGACTCAATTGGAGTGGATGCGCCTCGGATTTCGAAACCCGGTCATAATGAAATTACTTTTCCGCATTAACATTTGTCGGGTATTAAACGATCTGGAAGGAGAAATTAATGTTTATGGTCTGCTGAAAAACCAAAAATTTCGTGGCACTTTACCCGTTGAACGGCTTTTGGAAGAAGCCGTATGGACGCTTCTGCATTGCACTGAGGACCCTCACAGTGGTGGTTTTTCCTCAACAAAAAAAGAACGCCTTGATGCACTTAATCTGGCAAAACAGCTGATGTTCATTTGTTTACAGCACACAGTAAGCAATCCCGCAATGATATCTGAGGATATATCCATACAAGATCTCATCCTCAAGCTGCGTGAATGGTTGGACAATGGAGAAGACTTTGGCAATGACCAAGTGCTTCAACAACGTATGAGGCATCATATCCGGTGCCGGGCAGGCAGTAGCCTGGGGCATATCTTTAGATTTCTTCAGGAAGAGACCGGCAGAAATGATCTCGAAAAAAAGGCATCAATGTGCTTTCAGGCAAAAACAAAATTTGACCCCAGCTATAAACCTGCAGGGAAGGATGATCGACAAAGTTATTACCGGAAAGTAGCCTTTACTCGATAACCCGGTAAGAGCTTCATCGGCTATACCTGTCAGGCTGGTATTATTTCAAAGCTGACCGTCTGCAAGCCTGCAGACTGCCAGCAATTTCCGATACATTGATTATCATCAATGATACCAGGGGTTGTAGGGAGAATAGCTATTCCACCCCATCAGGTACCGTACACCTTCTGAGCAGGCTCCGCTTCAGCGATCAATTCAGCCACTGCCCCAGCAATTTCAGCGGGCTCCCATCGATTACCTTTATCTTGTTCAGGACCACGACGCCAGCCGTCAGCAATAGAGATTTTTCCACCTTCCACTTCAAACAGCCTGCCGGTCACGCTGGCACTTTGCTCAGAGCCTAACCAGACAACCAACGGCGCAACATTTTCCGGTGCAAAAAAATCAAACCCGTCTTCAGGCTTCTTCATCACATCAGCAAAAACGTCCTCGGTCATACCGGTACGGGCAGCCGGAGCCAGTCCATTCGCAGTAATACCATAACGAGCTAATTCTGCCGCCTGAACTAACGTCAGTGATGCAATGCCACCTTTAGCGGCCGCATAATTAGACTGACCAATTGAGCCCTGGAGACCGGCACCAGAACTGGTATTAATAATACGAGCACTGACGTTTTTTCCACCTTTGGACTGTTCACGCCAGTATTTGACGGCATTACTGCTGATACAGAAATGGCCTTTCAGGTGCACAGCCATCACGGCATCCCAATCGGATTCTGACAAGCTGGCAAACATGCGATCACGACAAATACCGGCATTGTTGACTACTACATGCAGATCACCAAAAGCATCAATAGCCTGCTTAACAATCAGCGCCGACTCTTCATAGTCAGTGATGTCATTATGATTAGCGACCGCTTCACCACCGGCTTCTACGATGACTTGAACAACCTCCGTGGCTGCTTTTTCATTGATGTCGTTAACAATGACTTTTGCGCCCTCAGCCGCAAACCCAAGTGCATAAGCCTTACCAAGACCACCACCCGCACCAGTGACGATAACAACACGGTTTTCACAAATGGCCATATCAATACATCCTCTATTTTTATTAGAACTCGTTCCCACGGTTCCCATGGAAATTCATACGTAATCTGCCGTATACATCAGAGATTTCTGAAAATCCTCAGTCTGCATTCCCACGCAGGACCCACAGGGCCTAAAAGCGTGGGAACAAGAAATATCCTACAACCGCTCAATAATGGTCACATTAGCCTGACCACCACCTTCACACATGGTTTGCAGCCCGAATCGACCACCGGTACGTTCCAACTCATGAAGCAATGTGGTCATCAGCCTGGTACCGGTAGCTCCCAAAGGATGACCAAGAGCAATTGCACCACCATTGACGTTGGTCTTCTCATGGGGATAACCGGTCTCTTTTAACCAGGCCATGGCAACAGAGGCAAAAGCTTCATTAATTTCCACAAGATCAATCTGATCAAGGGTCATGCCCGCTTTTTTCAACGCATACTCAGTAGCAGGAATAGGCGCAGTCAGCATCCAGACAGGATCTGCTGCACGAACACTCATATGGTGAATCCGGGCTCTTGGTGTCAGATTATATTTCTTAAGGGCTGCCTCGGAGACAATCAGAATGGCAGAAGATCCATCACAGGTCTGACTGGAAACGCCCGCAGTAACCTTTTCACAACCAAACAGAAAATCCAGCTCAGCCATCTTTTCCAGGGTGGACTGCCGAGGTGTTTCATCCACAGAAACACCTTCCATTGGCACAATTTCACGACTGAAACGCTGCTCTTCAATAGCCTGAAACGCACGACGATGGGATTCCAGTGAGAAGCGTTCCAGATCCTCCCTGGAGAATCCCCAGTGATCTGCAATCATCTGGGCAGACTTAAACTGCGTTGGTGGCTCGGAACCATAACGCGCTACCCAGCCTTTAGAACCGGAGAACGGATCAGTGAAGCCCAGTGGCTCTGCTACCATCATCGCGGAGGAGATAGGAATCTGGGTCATGGTCTGCACGCCACCGGCAACCACAACATCTTGCGTTCCACTCATGATGGCCTGAGCAGCAAAGTGAACCGCCTGCTGTGAGGAGCCGCACTGACGATCAATTGTCGTTCCGGGCACTTCTTCAGAAAGACCTGCCGCCAGCCAGGATGTACGGGCAATATCACCCGCCAGCGGGCCAATGGTGTCCACACAACCAAAAATAACATCGTCGTATTCATTATCCGGAATACTGTTACGCTCAACGATAGCCTTTAATACATGGGCACCAAGATCAGCACCGTGTACGTGGGCAAGGCCACCTTTACGCCGACCGGTTGGGGAGCGGACGGCATCAACTATATAAGCTTCTGGCATTATTTTTATCCTTCTGGAGCTTAGGAAAGTGACATTGTAGAAAGTACCAGCCCTCCGTCATTCCCGCGAAGGAGGTTGTCGCAAAAGGGCAAAACACCCCCCGACCGTCATCGTCGCGAAGGCGGTTGTCGCAAAACCCTCCTCGCTCCCACGCTCTGCGTGGTAGCGCCAGGACCCAACCACAGACACGATTCCTGTGGTTGGCTATGCATTCCCACGCAGAGCGTGGGAACGAGGTTCCTGGTGGGT
>NZ_JAVRMB020000366.1:0-15386 GCF_031844845.1 Endozoicomonas sp.
CCTTCGCATGGACGTTCGCATTGTGGGCTAATAGTTTTTCCACACACGGTTTAATTATCTGTTGATTTGATTTCCGCAATGTCAACATTAAGGGAGTTTCGCCTTTCACTGTTTTAGCATCGACTAGTGCACCATGCTCCAACAGCAAAGAAAATAACTGCTTGTCTGCATTTTCACCACGACTGGCAGCATGCAAGGCGGTAAAGGCAGAGTCGGATTGACCGCCCGGCTTTGGCTTTACCCCGTCCCCTTTTTCCAGCAGAATTTTGACCACTTCTGTTTGCCCGTAATAACAGGCGATGTCCAGTGATGATTCCTGAAGTTTCCCCCACTGTAATCGCTGACCGATAAGCACCTTGTTTTCATCGATAACTCGCTGGATATAACCGATATTTCCTTGCTTGCAGGCCTCTAAAAGAGGATGCATGGGAACTTTTTTATTGGTAACCGGGGGAGCACTGGAGACGGCAGGATCGCAGCGAGCTGTGTCGCCTTGCGCCTGCTGAAGGGTATTAAGGGGCTGCATTTCCATCGAACCGGATGCCTGGTCCAGGCTAACAGACTGATTTGACACAGTGGTGAGCTCATCGGTAACTGGTTTTTCCCCTTTAGCAGAACGACTAAAGCACGAAATGATACATCCACCGCCATGGGACTTCTGCGACAATGCTTCAGGGACTACGATGTCATCCTGTTCCCGGGAGCCGGGGCCAAGTGACTGCCCTTCTTCTATCTGACCGGAAGACTTTTCCAAACGAACAGACTCCCGGGAACCGACAGCGGCGTCGTCAGTGGTTGGGTTACCCCCTGTGGCAGGACGACCAAAGCATGAAAGTAACTTGAAACATCCACGGGTATGGAGCTTCTGCGACGTTGCTTCATAGCCAGCGATATCAACCTGTTCCCGGGAGCCAGGGCTAAGGGGCTGGACATCTGTCTGACTGGATAACTTTTCCGAATGAACGGACTCTCTGGACCTCGTGATGGCGTCAGGTTCAATAATGGCTGTGTCGCCTTGCGCCTCAGAGGTGTTAAGGGGCTGCATTTCCATCGGATCGGATGACGGCTCCCGGCGAACAGACTGGTCTGAAACAGTGGCTGGCTCACCAGTGGCCGGATTTCCCCCTGTGGAAGAACGACTAAAGCACGAACTGAAACACCCTCTGGCATGGGACTTTTTCGACGCTGCTTCAGAGACTGCGGTGTCATACTGCTCCTGTTGGCCAGGATCAAGTGGCTGCTCTTCTTCTATCTGACCGAGTGACTTATCCGAACCAACGAATTCCCTGGTGGCCTCGTCAGTGGTTGGGTTATCCCCCTGTAGGTGGGGACGCACCTGCATAAACTCAGTTTTACGTTTATGCAAAGCGGCCTGACTACCAGAACTGAAACCCTCAGTAATTGGGGGCTTCCGATATTTATTCCGATATTTAAGTGGGGTTTTAGTACCTCCGGGGAGAGCAGTTTGGTTACCAGACCCTTTAGTAGATGCACATACTGATTCCATAAGGCAGACCTTTCAACAGGAAAAAGGAAAAAGTTAACTAACAACCTGCCCTAAGACACCTCGCAATATTAAAAGTTCCTCCAATTCCCTGATGACTTCGTTAGGCAACGATGATGGTAGAAATCCCTGAAATTAAAGCACCATTAACGGGAATATACTTACCACAAAACATTGCCACACCCGCTCTATTATGCGCCCTTTATGATTGGCATTAATCCGATCATTGATTAGCTGTCGGAAGCTGGATCGGGAACTTTTCCTGAACCACTTCGGTCAGAACTCTTCTGGGTTTTCTCCTGCAGCCTTGAGCTAATACAGCCTTGAGCTAATACAGCTTTGTGCTGATGGTAGAGCTAACACAGAAAATCAGTTGCCGGAACAACTATATATAGGAAACCCTATTCCATGGTAACCATTCGTCTTGCTCGTGGCGGCTCCAAAAAGCGTCCATTTTACCACTTGACCGTCGCTGACAGCCGTAATGCTAACGGCGGTCGTTTCATCGAGCGTTTAGGCTTTTTCAATCCTGCTGCCCGTGGCCAGGAAGAGCGCCTGCGTGTTGATATGGAGCGTGTAGCACATTGGCTGGGCCAGGGTGCTACGGAACTTTTTCAGGACACCCCTAACCATTGTCATACTGAAACCGCCCATGATGCGGGCTCCGGCGGTTTGCCAGACCTTGCCGGATGAAGGGCTTTCACCTTCAGTCTTTTGCCGATTTATCTCGCCGCACTGGACACCTGTTTCAATGCTATTTCCTCCCTCTATCTCATCTTATATTCAGGCATTGCCGTCTGATCCCTCATCAACGCTGAAAATACCGGTACACATTCTTGTCAGACCTTTGACTAAGGCTGTGAGTGGAAATAGACGCCCAAAGGCTCCGAGGCTCAGCTTGCCGTCTGTAAAGGAAAAATCATCCGGAAATGACAGGTCTGACGAACAGGGAGGGGAATTCGGATAAAGATCCTCACTCAGGCGACCATTGTTGGTAAGGTGCTGTAGATAGCAATTGTTGGGATCGTAGACGGGGGAGGGATTCGCCCCTGTGTCATCATCAGGGGCAATGCCATCAATTTCGTTAGTTTCCCTGTCATCCCTGCTTTCCTTCTCAGGGAGCGACTGCCTGCTCAGCGACTGCCTGCTCGTCCAGTACAGAAGCTCTTTAGCGGTGCGCGTTAACCATTGGTCATAAACCTCGCTATCAATCTTTAGCATTGTTTGCAGATTGGATTTTTGTTTTGCTGGCAGAAGACCGGCAAGCAGCTCATTGGCCACTTTTTCAATAAACGCCTTGGCTGCGGTAATGGCTGTCAGGTTGAGGTAATGATAATCACTCGAATCCTGGTGTAAACGCCCATACAACAGGCATACTGCGATAATGCTTTCACAGAGCGTATTCGCCATGGCTATTCGTTGCATTACCTCAGAGGGGTGCGCCCGAGCGTAGAGATCGTCAATCTCAAAGAGATGATATACATCGCCAAAAATCTCATAATCACCAATATCCCGAAGACCGTCGTAGCCGAAGTCAGGACGCTCCGTGGCGGCACCCTGCCAGTCTTCAAAATCACCGGGAAATAAAAGGCGATCATTATCAATATGGTGATAGTGCCCCATCAGGGTAGCGAACATCACCCACCGCCTGTTTTTGTCGATGTGATGGTAACCCGGCAATGTGCTGGTGAGTAAAATACCCATACTGGCCAGCCGCCCAATGTCATGTATACCATCTGTCAACCCTTTTTCAGCCCTGCTGTATGGGTTTTCACTGTCATCCGCAGTATGGGCATAGCGGGAGTACTCTGGTCTTGCCATATAGCAATAGGCATGCACACCCTTTTTACCGTTTTCGTCTTCTGTGATTTCCAGAGAATCCTCAAAATGATCGAATATATTCTTCGGCAATTGGTCCAGCGCAACTTTGATAAAACGGTGGCATCCTGGCCAACGGCTTTTAAATATTTTGACAGAAGCCGGTTTTTCTTCAGCGCTTCTTGCAAAAAAACCACAGGTTAATCCCTCCCTGGTCAGGTCTTGAAGACTTTCACCTTTTCGCTGGAATTTGTAATGCTGAAGCGGCTCACTTCCTGATTCCGGTTTTCTGCGTAACGTACGTCCACCACAGACGTCCATCGGTTTGTTTAGCAGCTCCTCCGTGCCCTGACATACCTCGAATTCAGGCTCGGCACTGATATGTTTAATAAGATCATCACGTTTATCGATGCCCAAAGGCTGATATTGCCGGTTTTTGTAGCAGGCAAAAAGCAGTTCTTCCAGAAATGGATTGTTACAAAAACAGTCTAAAGGAAAAACTTCGGTATAAAGTTCCCTGGGGGCAGCAGGAACAAAAGGCTCAACCTCGGGATGATGGATAAAATCAAGCAATTCTTTTTTTCGTTCATCATTGATGAATTCAGAAAAAAGCAAACTCTCTCTGTAACAAACCTTCAGGAGTGCCAATCGGTTGGCTGACTCCCTGGGAAAGCAGCATTTGTTGGGTTTAATATAATATTTTGTATCCGGGCATCGTTCCAGTATATCTCCAAGGAATTCCTCGGGCACAAACTGGATAGCTTTGGGGTTCTGCTGGCAGGCAGTTAGATATAAATCAAAATCTAAACACATATAGTATTGAAATTTCCCAATAAATAGCCCATCTTCTTCACAGGCTTTTTTACACAAACCATAATAATCGAAGTTTCCTTGTTGTTTCTTGAATTTTTCCGGGGTATGAGCAATTACAAATTTATTACTCTTGTAACATTTGAGCAAAAGATCCATGGTTTGATAATCTCGATTAATATATCGGTATACAGTCGGGTCGTTCTCACAGGCAATCTCACATAACTCACGGTATGCACTCTCACTCCCTGATATTAACCACGATGGAAAATATTCGATGGCGAACGGCTTGGCTTTAAGCCGTTCTTTGAAAAGATGAATAAAATCATCCTTGTTATCCTTTATCATTTTCTGGTTAACGACACTTTCTGGGTACTCCAGATCCAGTAGACTTGGATGATTATATATTGAAACCCTGCACACCCCCCAGTTTTCCTGTAACTCAGGAGCAAGTTTAAAGAAAACGTCTTTACTTTGTTGACAGGCAATCATGGCCAGCTCAGCGTCTGCTTTAAGTTCACTTGGAATAGATTCATATTCTTTCCATGATTTGCTAACAGCCTGTTTACACAGGTCCAATTTATCCCTCTCATCTATATACTTGAATTTGATATTCTTGAGGGTTTTACCATCCGCATTAGCGCAGGCTATATAACAAAGTCTCTTATAGAACGTTAAATCAGTTAAAACCCTGATATCTCCAAACTTTTGAATATTTGATCCAGACCTACTACAGTTTATTTCGAAATCTTCATTGGATGAAGTTTTACTGGCAACAGTATATTTTTTATTATAATCACGATTGCGTTGATAAAATTGATCATTGTCCCTAATTTTCTTCTCCATTACTTCTAATTGAAACTTCCAGGGGATTTCTGATTCTAACTGAGACCATATATCAACAATTTTGATACAATCAGAGACATCAACAACCCTGCTTACTAGTTCCTTCAGGACTTCCTTTGGGGGGCCATCTGATTTAGCGCCACCCACTATTATCGTAGCGCAGAAGTCCACAAGCCCCACCCATTGCTCTCTGGTGATTGATACTGGTGCTTGTTTTTGATTGATGATCAATTGATACAATACTTCCTTTATCTCAGCTGCCACTCCTATCTTCCTTTTCCTCAAAGGAATGGTATCCTTGTTTTTATCTGCATTACTAAACCAGGTCACTGGTTTTTTATCGCTCTCCATTGCTTCCGAAGTAAACCGGAGCATCGGATAGAAACCGGGCTTTGATAAATTTTCCATAATGAATTTTCCTGAAATAATTTGCTCATTTAATATCCATTAACCCTGAGTTTGTCGCAGGGTAATGCCACCACGCTTTGACAGGTTCAACCAGAACGGGTTTGGAGCCTCAGAATAAAGTTCCGGAACTATTTCAAACCTCCTTTTATTCTCACCGGGATTACCCGACAGGGTCTCTATCAACCCTGACACCTCAACAACCCAACCTCTTCCTGAATGTTATAAAAATGATGCAGTACAAATATTCAGAGCTATCGAGCAGGATACCCATGGTCAGACAATTGACAACGAACAATTGAACCGGGGACATTTTGAAACATTCCTTAATAACAGGTAAGTAATTGTCCTTAAATAATTTCGCCATTTGTTTCTCGCCCTGCCCATGTAGAGGGTGGCATCAAGGTGAAATGACGGTATTATTTCGAGACAATTCCTAAGACAACTTTCCTAAACGTTAGTTCCCTTAAAATAACGTTATTTGACCCTCAAAGAGCGAACCCACTGTCTCTTTACAGATAAAATGTCCTGCCATTTTATCTGACATTTCGCCTGCATAACGAAGATTGATACCCATAAACTGCCAAGAAAAAACAGAATACCTTTGAAAAGAAACACCTTTCACGGGAATATACTTACCACAGAATATTGCCTCTCCCCCTGAATTTCCCTACAATATGCGCCCTTTATGATTGGCATTAGTCCGATCATGGATTAGCTGTCGGAAGCTGGATCGGGAACTTTTCCTGAACCACTTCGGTCAGAACTCTTCTGGGTTTTCTCCTGAAGCTTCGTGCTGAGGGCAGAGCTAACACAGAAAATCAGTTGCCGGAACAACTATATATAGGAAACCCTATTCCATGGTAACCATTCGTCTTGCTCGTGGCGGCTCCAAAAAGCGTCCATTTTACCACCTGACCGTGGCTGACAGCCGTAATGCTAACGGCGGTCGTTTCATTGAGCGTGTAGGTTTCTTCAACCCTACCGCCCGTGGCCAGGAAGAACGCCTCCGTGTTGATATGGAGCGTGTAGAATTCTGGCTGGGCCAGGGCGCTACTGCATCTGACCGTGTTGCCCAGCTTCTGAAAGAAGCCAAGGCACCTGCCAAGTCAGCACCAGCTGCGGCTGCTTGAGGTTATTGACTCAGTGACAACGGCAGTAGAGGGCGCTGTAAAGCGCATAGCGTTAGGCCATATTGCCTCCGTATTCGGAGTCAAGGGCTGGCTGAAGATTCACTCCAACACCAGCCCGTTGGAAAACATCCTCAACTACCCGCGCTGGATCCTTGACCCTGTCAATAAAAACGACGGCCAATTGATGACCGTTGAAATCGATCAGGCCCGCCCTCACGGCAAAGGCCTGGTTGCCCATATCGTCGGTTGTGATGACCGTGAGCTGGCCCGCAGTTACTGTGGCTCCCAGATCACCGTCAATATCGATGAACTGCCCGAACCGGAAGATGACGAAGTATACTGGCATCAACTGGAAGCACTGGACGTATTCTCCCGTAACGCTGCCGGAGACAACGTTCTGCTGGGCAAAGTCAGCCGCCTGATGGAGACAGGTGCCAACGACGTCCTGGTCATTCGCCCCTCAAAAGGCAGTATTGACCAACAGGAACGACTGGTACCCTGGCTTATTGGTCAGGTCGTGTTAGACGTAAACCCTGAGAAGGGATTTATCCGGGTAGATTGGGACCCGGAGTTTTAGTGGCTATGGCGACTCAACATTCGCTTCCGGATTCTACAGTAGAGAAATCGACAGAGAACCGGGAGAACAACGACCAAGAGACCGTCGCAGACACCCAAATGTGGTTCGGTGTCATCAGCCTGTTTCCGGACATGTTCCGGGCGGTGACAGACCACGGCATTACCGGCCGTGCTGTCAAAGACCAGCTAATTGAGGTGCAGACCTGGAATCCCAGGGACTTCACCCATGACCGGCACCGAACTGTGGATGACCGACCTTATGGCGGTGGTCCCGGCATGTTGATGAAAATTCAACCTCTGCGTGACGCCATTCAGGCAGCCCGCAAAGCTGCAGGAACCGAGGCCAAAGTGATTTACCTCTCTCCCCAGGGTCGAATGCTCGACCAGAAAGGTGTGGAGGAGCTTGCCCGGCGCAAGCAATTAATCCTGGTCGCGGGGCGATATGAAGGTATTGACGAGCGTGTAATTCAGGCCGAGATCGATGAAGAATGGTCTATCGGTGATTACGTGTTAAGTGGTGGCGAACTTGCTGCCATGACTCTGATTGATGCAGTATCACGCTTTGTACCGGGCACCCTGGGTCATAAGGATTCCGCTCAGGAAGATTCATTTGCTGATGGTCTTCTTGACTGCCCGCACTACACCCGTCCTGAGCTTTTTGAGGGACAGGAAGTGCCGCCAGTACTGTTATCGGGAAACCATGCTCTCATTGAAAGCTGGCGACTGAAGCAGTCACTGGGCAGAACCTGGCTGAGACGGCCTGATCTTTTGCAAAAGAGAGCACTGTCCAGCAAGGAAGAGAAGCTGCTGTCGGAATTTATTGCCGAATATCATCAGGCGACAGGTAATGACAGTTTTTAGGGAATTTCCTGCAAAGGAATATCTCTAACCAACGGAAGCCATTAGCACTATCAGCTGCATATAGAGAGCTGAGCGGAACAAAATTGACTAACTGGGAGCATTTTTAAATGAGCAAAAACAAAATCATTGCGCAGCTTGAAGCTGAGCAGATGACCAAAGAAATCCCTGTCTTCGCACAGGGTGACACTGTCATCGTGCAGGTTAAGGTAAAAGAAGGCACTCGTGAGCGTCTTCAGGCGTTCGAAGGTGTTGTCATCGCCAAGCGTAACCGTGGCCTGAACTCTGCTTTCACCGTTCGTAAAATCTCCAGCGGTGTTGGTGTTGAGCGTACTTTCCAGACTTACTCTCCCATGATTGCTTCCCTTACTGTGAAGCGTCGCGGTGACGTTCGTCAGGCCAAACTGTACTACCTCCGTGACCTGAGTGGTAAAGCTGCCCGGATCAAGGAAAAACTCAACTAAGATTCAGTTTACTTTTCCGGCAACTGTTTTCTCAGAAGAGTGATTTGCACGATAGTACAAATCAATAAAAAAGCGGCGAAAGCCGCTTTTTTATTGCCGAAAGAATCACGTTTTTTTGCCATCCGCGACAACACTTAAAAAAACAAGCATCGAATTAACAACAAACTATCTTTCTGGGAGTCTCGACTACCGGAATCAACAAATGAGCCCCTCTTTAGCCAGTCTGGCAACATTGCATGGCCCCTCCTTTATTATTCCAGATGAAGTCAGTGATGATTCCTACACTTTAGATTCAACACTATGGGACTCAACAGCCTTTGGCCTGAATGTGAAAGTAGTCAGTAATATCAGCCAATATATGGGGAGCTTCACCATACCGTTGAACAGAGATAACGGAGAATGGAAGCCTGCAGTCGATCTCCACCTGAAGCATGACCATCATCCCCAGCCTTTGCGAACACGGCATATAAGATCTTTTGAGAACATCTCTACATCAGAAAAATGGACGACTGCCCGTCATTGGCTGGAATCAAATAAACCGGACAAATTCAGAGAATGTATAAATAACGAAAGTAATGAAACAACAAAACACAAGCAATTAACGCAATTGCTGAAATGGGCAATTGAGGAAGGAAAAATACAGTTTATTGATATTATCCTGAATGAATCTGAACGCTCTTTCGATTCGGTCACTGTCGATGGCCAGGAGATGGGACTTATTATATTCGCCATAATAAATATGCAATCCGGAATTTTAAGAACATTACTTAACTCGGAAAAAATAGACAAAAACACCGTCATCAATCGCAATCACCAGATTGAAGGAAATAACTGGTCAAGACTGTGCCTCACCATAAAACAGTACCGTCTGGATATGACCAAAATGCTGATTGATCGTGGAGATGACCCAAATAAAGCCAGCATCCTTAATGACTCGCCCGGGAACTTCACTCCATATTCCGATGTCTCAGACAGGCTTTCAAAGAAAATAGAAGAAGAACCTGAAGCCTCAATGGAGCACCCGTCAACAAGTAGGGAATCAACCCAATCAAGCAAGTGCCTGATTTGGGAATTGTGCTTTAAAACACACAATATCCATGCCCTTGAACTATTGATAAACAATGGCCTGAACATAACCACCCCTAACGCCACTAGAGCACAGCCCATGCATATTGCGGCAAGATTAAACAACCTGGAATTTATTCAGCTTCTTATTAAAAACAACGGCGATATCAACGCAAAAACGCGACCAGTAGAGAAAGGCCAGATAAACGGTCTTTCTTCCACTCAGAGTACCGCAGCCCTTCCCCCCACCATCTACCACTTAACACCTTTGCACTATGCAGCTATATACAATGCAGTCACTGCCTATCATTGGCTAAAAGAAAATGAAGCCGACATCCTGACCGACTCCCATAAAAAAACGGCTTACTACTACCTGCCAAAGAAACAAGAACCCACGCAAAAAATAACAAGGTCTGCACTATTCTCACTATCCATGCATCACCCCAAGAAACCAAAAGGTCCATGAATCAAGTGGATGGGCACTGCCAATCCGGCAATAATAGTTAACCGGACGTCAAGCTTTAGCAATACATTGCACATAGAAATATATTAAAATACCATCCCCCTAAAGAGACTCACTCCTGACAGATTGTCTTGATTCAGGACTTATTTTTCTGCCGTAACCGGAATATGTTGCCCCCCATGCCACAACCCTCCCCCTCCGAAATTCAGGAATTTTTACAACACCTCTGGCTCGAAAGAGGTCTGAGCAAAAACACCCGGGAGGCTTATCAAAGAGACTTAAAACTATTTAGCCAATGGCTGAAAGAACATCTCAGCTCTGAGGGAAGTTTGATCTCAGCTAACGAGAACAATATCCGCGATTTTCTGACCTGGCGTTTTCAACAGGGCTACCATCCCAGATCGACGGCACGGCAAATCTCCAGTCTTCGGGCGTTCTATCGCTATCTGTTTCAGGCTGAGCAAGTCAGTACAGACATCACGGCCAATATTGAAATGCCGAGACAGGGACGATCCCTGCCAAAAACCCTCTCGGAAGAAGAGGTGGAAGCCCTGCTGGAGAGCCCGGACACCAATACCCTGATAGGCCTGCGGGATCGCACCATGCTGGAGATACTTTATGCCTGTGGTCTCAGAATATCAGAGCTGGTCAACCTGAACCTCGACAACATCAATCTGCGACAGGGTGTGATTCGCGTTGTCGGTAAAGGCAGAAAGGAGCGACTGGTTCCCATGGGACAGAGTGCCATTGACTGGCTGGAACAGTATTTAAAACAGGCAAGAGGCGAGTTACTCAATAATCACGAAAGCCGAACCGTATTCCCGGGACGTCTTGCTCGCCCAATGACCCGGCAAACCTTCTGGCACCGGATCAAACACTACAATACGGTGGCCGGTATCAGCACTGAAGTTTCTCCCCATGTTCTCCGACACGCTTTTGCCACCCATCTATTGAACCATGGCGCGGACCTGCGTGTGGTCCAGCTATTATTGGGGCACAGCGACCTCTCCACCACCCAGATTTACACCCATATTGCCAATCACCGGTTAACAGAGCTTCATCAGGAACACCATCCCAGGGGTTAACCTGACCATTTGAACAACCATTTTCAGAACTCTTTCCCTGATAGCAGGGTCTAAGCGATACAATAGGGAAAAATAAGTCTACACTTTCCTGTTTTTATCCAGCGTTTCAATGGCTTGCCGATAGCCCCTGAGATGTCATGGCTACATAGGCTGTCCGGACAATCTGGCAGCCTATCGGGCTTAAATGCTATTACGATCAATTAAGGAATCAGTATGTCTAAACTCTCTGCTCTTGTTTTAGCTGCAATCATGACCTCAAGTACTGGCTGGTCTGCGGTTGTCAATGCAGAGGCAAATAGCACTGCTCCAGACCCCGAAAGCGCCATTAAAAACCAGTTAATGAAGCTGGATACCACTATTCCCATCGAATCCATCAGCAAGAGCCCAATGCCCGGTATCTACGAAGTCATTCTAAAAGGTGGCTATGTACTCTACAGCAGCGAAACCGGACAGCATTTCATTAAAGGGGATATGCTGGAAGTTCGTAACAACCGTCTGGTTAACCTGACAGAAGACATTAAAAATCAGGAAAATGCCAGGCTGCTCCAGTCTTTAAAGCCGGAAGACCTGGTCATCTTCTCCCCGGAAGGTGAAACCAAAGGTGTGGTTTATGCGTTTACGGATGTTGACTGTGGCTACTGCCGGAAGCTGCACCGGGAAGTCCCCCAGTTAAATGCGCTGGGTATTGAACTGCGCTATCTGGCCTTTCCCCGTGGTGGCCAGCAATCACCGGTATACGCAAAAATGGCGGATGCCTGGTGTTCAGTCGACCGTAAGCAGGCATTAACTGACCTGAAAGCCGGAAAGCCCATCAGTGTTGATATCAAAGGGGATAAAGCCGCCTGTAATGAGATCATCAACCGACATTACAACCTTGGCCTGCAGATCGGCGTGAACGGAACACCGGCCATGGTTCTGGAAAATGGTCAGGTCATCCCGGGTTATCGTCCTGCAGCGGATATAGCCAAAATCATCGACAGTCAGTCTTAACTTCTTTGCCAATATTCCCCATGAGCTGGAAGCCCTTGCCCAGGTTTGTGGCATTCATGAGTTGTCAGGGGTTGTCCGGGAATAATACCATTCCCACCTTCTGACTATGGACTGCGCAGCCATTTTGAACTGCTGACCTGCGTTGAAGCTCCTCACCATAGCCTAAGGCTATGACTCGTCGCTTCGCCTTGTCCGGCAGTCCAAAATGGCTTGCTCGCTCTCATAGTTAGAAAGCGGAAATGGTATAACCTCCTGGTTTCAACGAATTTATCGGTGGTTCGTTTTTCTTTCGGATAACGCCTTTAAATGTATTTTTTTCTCGCTCCCACGGGGAAAAAACTGTCTGACCCGGGCTGCTGCCTCAGAGCCCGGATAGATTCTTTCCCGATAAAGACCAAAGGCCTGAACGGCCACACGAGACTTTTACCTGCAAGAGTACAGGATAAGTAGGGATGTGCATGACCTGGCCCTACGATCATTCCAAAGCACTGTCCGGGAGAGCTGGTGGAGAAAAAAGATCGTCGCTAAATGTAAGTTTATACTCACGGAATTCCGGAATAGTCTCTCTGTACCATGTTTCTGCTGTTATTTCAGGGGAATCACTCAGTGCTGCAAAATTGACGTCTTTTAACAAGGCAATGATTTTGGTTGTTTGTTCTTCAGTTCCAGTCACCCTTTCCTGACGAACCGCCAAGCTATCCATTTCGTTAACTATGTTTTTGATACGATTGAAGTGCAGGAACACTATGTAATGAAGTACTGGCAAAACACGCATGCTTTTCCCATCCTTGTATTTGCTCTTACCCGTGTATTTAACATTCAGGTCTACTTTATTACCATGAGATAGAAACACAGTCAGAAAGTCCGGGTCCATCGTATCCAATATGTCAAATACAGGGTGTCGTTTCTGAAATTTGATATGCCTTGTCAGATTTGGATCACATCCGGCCGTTAATAATAATCCGATAACTTCTATGTTTTTATCTTGTATTGCCCGACCTAAGGCTCTGTCCGTTGTAAAACCTCCTGATTCTATAATAATGGTTTCCTGGTTAAGATTAACCTTTGCTTCAATTAATCTTGTTATCGTATCGAGATCCTCCCTCTGTTTGGTTTCTGAATAAACTGCCACAGCCCTGGTCAAGGCAGTAAACAGGGTTCTCTCGGTTTTGCCCTGCGCATCAGGACTGACTTTCTGAAGCAGTAAAACGTTAATGATCTGACGATATTTCTTATCAATAGCATGTGCTAAAGGTTCTTCAATCGAAAGCACATTGTTGACTTTATCTTCTATTGCTTCTTTCTCAGTAATGATTGACATCTCAGGATCAGAACCTGCCTTTATCAAATTTTTAATAATGTTCCCCCGAGTCTTCAGTGCATTAATAGATTTCAGCTCACCGGCGCTGAATACTGCATACCCCAGTGCAGTAACTTTTATTACAAGCCCATTCTTGATTTTCAATCTTATCCAACCGTTTAAATCCACTCCATTGTCGATAAGCTTCTTAATATAGCTGATATATTTGATATAATTCTTGTTGATAAGATAAAAAAGAGGCGGGAGCCTGAGCTCATCTTCTACAGGTTTTAATAGATTGTTTTTATTAACTTGCTGGCATGCATTATTGATATCATTTTTAGATAAATAATTCAAAAATCTTTTAAATGTTTCTGATGAATATTCCTCTATCGAATGGGCTTTTATTGAAGAGACGAATTCTTGTTCAACAAGCCAGGAATTCGAATGCAATATCTTTGGATTGCATTGTTCTATAGAAGCAGACGTGTGATTTTCATCATCAAGGTGAGTTAATTCTCTGTCAGATAAAACAGGCAGATAATTTTCCAGGCTTTGACAAATCACTCCACTCAGCACATTGGAGTCTATTACATATTCGTAACCTATAGGTTTATCATGCTGGTCTTCGTTATAATATGCTCTTTTAATTTCGTCGGGATGATTTTGAAAGTGCCTGATTACTTGCTGTCCCAGGAAGTCTGAGAGCGCTTCCGCGCTTGTAACAAGAGAATTAATATTTTCATCTGCACAGGTACTTAAGAGAGGCTCTTCAGATCTGTTTTTGTTCATTTGCCTCTCTTCATTTGTTACAGGAAAGGAATTGGAATCATTGTTTATTTCTGCATTCTCCCTAATTATGGGTTCCATTTTTTGTGGGTCAGTTTGAGACGATTGCTCAACCATTGCCTTTTTTACATCAATATTATTACCCTGAGTAACTCTGACTACGTCCTCTGTCTGAATAGCAACTGTTCTGACGCTCTTAAATAAACGAATTGTTTGTTTATTATCAGCGATCATAGCCATTGATGCGCCACCATTCATTTGATCAAGATGGTGATAAGAATATTGCATTAAATATTGTGATTTGTCAGAGGCTAATTTCATCCCATTTAATGTGAATTGATCACGATGCTCCAGCATAAGATGTAATAGCAGATCTCGCCTGCACTGAAACTTATCACGATCAGACGAGTGACACTCTTTTTTTGATATTATGAAATTGATATCTGCAATGGCCTGCTCAAATGTGCACATACTTACACTGCCATCAAACAAGGAGAATTTACACTGATATAAATCACTACACTTAATATTTGCCTGGTAAAATCGGGACATATCCATTCCACTACTGACAGGTTCATGGTGAGCACTGACTATATCCACCTTGAACAATATATCACTCCGATATATTACAGAAATGGTTTCCACGGAACCTGATATAAGCATAATATTTTTATTTTCTTTTTCATTGGATTGATGTGGAGTATTTACAATAAAAGCCAGATCAACTTTATTTGAAAGGGTAATAAAAATATCCCGAGATGATTCTGCGTTCAGCACTTTCTTAAATAGTTTACTTAACAAATCAGCGCCTGAGCTAACTGAGTCTATAACAAGGTCATAATCTTTTTCATTACTGAACGCATTTGCCTCTGTGTTGCCGGAAGTTAACCGGAAATCTTCTTTGATCTCAAGAGAAGACTCTGCCAGACTGATAGCTTTCTGGCCAAACATATTGATTAAATGGTGTCTAAACATATGACTGCCACTAAGAATATAATGCCCTCCTGATTTTGTATTACCCATAAAACTGAATAAAACCGTTTCCAGAAAAGAACAGACCTCCTTGTTCCGATTTTCATTGTTCGTATTTAAGCAGGGACGCTGACCGGGAATAGTAAGTATTTCATCATCAATAAAACCCAGTTCCTTCAGGTTCACGGACATTGACTCTTTATTCAACAAGTCAGATCCATCTGCCGTTTTGTTCAGTCGCGGGGTATTATAACTACCACACTTTGTTAATGACTGTTTTATCATAGTAACTGGTAACCTTTTCAGTA
>NZ_JAVRMB020000367.1:0-14925 GCF_031844845.1 Endozoicomonas sp.
AAAGTTTTCGATAATGACTAAAGAGTAATGCTTCCATATATCCGGCCTTGGGGTGAGGTCGCATTCGCCTCTGGCCCTGATGGAATCCGCTCACTCCCACCTCATCAGGTCTTCGGCCTCTATGGGCCCTAGACCCCAACAGGTTCTTAGGAGTGCAGGTCTTACCTTTTATGCCATCATTTAACTTTATCCGCGCAACTCGTTGCAGGTTTACCCTGATTAACCGCTTTTGCTTTTCTTGTCTAACGACAAATGTTTAATAGTTTAGTATTGATATTGTTCATGCCGCTGCCTTGTACGGCTCTTTCTTTGTTAACACTGCCCAAGCCACCCGTGCATTTTTATTGGCAACAGCCACTGCTGAAATATTCTTGCCACGACGTTTATCCAGTTCGGTTATCCACTGATTACGACGGTCGTCGTATTTATCAGCTACTCTGACAACAGTTCTGCCACCATGTATCAACAGGGTTCTCAGGTAGGTATCACCCCGCTTGCTGATCCCCAGTAAAGAAATCTGGGGTCAGGTCTTGAAAATCTGGGGTCAGGTCTTGAATCTTGAATTAATGCAAGGTTCAAGGTTCAAGATTCAAGACCTGATCCCTGCTTTCATCTTTTGGGCAAAAGAATAAGGAAAAGAATAAGGACATCCAGTTCGCCGAGATAAATCGGCAGAAGATTGAAGGTGAAAGTCCTTCATCCCGTAAGGCATAGCAAGCCGCCGGAACCCCGAGTCATGGGCGGTTGTCAGTAGTGGCAATGGCTAAGCGTTGACAGGGGAACGTACAGGCTCTGCTCTTTATTAAGAGTGAGCTCCGAAACCATCATCGAGAACGCCGACCCTGTTGGATGGGGGAATACCCCCAGGACCCACAGGGCTATGGTACAGGTGCGTTATGCGAGCACCCTGCCGGTTCTCCGGAGTCATAGACCTGGTGCATGTACCGATGTCTTTTGTGCACTCTCATTAAAAAGAGGCGGGAGGGTTCAATTGGAACTGCTGTCAGGTCTTTCTTTTTGAATGAATTCAAGAATCAAGATCTGACCCCGGCTATTTCGGCTATTTGACCCCGGCTATTTGGCTATTTGCGGCTAATTGTGACCCCGGCTAATTGTGACCCCGGCTATTTTTATTTTCGGCTATTTTTATTTGCATTTTGACCCCGGCTATTTGATTTTGAACTAACCTGATCAGAAGGTGTCCGTGTGGTAGGGTTTTTAGTCTTGATTTGCTCCTCAGGGAGAATACTTCAAGTGTAGCTTGGTTAATAAATTCTGGAAGATTGGTTCGGGCCGTGTTTGAAAACGGTCAATTAAGCAAGTAAAAAAAACAAAAATAGATTAGCATTAATTGTGTGGTGAGTATTTCTATGGATAAGACACTATTATCATTAGGCCAGAGCAGCCATACAAACACTCTGGAATATGCGTCGGATTCCGAAAAGGAACACGTATCATTTAACGGTTCCTCTGTTAAAAATGAGCCAGATTTGTTCCGGTTCAATATTGAAGACCTGTCCAGGTATCCCTCTAAATCAAACCGATCAGGAATAAAAAACCGGAAAGCACAGATAGAAATAAAAAAGAAAAAAAAGGTCTCGGCTGAAGACATACTTCAAGGTGATGTTCTTGAAAATTTGTTCCATGAACAGGGCGAGTTTAATTCGCGCTTTCTTCGCGGTCAGGAACAAGGCAAGAGTCCAGCCAGTAAAATAATAAATCAAAAAAAAGCCAAAAGCACAGAGAATGTTTGCTATTGCAGCAAGGTCAATCCAAAATCCAAATGTAAGTTGCCGGATGTTTTTACCCCTAAACAAAGGTCAGATACAACAACCAGGCATATACCAGACAACACATTAGCTCCTGATCATTTAAAACGAATTGGCATCGAAATAGAAACTGCTGGTTTAGAATTCATGAACACTACCCCATGGTTTAAAGGACAGATCCTTGCACGAACTACTGGTGAGTGCTTTGGTTATCCTCTGATTTCGGTCACGGCTGAGCTCAGTCCTAGTGAAACAGCATGCCTTGAGTTGGTAACAGCACCTCTAACTGAAACTCAGCTTCATAGTTATCACATTGATCAGAAACTAAAAAAGCTTAAAGAGTTATTCGCTGACGATCAATGTTCAAAGCAATTAGGCAAAGTAATTATTGCTTATAACAACTATATTTCGGATTTTTTTAATGACAGTTCACAAATAGATCTTATGGCCATCAGTCCTTACAAACAATGTCTTCCATATAAAGGAAATATTAAAATCGAAGCGGCTGTAGTATCTCTCAGTCAAAAACATGAGATTGGCGAAACTGCCATTATGAAGACCGGGGCCTTAAAAACCCCCATTTCCTGGTTTCATCAACATAATTTCTTCATTCCTTACTCAAATCTTGGTTCGTTATGTAAGACCATAATCAATGAGAACAACTCAAATGGAGTCAAGAATGAAATAGGAAAATTAGAAAAAACAGAAGAACTGACAAAGATAATAAACAGCATATTTCAGGAGTTTGAAGGAATAGATGATGTTGACCGGAATGAGATAAATGCATTTTCAACTAACCATGCATATATTGCTTTCAGATATTTTTGTCGATTATCCCATATTCCAGAAGTCAAAAAAAGCTATCTATACTCAATTAGATACTCCTGCTTCTCTACAAAAATTAGCCTCCACCAAGAGATGCTGGAGATACTTAGTGACAAAACCATTGAATTTTTCAATACAAACGCTGAAAAAAATAAAGGCACTAAAATTCCAGAAAGACTTATGGAAAAAATAATAAATCTACACTCTTCATTTAAAAGCTCCGAAATGCTAGACATCTATTACAAGTGGTTGTGTGGGTATTGGCAAGAGGTATTTGAGTGTGCTGATCTACGAAGGAAGTACGGAAAAACAAAGGTGGTTGGTGCAAACACCGACCAACCCTATATAACATCAGGAAAGGGAAAAATACCACTCCCACTGCATTCTGCAACCGCTACAGTAGCGATTACCGATATAATTTCCCATTATACATTCGTGACGGCCCCACTGACATTTAACCACAAAAACTGGGTAGTTATCGAGTTACGCAAGACGGTAGCTATTCAAAAACCACTGACGCTGAAACAACCTGATCGGGCTTCCCTGAAGTCTGATAATTGGGATAATGGATATTTCGAAAGCTCATTTTCTTCAGAGGAAGAAGAGCAGTTACGATACTTCCCTTTTAATAATTCGGACTGGATGGTAAATAAAACTGTTTCGGAACAACATTTCCTGAATACCATATGGGAGTAAATCAAGGGCGGGCC
This sequence comes from Endozoicomonas sp., assembly GCF_031844845.1. Taxonomy (GTDB): domain Bacteria; phylum Pseudomonadota; class Gammaproteobacteria; order Pseudomonadales; family Endozoicomonadaceae; genus Endozoicomonas. The sequence goes on from NZ_JAVRMB020000367.1 coordinate 3,305, forward strand.
TTAAATCTTGAATGAGGAAAACTGGGGTCAGGTCTTTCATCGTGCGTAACATATTCTGCACATTTACTCATTGTACATAGTGATGATGGGCCTTTTATTTGGAATACTTACGAACTGATTTTTATTTAAATTTTATTAAACGGCAATGGATATGCACAATGAAAGACCTGACCCCGGTTTTCCGAGGAGAGGATAAAATGCCTGGTATCTCTAATATCAATATCTCTAACAGGGTAGATTTTCATTCCAAACCGCAGTTTACTGAAGCTGAAAATGGAACACCTAATAAGAAAAAAAGGATAACAAAAGAACCTGAAACGCAAAAGCAAATGGGTGTTACTGAGGGTAGTTCATTTTTCTCAACCGATGTTCCTCAGCAACAGGCCTATAAAAAACTGCAGGAGTTTAAACAAATAATAGGCATTAAAGGAGATATACCAGCTCTTGCTCCAAACATTAAACGAATGGAGGATAAATATCCAGACTTGAAAGAAAAAAAGAAAAAAATGGGAATTCAAGCGGATGGCATTATGGAAATGGCCGACACCTTGCTAGAGATGTCTAGTCTTTTTTGCGGTGATAATAAACAGATAGAAAATTTAATTTATGATGCAACCCACGAAAGTCTTAACGGAAAAACTACTGTTCATCCTTATCAAAACTTTTGTGATGTTTTTCTATCTATTGCTAAAGATAAAGATAAAGATAAAGATAAAGATAGGTATAGTGTTTCTGCCCTTGATATAATTCAATTTCTTAATCAATTATGCGAGAGTAAAGATGATTGTGACAACAACCCTGAAAATCTCCTTTCTTTTTTTCTGATGATTGTCAAATTATTCAGTTATTGCCACTTTAATAAGATTAATAAGTCATATCATTACAATTTTAATAAAATATTATCAAGCCATATTTACATGGATTTTTGTTTGGCTAGAGATGCTGTTGATGATGCTTTTTTTTATTTGAGTCTTAAACCTGATCAGATGAATCGTTGGCTGAAAAGTTTGCTAGAATCGCAATTTGCAAATGGTCGTTTTCTCGTAAATACAAGGGGAAAAAACAGGATATTGATTCATTCGAATTATTTTCTGTGGAGCCATTCAAAAGCGGATTATATTCTGGGCGAAAAGCAGAAAATGCCTATGGATGCCTTAGATGACTATAAGCTTCAGTGTTATATTCCTGAGGTTATTTGTAATATGCTTTTTCATCAGGAAGGCAAGGGTGGGGCAGCAGGAGTGGCTGATTCCGTTGACGGAGCCTCGTCTGCCTGTGCAGCTATTCCTTCATCTCACATTACAAGATTTTCAACTTATCAATGTGACAGTTTTATAGGTGAAGAGTTTGAGTTTTGGTTTGATGATAATAAACGGTCTGTTAGGGAAATAGACTTTCTTAAATACTTGGATAATTACCAAAAAGCGATTGAAAAAATAATAAGAGATCATGGCATTAATGCAGAGTCAAAAGTTGAAAGATCGACTTATAAAAAAGAAGATGAGTCAGAGAGACCTTGCCTGCATTATAGTATTGGTACTTGGGAAGCTAAAGTTTTTCAAGATTTAGAGGATACACTGGAGATTATTACAACACCCTATAAATTGAATCAAAAATTCTCTGTTAAAAACTATAATTGTGTCGAGAAGTACTCTGCGGCCAAGATGTTTGATTATTTTATTTTTCCTATTACCAGAGATTTATCCCTTGTCGGTAAATCAGGTCATAAACATTTTGATGTTATACCTTCACTAAGTATGATTCCTGAACTACTATTCAGGATTGTCGTTGATGTGGAAAATAACGCCTGGATACCAAAGGCATTAGATAGATTAGATCGGATGGTTGAAGTATTTCCATACGCGGTGTTATCCCGTAGCAGAATAGAGCTTCTTACTTCGATGGTTGCTGCTGCCAATAATCAAATAAAGAGTGGCAGATGTGAACCGCGCCGTGGTTCTTTTTCGGATATATTGGATCTCTCGGAGTTTATGAATAGTCTGAAACTGAATGACAAATGTAGTCCCTGCGCGCTTCATCATCTGAAAGATGCCGAGCATACGGTTGATATAAATAAAGAACCAACCAGCACTATCGAATTCAGAGTGCCTCACTGTCCGCGCGATGGTCATGAATCTTTCCTGATTAGTAATTTACTGAGTTGCCGAATCAGTTATCTTAATGAATGCATGAATCGAAGAGAACAGATTCCCTTTACACCGATAGATCCGAAATCCTATAAGGCCGGCAAAGACAGGGAGGTTGTTGAACACTTTGAGAAATATGTTCGCGAATGCGGTTTGGATCCAGCCACCTATAATAAAATGCTACGAATTGACGTGCCAAAATAAGATCCACATCCTGACCCTGGGTGGAATCATCCAGAGTATTCAGGTGCCAGATCGTACAGGCAATGTGTCTGAAGTCACCCTGGGCTGCGACTCGGTGGCCGATTACGAGCGTTCAGGCGCTTATTTTGGTGCGATTGTCGGCCGTTATGCCAACCGTATTGCCAAAGGCGAGTTGCAGCTGAATGGCGAGCGGTTTCAGTTGGCCTGTAACAATGCCCCAAATCATCTGCATGGCGGCAAGGTGGGCTTTGATCATCATCTCTGGCGGGCAGAGCACCATACCAAAGACAACCTTTGCACGCTGTCTCTTTATTACGATTCAGACGATGGTGAAGAAGGTTACCCTGGCAAGCTCAGTGTGAAAGTGACCTATACCCTGAATAACCAGAACGAACTGGGCATCGAATATCAGGCGACCACTGATACAACCACCGTGGTCAACCTGACCAACCATACCTACTTTAACCTTAATGGCAGTGATGACTGCCTGAGCCACCAGCTGCAACTCCACTGCAGCCAGTTCACCCCCACCGATGAAACGTCCATTCCCTATGGCGAGATTGAGTCTGTCATCAATACGCCCATGGACTTTACCGCCATGAAGCCCATAGGCCGTGATATTGGTCAGGATTTTATCCAGCTGAAGCAGGCCAGGGGTTATGACCACAACTGGGTAATCTGGACAGAGAGAGATCGTGAAAATCCCCTGAAGACTGTCGCACGGATAGAAGCGCCAGAAAGTGGCCGAACCCTGGAAGTACTCTCCACCCAGCCGGGTGTGCAGTTTTACACCGGCAACTATCTGGAAGGAGAGCCCGCACGGGGAGGTGGCCAATATGGCATGCGGGCTGGTTTCTGTCTGGAGACCCAGCACTTTCCAGATTCACCCAACAGGCCAGAGTTTCCTTCAACCCAACTGAATCCTGGTGAAACTTACCAGGAAAAAGCGGTCTTCCGTTTTAGTGCAATGTAATTAATGCCTGTTCAGGCCGGAGTGGCCGGCCTGAAATTATTCTGGCCTGGCTTTGCCACGGTATTTGCGCTGATTTTTCTGCTGGTGATTTATTCACTGGATTATAAAATATCTTTTAAAAGCTTCAGATATGAGGACGGATATTTGTAGCCCCCCCTTTTTTTATCAGCCCCCACTGCTAAGTTACCGTTAATGGTTGGGAACCTTTTTATCTCTAATGGTATCTAGCAAGAAAATAAAACTACTATGCAGTTATTAAAAGCTGCCAATTATGACATATCAGTAAAATGCGATATTAAACACGTTTTTTAATACATGGCTCAATTTCGTACTGTTCGGCGCAAAGACAATAAAGGATATAAAAATTTAGGATTTATTACTTGCGGGCATAGGAATAAAATTCAGACCAACCACTAACGGTAACTTAGCCAGCCCCCACTCTATCTATGTCTAAAACCACAAAAGGCTCAGAGACATAACGATAAAACAACAACCGATCCCCATACTAATCGATGGAAATCAGTTGCTGCCTATCAGAAAACAGAAAACAGAAACAATAATGAACCTTTAAACAATTCAGCTGTCTTACAAAACGTAAGCAGAATAATTTCAGACTTAAAAAAAAAGGGGGCGGGGAGGCGATGCTTAGGAATGGAAGTATCCAATATATTTCAGATGGTTCCATTAATGGGTTCAGTTCAACAGGACTGCCTCGTTTTCCACCCGGGACACATCTCGATAGTCACCCCAGAATAAAGACAGATCCGAGTACTCATCACCGCCAGATTACAGCCGTTCCTGACCCTTCGAGATATCAAGTGGAGAACAAGCCAATAATGGCCAGAGTAGCTGCCAGGGCGGATAGGACTCCAATCCACAGCCACCAAGAATTTCAGCAAGGCAATAACGGCCAGAAATCCAGACAACCCGGAAAGACCACTGGTAAATCAGAATCCGGTACGAATGATTATTTTGAAAGGCTTAAAAGAGATTTTATACCGACTCATCCAGCGACTATACATTCAAAGTATGTCTATGTAAAAAAACATAACCCGGAGAGTTTTCAAAATATTCAGGTTATAAATTCATCGGAAGCAAAATCATCAGGATCGACGATTCCCTATGTAAACACAAATATACCTGCCCAAATTCCTGCCGGTAATGTTACTAAATCAGCGGAGTGGTCAAATAAGGTTAAATCTGTAATTAACAAGGCATCTCACAAAAGACCTGTTCAGTTCCGCCAGCAGATTTGCGAACTTATTGATGAAGCCCTGAAGGTTAGACAGGATCAGCACAAACATAATGTCTTAAGTGATAAAATAAATAACGGCGATGGCAAGGTTAGCACTTTTTTGATAGAACTTGCCTGCACAAAAATAGGAGATCCCATCAGGAATAATATCAAGGCGTTAAAAGAACTGGTCAAATGTCTGGATAGCGATCCGATTGTTACGCTCCTGGAATCAACCACCGATTTACTACAGACATCAGCCAACGATCAGGCTTATACCAATCTCCTGAACAGGGAATTATGGGAAGCACCCGGGAATATTGAAGAAGAATATGACCTCGTTCTCACGCAGAGCTGGAACGAGGTTTACGGAGAATTTAGCAACAGCCTATAAGATGTTGTCGAAAAAGGTCTTAAATGCCGGTTTTTACCACTGCCGTCTTTCCCACACAGGCGGGAATCCATCGCGGGCAGCGGATCCCCGCCTTCGAGGTTGTCGCAAAACCCACCGAGAACCTCGTTCCCACGCTCTGCGTGGGAATGCATAGCCAACCACTTACTGAGAATTGTTAACTGATGTTCTTAGGGTACTCGAGTTTAGAGAATTATAAGTACACAAGAACCACATAAATACTGCTAATCCAACCGTCACCTAAACTAAAAGAGACGGTTATCATGCTCTCAGAAGCACACAAAACTATTCTCCGCGAACTCGCTATTTATGTGACTTTTTTAGCGGGATCAGTATCATCACTTGCTGCACCAACGTTTTGTGAATTACTGATTGGTGGCATGCTGTCCGGTGAAGGGTTTCTCACACAGGCCCTGTTAAAGAAAGCTGGGGTCAAAAGCTGGGGTCATATATGGTCCGCCCCGCGATGCAAGGTAAAGTTTTCGATAATGACTAAAGAGTAATGCTTCCATATATCCGGCCTTGGGGTGAGGTCGCATTCGCCTCTGGCCCTGATGGAATCTGCTCACTCCCACCTCATCAGGTCTTCGGCCTCTATGGGGTCACTCCATAGAAAGGAAAAAATCGTACGCTAAGCGATGCATCCCTTGGTAATCAAGGGGTATACACCAGGCACAAGGCACTTTAACCATCACCTTCCAAGACTACAGTCTCCAGATATAATCACCGGTTAAACCAATATGCTCCCACCCCAGGGGAGACAGGTAGCGCAGGTATTCATCCGGTATACTCCGCCGTTTTTTGACGTCGGCAATGGCTTCCTCAAGGTGAATGGTGTTCCAGAGGATAATGGCAGCAACCACAAGATTAAGTCCGGATACACGGTAGCTCTGATTTTCAAATGATTTATCCCTTACCTCCCCAAGCCGGTTGAAGAAAACGGTCCTGGCAAGATCGTTTCTGGCTTCACCCTTGTTAAGTCCAGCCTGCACCCTCGCTCTCAATTCCGGTTTTTGCATCCACTCCAGAAGAAACAAGGTTCTTTCTATCCGGCCAAGCTCCCGTAATGCCAGGGCCAGCTTATTCTGGCGAGGGTATGAAGCAAGCTTTCTGATGATGAGCGACGCTGTGACCGTACCAAGCCGGATAGAACTGGTTAGCCTGAGCAAGTCGTCCCACTGGTTTTCGATGGTTGGTGATTTTATTCGCCCTCCCAGAAGCGTCGTCAGTTGTGGCCAGCAGTCTGGTTTGTCGGGAGGGTATAGAACGAGATCCCCAATATCTCGAATCCTTGGAGCAAACTTGAAACCCAACAGGTGGCACAGGCCAAACACATGATCAGTAAAACCGGCGGTATCCGTGTAGTGCTCTTTGATGTCCAGGTTACAGCCGTGGTAGAGAAGCCCATCCAGCACATAGGTGGCATCCCGTGTATTGGTGTTGATCAGTCGGGTATGAAAGGGGGAATACTGGTCTGAAATATGGGTATAAACCATGACTCCCGGATGGCTGCCATATTTAGGATTGATATCACCAAGGCGGCGGGCGACATTGCCAACAGGGAAGTTTTGCCCATCGGATGAAGACGTGCTGCCATCCCCCCAACTATTCACCAATTCGATCTCATGATGACAGTTGACCAGATCAGCCAGGGCGCGAGAGTAACTGTCATCCCTTACATACCAGTCTGCTGTCCAGCTGAGTTGTTTGAATGTCGCGCCTCTGCACGCTTGTGACATCCGGGTTAGCCCCAGATTGATAGCGTCTGACAATATAACCGTGAGCAGGCTTTGTTTGTCTTCAGCCGGCAGTCCTGTTCGCAAGTGTGTGAACTGATGGGTAAACCCCGTTAGGTCATCCACCTCGACCAGCAAATCGGTAATTTTGATCCTGGGCATGGCCTGATGGATTTCCCGGATAAGCGTTTTGGCTTCTTCAGGAATGTCGGTAGCCTCGTGAGCCTTCACATGGAAGCTGTTTTTCTTGATCGTTACATCATCCAGTTTCCCTTGCTGAAGGAGGGAATTGACCTTATCAAACTCACGCCTGAGGAGACTGATTCGCTCTGTCATATAACGGCTGAAGTCAGCTTCAACCGCTACAGGCAGCTCATTATTCCGCTTCATTTCCTCGTAGGTGTCCCTGCTGGTCAGGTAGCCTTCAAAGTCCTGGTACTGCCTGCTCCCTGGCACCCAAATATCACCAGATCGCAGGTGGTTCCTGAGTTCACTGAGCGCGCAGAGTTCATAGTAGTGTTTATCCGGTTCATTATTTTGAAAGATAAGGGGGACCCATTGAGAAGGGATAAAAGACCGGGGCGCGTCATCAGGCAGCTTTCTTTTGCCACTGCTATTCATGTCCCGGAGCAGGAGGATAGCATCCAAAACTTCTTGTCCTCCCCGAGCCGCCTGAAAGTCAAAATGTTCCAGTAATTCCGGGGTATAGCGACGCATCTGGGAATAATAGTTTTCGGTAAAGCGCAGAGGATTCAGCTTGCAAGGGTTGGCTAGCTCTTCGGCCTCCCTGAAGCGAGCCTGCAATTCACTCCATGAAAAAGCGTTGTCGATTGCGCTCCAGACATCTTTTTCACCCTTTCTGCTTTCTATCAGTACGTCACCCGGTGTCGCCAGAGTGCTGACAGCCTGTTTTATAAGCCTGGTTTCTTTCTGCAATTGCTCAGTGTATTTGTGCTTGCTCTTTTTAATCAGACTCCCAACCATGCGGTCATGCATGGTGATGGCTTCATCCACTAAAGCGCGAGAGTGCTCAAGAAGGAACACCGCCAAAACAGAGTATCGCCTGGCATCGCTAACCATACGCAGGTTATGAGCGGCCATGCGCGAACCTTCTCTGGCAAGCAGCTCCCTTCTTGAAACAGGAAGCTCCCTGAGTATGGAGTCAGGGAGTGACAGCCCCCTGATCGCATCAAGCTTCTCCAGTATGGCCAGGACATTCGCAGGACAATGGCGGCCTACTGGCTGTCGAATCCATGAGAGCCTGCTTTGTTGTTTTTCATTCGTCTTCAGCCACTCATCAAGCTTTACCCGGTGTTGGTCTTGTATTTGTTTATTGATCCGATTGAAAATACGTCGATCAGCATTGCTCTTGGCGGCAGCCACCATACTCTCAATAACAGGGAGAACCGGGTGCAATATCCGTTGAAGGCGTAACTCATTGAGTAGCGCTCCCACCAGGAAGACACTGCCGGGATTTTCAACCGCAACAGGGATCAGCCAGCGGGTCATGCTGTGATAGTGCGTCTTGCCGAATGACATCACCCGTAACAGACGAGCCAACAGCAGAAAGTGTTCACGCCGAGTCTCTTCCCGCCCAGCGTAACCAGCAAAAGCAGCGGGCCTGACGGCTATTTGCTCCGCTACAAAAGTAACCAGCTCATCGGGTAGTTGTTCACCGGGGTTGAGCCTGCGCCCCGGATAGCGCATCAGGCAAAGCTGTATTGCAAAACCGATGCGGTTTCTTTCCTCCCGACGTTTACGGATCACGTCAAGATCGGCGTCCGAGAGGGTGTAATGCCTGGCCAGCTCTGCCGGTTCAACAGGCAATGCAGTGAAAGCTTTACGCTGGGACAGGGACAAGACTATTCGGTGCGGCACGGGACATTGCCATCTTGATCAGGAATCAGAAACCGTCATTAAAAACGTTCATTTTTAATGACGGTAATCATAAAAGAAAACCACTGTATTTTCGATCGGATAACCCATAGAAAATCCTGTATATTCAGGGTTTTCATTAACGTTTGATTTGTCTGAGGTCACCGTGACCAGAGAGACGCCTAAAACCATCGGCTATCTGAGGGTTTCCAGTGCTGATCAGGATCTGGAAAAAAACAAAACTGATATTTTGTTACTGGCCAACCAGAGAACGCTGGGTCATGTCGAATTCATAGAAGAGACGTGTTCAGGAAGGATTTCCTGGCACAAAAGACAGATCGCCACGATTATCGAAATGCTGGCTGATGGTGACAGCCTTATTGTCAGCGAGTTGTCTCGCCTGGGCCGAAGCATGCTGGAATGCATTGAGATACTCTCTATTGCCATGCAGCGTGGAATTCATGTGTACTCGGTCAAGGGTGACTGGCAACTGGATAATTCTATCCAGAGCAAAATCATAGCAATGGCATTTTCTATGGCTGCCGAGATCGAGAGAGACCTTATTTCCCAGAGAACCAAAGAAGCGTTGAGAGCAAAAAAAGCAGCGGGTGTCCCTTTGGGGCGACCAAAGGGACCGGGGAAAAGCAAGCTTGATCCATTTCAACCAGAGATCGAGGCTTTGTTGGCTAATGGGGCGACTAAAACCTTTATTGCCGACAGGTATAACACAACACCTGCCAATCTGACTAACTGGATGAAAAAGCACGGGGTAATCCGCCCAGAGTCATTGGGAGACAAGACTTATCAGCTTAGCTAGTTCCCATCCAGAAACTCTAGCTCTTGGGACACGTAGGCTATAGAGATTCAAGGTGCTTCAAATTTACGTAAAAATCGCATCAACTCCGCTACAGGCCCCGAAAGTCGTGCGGAGCAGGTGTCAAAACAAAATGCATTTTTTAGACCTGATCGACTGCCATACGGGGTCTACAGCGTTTCTGGATGGGAACTAGCTAAGGTCAGCTCGGAACTATTTTCTGTTTTCCGTATCCATTTTTTAAATGCCTTCTTAGTGGTGACCTGCATGCCTGCTGATTCTGTCGGTACAACCCATTCAAATCCTGCCTATTCTCCAGCTGCTCAAGGTGACATTGAATCTGGCTCCGGCCCGGAATCTAAGTCTTGTATTGGCAAGGGAGGCTGGGTCACTCAATGTTTCAAGTGGCCATTGAGGCATCCATATCTGGCACTGGGGGCACTGGTTGTAACTGCTGGTACTGCGTCGTATGGTATTTATGAATTGACACGTGCAGGTGCAGGGGTTGTAGGGACTGTAGGAACGCTTCTGGCAAACAGAACCATAACTGCCAATCCACCCCCTCCCGCCAAGCCTGCCGCTGACAGGTCTACTACCGTCAGTCCAACCACTTTCGATATCTGTCGTAATCCCGCGTGCAAGGTGGTGTGGGAACCCGTATGCGCTAGCGATGGTAAAACCTACCCCAATATCTGTGTTTTTAACTACATTGATAAGTGCTCGGGGATTTATATTAAAGTGAAGAGTGAAGGCGAATGTCCATGACCCCGGTTTTCCCGTTGTGTCTTAGATGCCATTGCATGCGAGACCTCAGGTCAGGGCTTGCTTTTTTCTCTTCGTTCCCGCGATCTGCGTGGAAGCACTTTCTTTATTCACTCTCCGCTTTCCCCGCTCCCCAGCCTCGCATTAACCAACATCGACTTATTATCCTGCCGCAACACCGCACTCCTGCATCAGCTTCCGGATCCGCGCCTTACCCGCTTCCCGCTCCGCCGTCAGGTTAGCGATCTGCTGAACCTCTTCCTGCTTCCTCTCCCGAAGCGTGGCCAGCTCGGCTTCCTGCTGCCCAACCTTGATATTCCTATCATCCACTCTGACTTCCAGCCCGGCCACTGTGGTTTTCAACTTCAGGGATTCTGCCTGCACTTGCTCAAGGCTGGCTTGTTGGCGTTCCTGATCCGCTTTTGATTGTTCCATCTGGCTCTTCAAGTTGTCTGCTTCCAGCCGGTTCTGCATAGCTTCCTGTCGCTGGGTATCGGCCTGCTGCCTGGCGTCGGCCAGTTCCTGCTTTAGCTGTTCATTCAATCCGAGTAAGCGTGAGGCTTCATGGGGTCACCCCATAGAAAGGGAAAAATCGTACGCTAAGCGATTATATCCCTTGGTAATTGGGGAATCCCACCTTTGGAATAGTCAGCTGACCTTTTGTAATCGCTTAACTTACACGCTCCACAATGGCACTCCCGGGTTAGGCACTGGGCAAAACTGACCAAGATTAATATAAGGGCTTGGGAGGTTGAAGTTATACAACGACTGTCGGTAGTATTTGGTAGCGGATAGGGTAGCGCCCGAAAACACAGAGTAACCGGCTGTGTTTCCGCCTCTGATAAGCCGGTTCTCAGTGGTTGAGATTATGGAATTTATAATTTTTTGGGTTGGTTTTTCGATTGTCGTCTGGGTTCTTGCAGATAAAAGGATTAACGCCATCAGTTACTGACTTACCGAAAGCAGGCGGTAAAAAACCCCCTCTTATTTCTGATAATTAAAAAAACGTAATTCATTTAAACAAGAGGTTTGAGCGATAGATGGATTTTAATACTTCAGAATTAGAAGACGCTGTAAACAGGCTTACTTCATCTAAAGATAAGTCTGTGTCTTTTTCGCATCATCCTTATGGTGGCAGTATATCCGTAGGTAGTTGTTGTTATAAAGTTAGTTTAGTTAGGGAACAGCCTGCTTTTATTGTGAAGGTGTATCGTATTTCTAATAACAATACTCTTTACCTCGAAAGGAATGCTGATAACGGAAAGTTTAATTTAGTCGAAGCTGAAGGATTTAAAACAACAGGGGCATGGCGTGTAGGTCGTCCAGTTTCATCACCAGGCTTAGACTTATCATTTAAGATTGTTTTATTAGGAGAGCATTCCTAGGCTGTTCTTCAGTAAGGGAAGAGGTTGACAAGAATGTACCGGCAAATGAGCCTGTAACCGGGTATTAACCATAGGCTGC
>NZ_JAVRMB020000368.1:0-3702 GCF_031844845.1 Endozoicomonas sp.
GAATCGTGTCTGTGGTTGGGTCCTGGCGCTACCACGCAGGACCCACAGGGCCTAAAAGCGTGGGAGCGAGGAGGGTTTTGCGACAACCGCCTTCGCGACGATGACGGTCGGGGGGGTGTTTTGCCCTTTTGCGACACCCTCTAACGGGAGGAAATGATCTTATCGCTGCCTTACACTAACCGGGCCGGGAAAAGGTATTTCCTCTACCAGGGGGTCACCCGTACCGGTAAACCCCGCTACTATTTTTCGGGTCGGGAGAAGGCAGGGGCAGAGAAAATCACCAGGATCCCTGAGGGTTTTGAAATCTATGAACGGCCTGAAAATGGTCAGGTCTTTCTGAGAAAAGAAATTCCCGGATTACTGACAGGAGCCGAGCAACAGTGCATAGCTTCTGCACTGGCAGCCCTGAAAGAGCCTTTCCGTTACCTGATGGATTGCCAGAATCAGTATGTAACCATTTTTGAATCCGCTGCCAGAGATACGGCCAGTGAGATGAAGGAAGTCGGATGGCTCTGGAGCCTGAAACCAGAGTCCGTAGAGAAGATGATCAGGCTGAGCCATTTTATACCGGTCCTGCGTTTTGCGCTGGTTGATAAAAAGAAGCGAGAATTTCATGCAGGGCGGTTCTGTTTTCTGGGCAGCATTGATGACTGGATATCCCTGAAAAACACGGATGATTTGAACACACTGGCCAGCCAATACATCCCATTGCTGGGTTCCGATGCTTTTTATCAAATGCATCGGTGATCTGTCGTGCGTTGTTACTTACTGGAAACCGGGACGCGGGGCCGGATTTTATTTTTTGCATTTCCTTCATCCAGACTTTCATTGTCGATACTGTTGCTCAGTGACTTTAATAATGGCGCTGCCTTTCCCGGGTTATTTTCAGGGCTTCCGGACGAGGAGTGGGCTCAGGCCAGCTATTCCGGCTCATGGATATAAACTTCCATTACGGGTGGGTAAGTAAAGCACTACTGCGCGGCTGCTGGGCAAGCCAGGAGATTCTGCCGATCTGGTAAGCCCGAAGCTCTTTATAAAATGGGTGTTTGTGATCCAGCTTCAGGTGAGTGATGGAGACCACCATGTCATTGAGATCCCCTTGAATGGGCGATTTGTAGGCCAGGCACAAACCTCCGTCAAGGCCAAGATAGTGAGCTGCCGTGATGGCTAGGTTGTGATTTTTCCTGAGTTTACCGTTTGTCCCATTAGCTTTGTAGGTGGCAATTAATCCTTTTCCAGGGCTACCCGTCATGGGCAGGTGCGGTTTCAGTCGTTCTATCAAATCGAGAACGTAGGCTTCTTCAGTCTGGTGATTCATCATGTATATCCGCCTGAATAATCAGGCCCTCAGTCTATGTTGTTTCAGAAGGGTCCGGAAAGCGTCATGCTCATAAAAAATAGTCGAACCGGAACAGACATTCCTCATTGATCTGGTCAGCGATTGCTCTCTGGGCTTGCTTTCATTTTTTAATAAATTCAAGACACGATGCCAGTTTAAGTCAGTACTCCCGCGGAGCTTCCCCTTTTGCTTCGGTAAGTATAATACCATCCGGTTTTTCGTCCACGCCGTCGACGATCTGTAGTGTAAACGCCCACTCAATGTCGAGGTCATAAATAAACGTCAGATGGTCACCTGGCACCAGTGGCAAGTCTTTAAGGCAGATATCATCGGTATGATCCACATCGGGCTGTTGTAGCAATGGATGCTCTATGTGATAAGAGTGACCATAGCAATCTTCACAAAAAAAGTAGAAGAGCTGGTGATTGCTGAACGAAAAGGCGCTGAGAATGGCGTTGGCCAGTTGATCCAGTGTCGCTTCGGCAGGCACTATCAGGGTTCGCCGGCACTTATAGGCAAACAGTAAAACATTGATGATATAGCTTTTAAATGCGTCGATTTTTGGTGGATGAAGCAACTGCCTGATGTCTTCTCGCCAGGGTTGAACCACCTTCTGCATACCATCGACTTCGTAGAGTTCATCCTCGCAACCCCGGGGAATCGCCAGCCCTTCCAGGTCTATGGATTTATGAAAACGGTTAAAGAGAACCACTCCGAGGGGGGTGAACTGCAGGTGTTTCAGCTGACGGCTGTCCTGCCACTGGAGCTTGACCAGACCAAACAGTCTCAGCAGGCTTACATTGTAAGCCCCCAGTTGAGACGGCAGAACTTCAAGACCCAGTGGCCGGATGGGGTCTTCTGTGAATAAACCTTGTCTTAGAAAGTTGACGCCAGCGCAACCCAGGATACGATCATCACGACTGCCAAGATCTTCACCAATAATGCCCGCATGGCCACGGGTTAGCCAAGCGTCCAGCAGGGAAAAATACTGCTCAGTGGCGGACAGTTGTTGCCATTGCGCCATCATGGTGTCGTTGATGACCAGCTGAAATTTGCGGGTGCCCGCCGTGATAATCCGGCCAAACCCGGCGGTACGAACCAGCAGGTATAAGCCAAGAACTGATGGATAGTGAATGGTGAGTGGCCGTTTCAGCGTGGGGCTGTCTGGCTCGGTCAGTTCATCATTTAATAGCGCGGCCCATTTTTGGATTGGCTGCCGTTTGCCTTTGCTCAACGGGACGGGCTGAGCCATTACCCGGTTTAAAAAGCGGTTGAAATCCTGAAGCAGTGAGCAGGGCTGTACGTCCGAGAAGGTTTGCTCCTGAACAATTTTCAGGCTTTCAGGTGAAAATTTGATCAGTATCATCGCTGTATCGAATGCCATGCAGATTATCGATGTAAGCAATAGTCTAATCGGTCTGCGCTGTATCGTAGGTTTATTTACGCTTCCTGTTTGGCTTCTTCTATTAAGGCTATTGATAAAAAAGAAGCATCAGCCCCGGCTGATATACATCGCTATCCTCAGTTCCACCAACTCTACTAATTTGAGGGTCAGGTCTTCCTTTTTGAATGGATTCAAGAGTTAAGACCCGCCCCCGATTTCCGATTACCCAAGACCGGTCCCGTTACCCTTCAAACTTCAAATGTAGTAGCTTCTTTGCGTTCATAAGCCAAAAGCTCATCAAGCCGATCACTGGCATGATCAGCGTCTTCAAGTTCGCGATCGATAGGGATCTGATAAAGCTTTTTGGCGCGATCAGTATCCGCAATAACATCATCGGGATGGGCGCGAGAAAATGTCGGGTTATAGATATCCCCCCAGCCAATATAGTTCCAGGTAGAATCCGGGTAGTCCTTAACCAGGGCTTCAAAGGTGGCGTCTCCTTGTTCACACTCTCCCATCAGAAATTGAAGCTCAGCACTGGCCCGACGATAAGCCTTGTGTGTGTCTTCGCTGGATTCCGGGAAATGCTCAAGGAACTCCCGGAAGAAGGTAATGCCCTTTTCTATAAAAGATGATTCAGTACGGGCAGCGTTTAACAAATGCATATCTATTTCGGAACCCCACATGTCCAGAGTAAACCCCATCTTATTATCCATGTCGTCCAGTGATGTCTTGTCCTGATAGAGTTCTTTGATCAATTCCCAGGCGTCCAGCCAAAGTTCACAGGCAGCCACGGATTCATCAACGTCAGTTTTCGTTTTTTTGTCATACAGTAAGACAAGACCCTGATTAATCAGTTCTTCAAGTTGGGCTTCTTCTTCTGTCAACGGTGCCTGGAATTTTTCAATCCTTTCTCGCAGCGTTGTGGATAAGCCTGCCCCTGCACTTTCCAGGCTGGCCGAAAACCGCTCATCTTCGG
>NZ_JAVRMB020000369.1:0-10239 GCF_031844845.1 Endozoicomonas sp.
TGGAGAAAATTGAGAAACCAGCCGGCATAGCGAATCCCAAGGATTACCGTAACGAAGTGGTGAACTTTGTCCTCAGGGCTCGAGCCAATAATGACGGCAGTAACCCAAGCTGGATGAGCTACGAGAAGATGCGCTCAGTGATTGAGAAGAAGATGTTCTCTAACACTGAAGACCTGTTGCCGGTCATCTCGTTCAACGCCAAAGGGTCTCAGGACGACCAGAGCAAACACGCTGACTTTGTCGATCGAATGGTTGCCCACGGTTATACCAAAAAGCAGGTTCGCCTGTTGTCCGAATGGTATATCCGGGTTCGCAAATCACAATAACCACAAGACCACCGCCTTCTCCCTGATACCTGTAGAGAGTGAAGGCGGAACAACCTCTGCGCCCTGTCGATCAGGGCGGCTAATCATTAGCGAACAGCAACTATCTATCGGGAGAGCGTCTTTATGAGCATCATAATCGACCGACGCCTCAACGGAAAAAAGAAGAGCACTGTCAATCGACAGCGCTTCCTGAGGCGTTACCGCAGCCTTGTTAAAGAGGCAGTGCAGGATGCTGTTGATCAACGCTCTATCACCGACGTTGAAAGCGGCAGTGACATTTCAATTCCCAAAAAAGACCTGAATGAACCCTTTTTTCATCATGGTCAGGGTGGCCATCATGGTCATGTTCATCCGGGCAATAAAGAGTTTAACAGCGGCGACCGTATTCAGCGGCCACCGGGTGGTGGCGGTCAGGGCAGTGGCGATGGCAAGGCCAGCGACAGCGGTGAAGGCGCTGATGACTTCGCCTTTCAGATTAACCGCGAGGAGTTTCTGGAATACCTCTTTGATGACCTGGAACTGCCCAATCTCATCAAAAAAGAACTGAAAGACAGCACCGATTTCAAAATGAAGCGTGCTGGATTCACCACCGCGGGGTCGCCGGACCGGTTAAATATCATACGCTCCTTACGTGCAGCCCATGCCCGTCGAATTGCGCTTTCCGGCAAAGACAGAAAGGTGATCCGAACCCTCAAGCGTGAACTGAGGGAAATGGAAGTCAGCACGGATGATGTCGATGAGCAGCGAGCCCGAAAAATTCGGGAAGAGATCACCGTTCTTAACAAAAAACTGAAGCGTCTGCCATTTATTGATGACTTTGACCTGCGCTTCAACAACATGACCAAAGTCCCCCAGCCTTCCAGCAAGGCCGTGATGTTCTGTGTTATGGATGTTTCCGGCTCCATGACCCGTGATATCAAGGACATGGCCAAGCGTTTCTTCCTGCTGCTCTATCTGTTTCTGGAAAGAAACTATGAGGCGGTGGAGGTGGTCTTTATACGACACCACAGCGAAGCCAGGGAGTGTGATGAAAACGATTTCTTTTATGCCAGGGAAACCGGCGGTACCGTGGTCTCCTCCGCCCTGCGCTTAACCGATGAAATCATTACCGAACGCTATTCACCCAGCGAGTGGAATATCTACATAGCCCAGGCTTCCGATGGGGACAACTGGGAAGCAGACTCCAGTAAATGCAATGATATTATTTTGAAAAAGCTGCTACCGGTCTGCCAGTACTACTCCTATGTAGAAATCACCGATCGCCATCATCAGAACCTCTGGTATGAGTACAAGAGCATAGAGCAGGCACACCCGGGTCATTTTGCCATGCAGCAGATTCGCAGTTATGGTGATATTTACCCAACCTTCCGTCGTTTATTTGAGAAAAAGGAGGGAAGTCATGCTGGAAGCTGAAACCCCGGTAAAAAAAGTAAAGAGAAAGCAGCCACTGTCAACCGACTCGGAATGGACTTTTGAGCTGCTACAAATATACGACCGTGAGTTTTCCAGGCTAGCTGATAAATTCCGACTGGATACTTACCCCAACCAGATTGAGGTAATCAGCTCTGAGCAGATGCTGGATGCCTACTCATCAGTGGGCATGCCCCTGATGTATAACCACTGGAGCTATGGCAAGAGTTTCCTGAGCAATCAGCAAAACTACCAGCGGGGAAGCATGGGACTGGCCTATGAGATCGTAATCAACTCCGATCCCTGCATCGCCTATCTTATGGAAGAGAACACCATGCCCATGCAGGCACTGGTGATTGCCCATGCCTGTTATGGCCATAACTCGTTCTTTAAAGGCAACTACCTGTTCCGGCAATGGACCGATGCCAGCGCCATTATTGATTACCTGCTATTCGCCAAAAGCTATATCGCCAAGTGTGAAGAAAAGTATGGTATCAGTGCCGTTGAGGACGTTCTTGACGCCTGCCATGCCCTGATGAATCAGGGGGTGAACCGATATCAACGACCAACGCCCATGTCAGCGGAGCAGGAAAAAGCCCGCTCTCAGGAGCGTGAAGAGTACATTCAGCGAAACCTGAATGACCTCTGGCGAACCATCCCTGTTCGTGAAAGTGAAAAGGGAAAACAGAATATTCGCTTCCCTAAAGATCCGGAAGAGAACCTTCTGTACTTTATTGAAAAGAATGCGCCACTACTGGAAACCTGGCAGCGCGAGCTGATTCGCATTGTCCGTAAGGTTGCCCAGTATTTTTATCCCCAGCGCCAGACTCAGGTTATGAACGAGGGATGGGCGTCATTCTGGCATTATCATCTGATGCATGAGATGTACGATGAAGGCCTCATTACTGAAGGCTTTATCATGGAGTTTCTACACTCACACTCCAGTGTCGTGTACCAGCCCGATTTTGATGATCCAAGATACAGTGGTATCAACCCCTATACCCTTGGCTTCAATATCTACAGGGACATTCGCCGGATCTGTGAGAATCCGACGAATGAAGACCGGGAGTGGTTCCCGGACCTTGCCGGTACTGACTGGCTGGATGCTGTGCACTTTGCCATGAAAAACTTTAAGGACGAAGGATTTATCCTTCAGTACCTGTCGCCTAAAGTCATGAGAGACATGCACCTGTTCAGCATTGATGATAATGAGATCAACCCCTACCTTGAGGTTGATGCCATCCATGATGACCCTGGCTATCGTCAGTTGCGGGAAAATCTGGCGAATCAATACAACCTTGGCAACCGGGAGCCTAATATTCAGGTCTATAACGTGGATGTCCGCGGAGACCGCTCACTCACCCTTCGCCACTACATGCACAAGGGCAGGCCACTGGAAGACGACAGCACCAATGAAATTATCAAGCATGTTCGTCGCCTGTGGGGATTCGAGGTAAAACTTGAATCAGTTGATGATGAAAATATTGTGCAATATTCCTTTGAACCACCAAAAGAGAAGTCATCCGCCGACGCAAAACCATAACAAACCCTGAGTCCCTGCCAGACTGCGTTCAAACAGTCTGGCAGTATTTTCAGCACGGTTTTCCGCACGCCATTAAAGAATAGTCCCGAAATAAGATCCCCATTTTACTGAGCCTTTTAAAGGCCGCTGCCCGCTACCCGCAAAAGCGACTCTGGCTTTTTCGGGTAACGGGCGGCGAAAACAGGCAAGTTATTTAGGGACAAATCCTAAGATAGTTTGATACCCCTTGTCTCCAGAGTCGCATGATCAATGCTGAACTGATGCTTCAGAATGACCCTTAGCTTGCGCTTAACCACCTCATGATCTGCACATTTCAGTAAAATACGAGCCTCACAGCAGATACTCTGCTCATCAAGCTGCCACAGGTTAAGCCTGGTTACCTTTTCCACGCCCTCGATACTTTGCATCACCTCTCGGATTTTGTCGCAATCAACGGCATCGGGGACTGCCTGCATTAAAATAAACACACATTTCCCTAACAACCCTATCCCGGTATAGATGACAAAAAAAGCAATCACCAGGGTAGCAATAGCATCAAAGAAATAACGTTCATAAACAATAATCAATGCCCCGGCAATGATCACCGTCACTGATCCCAGGGAGTCGGCCAGGTTGTGAATAAACAGCGCCCTGATATTAATATTGTTTTTAGCACCCGCCAGCCAGGCCAGTAGTGTCGTTGCCAGATCCACCACCAGCGTTATGCCCGCAATCCAGCACACCATCCAGCCATCGACCACACACGGCTCAAACCAGAGAGCAATGGCTTCCGTGATCAGGTAGATCCCCACCACCACCAGCAACCCGCAATTAAACAAAGCCCCTAACACTCTGGCCCGGGCAAACCCATACGTCATGTGACCAGTGGCAGCCCTGTTGCTGATTCTCTGGGCAATCAGGGCGACGAGGATACCCCCGGTATCACAGAAGTTATGAATCCCGTCAGCAACCAGCGCCATGCTGTCAGACAACAGGCCACCGGAAACCTGAATCAGGGCCAGCAACCCCTTTATGGCAATGGCGATAGCGAGCTTGCTGGCAACCGTATCTTTGCCATTTTCACAATGATTATGTTGATGCATTTCAGCTAACGACTCATTGACATGAGTGTTTATAAATAACAGCCACTGAAATATGACCGGATATTAAATGAGGATAGTAACTTTGCTCCACCGTGCAAATATCTTGCTTATCCATTCGTAAGAATCCGGATATAAACGACACAGCACTGAAAAGTACCTGGACCATCAGCAGATAAAGCCTCAACAAGGCTATTACAAAGACAATTTATGATGTTATATTGTAAGCTCCCCCTTGTCTGAAGCCTGATGGTTCGGCTCTCTTTCAAAGAAGAAAAAGACGGCGACGATTTATTCAGACAGAAATAAAGGGAATAAAGTGGCACGGACGACACTTTTATGAATAACCATAAAAAAAAATGCCAAAAACTAAAACAACAAGGGTTGCAGTTTCCCAGCAGTTCCGTCAATGTAGTATCTGAAGGATTCAAGCTGTATGGAAGCGACCAAGAAGGAAATGGAAGCTATGCTGGTAGGTACTGTCAAGTGGTTTAATAACCCTAAAGGGTACGGATTCATCCAGGCAACGGAAGAGACCGAAAATCAGGATGTCCTCATTCACTATTCTGTCATTGAGATGGAAGGCTTTAAAACTCTAAAAGCCGGACAGGTTGTCAGCTTTGAGCTTGGCCAGGGTCCAAAGGGACTCATTGCCACTAAAGTTCTGCCGGACGATGGCAATGGCAGTGGCAGTGGCAGTGAAAGCACTCAAGGCACAACAACCGCCCAGGAAGAGTCTTTCCCTGTTTAAATTTGATTCAGCTGCCTGCCTGAATACTCTATACAAGTGTAATGCTTCACAATTTTAATAATTATGGAGCAACACTTATTATGACAAAAGAGTATTAAAGGCTATTATTTCCAGTCAGACACTGTCTGGCTGTTTAGCCAACTGATCAGAACTGCTCTTTCCGCTCATATGCAAGTGTATTTTCTGCGTCACTAATGATTAGCCATACATG
Source organism: Endozoicomonas sp. (assembly GCF_031844845.1). Classification (GTDB taxonomy): domain Bacteria; phylum Pseudomonadota; class Gammaproteobacteria; order Pseudomonadales; family Endozoicomonadaceae; genus Endozoicomonas. The sequence continues at coordinate 5,321 of NZ_JAVRMB020000369.1, forward strand.
TCTTCGCCCTACCCATGTTTTCAACATGGGTAGCTCGTTGTTGACAGAGCCGCGTTTTTAACAATTCGTTGACTCATAAATCCAATACAAGGTAGTGCAGTGCTGCTGGATATTTTCCCTCTCGTTCTCTCAGGCTCTCTTCTTATTGTTGCAGTGATTGCCTGGTATCTCTGGCTCACTTTCAGCCCCCTGAAAGCCAATATAAACATGAACCTTCTTGAGCAAGACAAGCGGGCTTTTCTGGGCCAGCTGGATATTGCTGTTCGCAGTCATCTGCTGGTTCTGCCGTCCTTACCTGTTGGCGATGTATTGAAATCCGGTAAATGGAGCCGAACCGCCAGGATACTCAGCATCAGAAAAAACCGCCGGTTTGATTTTGTTCTTTATCATCGTCGAAAAATGGAAGTCTGCTGCGTTATCAACCTGATCCCTTATAAAATAAAATCAAGCTCAAAAGAGTTCAAACTATTACGTCAGCTTTGCGAAGCAGCAGAGTTACCACTGCTGGAATACGATATGAAACCCTGGCGCGATGTTACTGAACTGCGCCGTACCGTTCTTGCCACCTGTGGTATTGAGGAGGAGGGAACTCCGGACTATGAACTACCAACCCCGAGAAAGGCTATTGCAGAAGTGGAAACTGTAGTCGACCCTGACTGTCCAAAGTGCAATAGCCCAATGAAATTAAGAACTATGAAAAAAGGCTCGCAGGCAGGACTTGAGTGCTGGGTATGTAGTACCTACCCCGACTGCAAAGGTGCCCGAGTGGTAGACACCTGATATCTCAGGGTAGACATTAAGCCTCACCCAAAGCACACAAGACCAGTCTCGCACGGCCAAGCAGCCAACTCTTGAACGCTGCTCCTACCTGGCGTTAAAGCCCCAAAATGGGAGTAATTCATCAATGGCGCCTGAAAGCTTCTTACCCACCCTACCCCTGATAATTGCTCTGAGCCTGACCTCAACTCAATCCGGCGGAGAAAAGTTAATCACCTGTTATGGCAGGGGGGGGGGCAGGGCACTGCGGGAAAGATGGGACATAATTGATCACGCTAGTACTACCCTTATCAACTTCTATTTCCCTGGCGATAGGCCTGACACGCCCCCCCCTGGCATAGCCGTCACCATACCCGTCACAACCAGCACATTTATCTATTGCTAATATCCCAAAGCCAATAGCACAAACAACAGCATGGGCCATTAATACAATACAATCTCTGAGAGATATAACTCGCCCCTTGTTTTCGAATTTCACTATATCGGATATCACGCCCACAGCACCAACAGCCACAAGTGAATATCCTGCAAACCTTACGGGATTCAAACTTGGATCTTCAGACAACTTAATACCTGAACCAATAATAAAAGCACCGACTCCACCAGCAGCCAAATGAGTCGCAAAACTTTTCCAGTCTGAGTTCAATTGATCCATAATATGCACACCTTACAAATAGAATGTTTGGCTAATTTTGAGGCCGCCTGTTCTTTAGTTTCGACTATCCGTTCAGGTGAAAATATCCCACCAAGGCTCAGGACGCTCCCTTTGAAATACAGGGCTTAATGTATCCTTTTTTCTTGGAACGGGGGCTAAACCTTCGATTGCACAAACGGCCATACTATCGACAATGAAATACCGTTAAAGTTCACAAACGATTCTGCCCCCATGAAGTTTTTTACCAGCAAGGCCGCCAGCTTATCAAAGATGCATAAACTGCAAATACCTGAAGCCAGAACTCAGCCCGACAGAGCCGGGCGAGGATGTGATATACCCGCGCCCCATGTAGACGCAGCGATGCCGAGTATAGAGAAGTGAGCTCCATTCACGTAACGGAGCTAATTTGAGTTTATTACAGCATCAGGACAATGCCAGAATAACCGTCGCTAACGGTGGCAAGGTTAAAGCAATACTGTAAGGCTGATGATGCATCGGAATCTCTTCAGCCTGAAGGTGTTCACCGGCTTTAACACCACTTCCCCCAAAGCAACGATCATCCGTATTCAGCAGCTCAGAGTACTGCCCACCTTCAGGAACACCAATACGATAGTTATGGCGAACAACGGGCGTCAGGTTACAAACAACCTGAACTGAGCGTCCGTGACTGTCATAACGGCGAAAAGCCAGAACGCTTTGACCACTGTCGTCGCAGGTTGCCCAGGCAAAGCCACCGGCATCCATATCCCTTTCATACAGGGCAGGTTCACTGCCATGGAGATGGTTGAGCGTTTTCACCAGCTTCTGAACACCGGCATTGAAACCATCGGTATTTTCCAACAGGTCCCAGTCCAGAGCTGCATTTTGATTCCACTCTTTATGAGTCCCAAGCTCGGTTCCCATAAAGAGTAACTTCTTACCCGGATGGGTATACATAAATGCCAGGTAAGTCCGTAAATTGGCAAACTTCTGCCAATCATCGCCGGGCATACGCGTCAGGATAGTGCCCTTACCATGAACCACTTCATCATGGGACAGTGGCAGAACAAAGTTTTCACTCCATGCGTAGACGGTACTGAACGTCATCTGACCGTGGTGATGTTGACGGTAAACAGGATCCAGCTTCATATACTCAAGAGTGTCATTCATCCACCCCATGTTCCATTTGAAGTCAAACCCGAGACCACCCTCATTAACCGCTTTGGAAACACCCGGCCAACTGGTGGACTCTTCCGCAATGGTCATCACATCCGGGAATGCCGTGTGAACAGTCTCATTGAATTTTTTCAGGAAGGCGACCGCTTCAAGGTTCTCGTTGCCACCGTGAATATTGGCCTCCCACTCACCATGATCCCTTGAGTAATCGAGATACAACATGGAGGCAACCGCATCCACTCTGAGACCGTCAATATGAAACTCGTCAAGCCAGTAAAGCGCATTACTGATCAGAAAATCCTGTACCCAGGGTTTGCCAAAGTCGTAAATACAGGTCTGCCAGTCCGGATGCCAGCCACGCCGTGAATCGGAGTGTTCATAAAGGGATGAGCCATCGAATTTAGCCAGACCATGATCATCACTGGGAAAGTGGGCAGGCACCCAGTCCAGAATCACCCCGATGCCCTTTTGATGGCACTTATCCACAAAATAACGGAAATCATCCGGCGAACCATAGCGGCTACTGGGAGCAAACAGCCCCACCGGCTGATAACCCCAGGAGTCAAACAACGGATGCTCAGAAACCGGCATCAGTTCCAGATGGGTAAAGCCCATATCAAGCACGTAAGGGATCAGCTGATCAGCCAGCTCCCGAAAATTCAGAAAACCATCGTCTTCTTTTCTTTTCCAGGAGCCTGCATGCACCTCGTAAATGGATAACGGCAGCGCCTGGTTACGGGAATCCCTTCTCCGGGCAAGCCAGCCCTGATCATCCCAGCAATAACCATCCGGGTTTTGTACCACTGAAGCCAGCCCCGGCCACTGCTCGAGATGCTGGGCAAAAGGGTCCGTTTTTAATGGCAGGAGACCGCCATGATAATCATGAATTGAATATTTGTACTGATCCCCGGCCATCACCCCCGGGATAAACAACCGCCAGATGCCATCGTCCGCACTGGCCATTGGATGAAGCCGGTCATCCCAGCCATTAAAACTGCCGACAATATTGACCGTTCGGGCATAAGGGGCGTAAACCTTAAACAGGACACCTTCAATCTGGTGCTTACTATTGATCGCATGACGGGTAACCGAAGCACCCATATGTCGATGAAGATAGTCTGATTCAATGTCCGTTTGTTTAAGAACGTACTGGCCAAAACTGTAAGGGTCAAACAGCCGGAAACTATGGCCATTGGCCCAATGAATATTCAGCTGGTAAAGAAAGGGCTTTTTCCGCCGGGGCAAATGCAGTTCAAACAACCCCTCTTCATGGGCAGTCATCGTCCCCAGCAGTTTTCCCGTCTGATAATCAAGCACCTCAATGGCGACTGCATCGGGCCGCCAGGCACGAATCACCAGGCCTTTTCCTGATGGGTGTGCATGAAGTCCGAGAATATCAAACGGCGTGGCATAAAGGCAGGCAGCCAGTTCGGCAGCTACAGAGGCAGGTAAAGAAGGTGAAACTGCAATATTCATAACACTATTCTTTTAAAAGCAATTCTGACAATAAAAACGACCACAGCAAATTAATTCCCATAGTCGTATAAGTCAGATTAGCTTAATTACTCCAGGTAATCAGTCATCGGTTAATGGCTGACTGATACACATCAAGGTAGTCAGAAGCCGATTGCTCCCACGTAAACGACTGATTCATTGCATTATCGATCAGCTGCCTCATGACTTCTTGGTCATAAAAGACGTCAAGCGTACTGGTCAGGCAAGCATGCAACGCGTGCTCTTCCGCAGCGGTGAACACAAAGCCCGTAGCCAGCTGCAGGCTTTCCTCATGATAACCCACCACTGAATCCACCAGACCGCCAACAGCCCTGACAATAGGCAGTGTGCCGTATTTCATGCTGTACATCTGATTAAGCCCACAGGGCTCGAACAGGGAAGGCATGAGGAAAAAGTCAGAGCCCGCCTCAATCAGGTGCGCAAGACCGTTATCATAGGCTTCAACAAAACGACACTTATCGCCAAAGGTATCAGCAAGATGCCTTAATTCAGCGGCAGTGTGCCGGTCTCCGGAACCCTGAAGAACTACCTGTACGTCATTCTGCAAAAACTGCCATAAAGCAGGAATCAGATAGGCAAAACCTTTCTGCTCAGCAAGACGACTAACCAGTCCATATAATGGCTTCTCCGGAGCAACAGGCAATTGCAGTTGCTCTTGTAGCGACTGCTTACACAAGGCTTTGCCGGAGAGATCTTTCAGCGAAAAATTAGCCGGCAGCAATGAATCTGTTTCCGGATTCCACTCCTGATAATCACAACCATTGAGAATGCCTGAAAAATCCTGCTTCCGACGTCCAATAATCTGCGCCAGACCATG
>NZ_JAVRMB020000370.1:0-25577 GCF_031844845.1 Endozoicomonas sp.
AGAGAAGCTGTGGGAGAAGGTGAAGTATGAATGGCTGAACCTCTTTGAAATAATGAACTTTGCGGCTTTTGAAGCTGAAGTTAAACGAGTGTTTGATCAGTTCGGTCAGGAATATATGATTTCATTTGGTTAACTACTTAAGAAAAAAGAATGGGGAAATGCTTATGGATCACATGTCAAAGAGTTCAAAGGCATGCGGGGTAAAAACTTATCCCATTGTAAAGCACGCCCCTTCAAAAGCCAATAAAGTTAAATCCATTCCAAAAATGAATATACCAGTTTCAAAAAGCTCAACCTCAACGCAACTTCTAAAAATAAAACCAATCAGAGATATGAAGTGCACCACCGTTCAACAGTTCCTACCACCCCACCATACTCCCGTTAACCTTGACCAGTTATTCCAGACTGCCAAATACAGGGGATTTAACAAGAATACTATTACCACTGGCTATAAGTATTTCAATATGGATTTTCAGGGATATACTTATGAGTGTTTGTCTGAGGCTGAAACAGCTAACGCAATCAATAAATTATCAAAGAAATACTCGAAATATACCGATTTCAATGTCTACTTTATCTGGAAAAATGCCTGCAAATTCGACCAATACGTACGCAGTACTCCCTCAATATTTTCTAAGCATCATGATGAGATAGTAACAATACTGAATTCAGCCGAGAATAAAAATGATTTTCAGCCATTACAATGGATTCAGCATATCAATAGTGTTTTAGAGAAAAACACCACACACGAAGTTGCTATACTTGCAGGCCTATGGGTGGACTTTTCCATCCTTACAGCAATTGATTGTGACAACAGCGGACTATCCAAATCTGCACGTCATAAACTATCCACCGCTTTTTCCAATGAGAAAACTAAGTTTAACTGGCAACTGGTACCACCATTAAAGACAAATTCAGACAATCAGCCAGATGATACCTACCCCCATTCTGTTGAGGATTCGTTATATGCCAAGACTGATAACAATGAAATGTTATATTTTAAAGAACCCATGAGTAATAGGAAAGAAGAAAAAGGAGAAAGCAAATCTTCAAAACATCGATCAATAGGCAAGCGTAAAATAAATGAGACGCCTGAAAGGACTCATATTTTGAAAAAAAAAAATCAACCCTCATACTCAGGATCTGCTTAACAACGATAATAAAATAGCAACCGAAATGACGTTTCACAGAGAACCTGCATCAAACCTAATCACTAGTCCCGTGAAGACAAAGGATTCAGCAACTAATACATACGTGGTAAAGGTAAAGGATAGTAATACTAGTACCAGAAAAAATAAACTTCAAAATAACAGTCAAGTTATTGGTAATCTAAACAATCGATGCATCTCGCTAAGGAAACAAAAGAAGAATCTCAGAAGTATCCATAAACGTAAAATAAGGGTACTAGAATGCACAATCAAAAAACTGGAGAAGCGGGTTAAAATAAATTCTTCCGGAAACACACGTCAGCTGGCAGTTGGTGAAACCGGCGTAACGGTTCAAAAACAGCTGGCAGATCAGCCTGCGCCTCTGCAGACTAATAAAAGCGAAAATTCAGAGCCTGTAAATGTGGTCTCGACAGTCACAAATGTGCAGTTACAAACCAAAGTACCTCCTACATCAAATACGCTATTAGTAAAACCATTACCACGAGAAACTCAGGAACGCCGTCTTGCACAAGCATCAAGGAATCAAACACAGCATGAGCCACTGCAGATGCAGAAAATAAATAGTGAATTTTCATCAAGAGTTGCACAATCTGCGTCAGACTCTAATTCTATTGACGATGAAATAACACAGAAAACCAGCGAAACAGTCACATTGTTACAAGATGAATTAGCACAGAAAATTGCAGATATCGGTAGTACTACTGATTTCAGCGCGATCGGATACTACCAACAAAACGAAGAATCGGGGGATGCAGAAGCTCAGTATAAACTTGGGCTTACATACGCTAATGATGGCGGAATGAAGAATGTCAGCAAATCAGTCATATGGCTCAAAAAAGCCGCAGAACAGGGGTTAGCAAAAGCTCAGGGCAGTCTTGGGTTTAGGTATGCTGAAGGCGATGGGGTAAAGAAGGATGCAAGCACAGCTGTCATGTGGTTCAGAAAGGCCGCAGAGCAGGGGAATGTAGATGCCCAATTTAATCTTGGAGTAATGTACGCTCAAGGAAATGGAGTACAACAGGATTACAAGGAAAGTTACATTTGGAGCTTGCTAGCCAGTATCAATGAAACTGAAAGTAATGACTGCATTGAATTAGCTCAAAGTAAGTTAAGCCAGCATGAGCTGAAAACTGCGAAACAGGAAGCAATAAATAGAGTGCAGAGAATAATGGTGAACACCAAAAAAGGAACTTGCACCATGCCTCGACGATAAACGAGCAAGGCATGATTCTACTGGAATCATATCGGTATTATGTGGATTAAAATAATGATGATTCCATTGTAACCAATATGGCTATAGCCCTTGCTACCATTATTGGATTACTCATTACTGCAACTATACCGGATAACAGCTTATTTCCGGTTGAGATATCTGAGCTATTCGATCAATACAGATTAAGAGAGTGCATCGAGCTTCTGGAAACATGGAATTGAACCCATTTCCTCACCTTTCCAGAACAACAAATGCAATCGCATTATCCTGTTCATCAGAGAGGCTGATATGAAGCTGCTTTATAGCTCTTTGATGCTGTAATTCAAGAGCATAGCCATACAGTATCAACTCCGGCGCACCGGCAACGTTGTTTCTCACTTCAATATGCTGAAAAGATAGTTTGCCAATACCGGTTCCAAAGGCTTTTGCAACCGCTTCCTTGGCCGCAAAACGCTTGGCAAGATAAGCTGCTGGTGAAGAACGCTCAACCCAGACAGACAACTCAAATTCAGTAAGAATCCTGCGGGCAAAAGCCTCTCCCAAACGATTGAGAGAGCGCTCTATCCGATCGATACGAACGATGTCTGTGCCAATTCCAGCGATCACTTAAAAGGCTTTCCCTGCGGCTGCCAGCATCAGTGATTTCATTTCACGGACAGCAGGCTTAAGACCCGTAAAAAGCGCACGGGCAATAATGGAGTGGCCAATATTCAGCTCATTAATACCGGCAATCATGGCAACAGGTTCAACATTTTGATAATTCAGACCATGTCCGGCATTGACAGTCAGCCCCTGCTCCAACCCGAAAATAACCGCATTTCTCAGGCGATCCAGTTCTTCCTGCATAGCTTCAGCAGTGGTTGCTTCGGCATAAGCACCCGTGTGTAATTCAATGGTGGGTGCCCCTGCCCTTGCGGCGGCTTCAATCTGCTCAATATCCGGATCAATAAACAGGGAAACATCAATACCCTGTTGACCAAGGCGATGACAGGCAGAAGCAACACTGTCAAACAGACCTTTGACATCCAGCCCGCCTTCGGTGGTCACCTCTTCCCGTTTTTCCGGAACCAGACAGACATGTTCCGGGCTGACTTTTTCGGCAATCTCCAGCATCTCTTCGGTGACTGCCATTTCCAGGTTCATGCGGGTTTGGAGAATATCGCGAATCCGGAATACGTCATGATCCTGAATGTGCCTACGGTCTTCACGCAAGTGCAGCGTAATTCCATCCGCACCAGCCTCTTCAGCTTCAATAGCCGCCTGAACAGGATCAGGATAACGAATACCACGAGCCTGTCTGACCGTAGCAATATGATCAATATTGACACCCAGCAAAATCCGCTGATGAGGGATCATGAACACACCTTTATTTGATCAAATGATTTCAGGCTTTGGAGAGATTCTTCTGTTCAGACGAATCTCGCATACCTTTCTTTAAACACGCTTTTCCGGAACACTTTTTCTGAAGAACAGACTGCTCTGCAACGGACGATTACCAATCAGCGGTTTCATTGCCTGTCGGGTGAAACGTTTAAAGCCAGCATGAAACTCAGGGTTGGTAAAGTTTCTTTTTGAAAGCGCCTGAAGCAACTCTGCCGTGTAGCAAAACGATCGTTCATGGTGGTTTAAATGCCCATGAACTGGCAGAAGCCCGGTATCGGGTTCAAAGCGATATACGGCACCTTCAGTAAGAGGCATACCGCTGCCAGCCTCCCAATCGAGTGCAGGCGCATAACCACAGAGCCTGAGCAACTCCAATTCGAATTCCCGCAACAGGGGTTGCAGTGGCGAAGCATTACCCAATTGGGCAAGTGCCCCTTGATAGAGTTCTTCGATCCCATCAACGGGCTGACCGGGAATCATGGCTCTCATTAATAATTCATTAATATAAAAGCCACAATACAAACGCTCACCCGTCAGAAAAGCCATCCTGTCAGGTTCAAGATCCACCAGAGTTTTTAACTCACTACGGCCTTTCCAGCTGACCATAAGCTGATGAAAAGGCTGTAACAGTGAAGAATAACGAGAGCGAGCCTGGCGAACACCACGAACGACCATGGCAACCCGTCCATGCCCTTCTACCAGAAACTCGGCAATCACCGAGCGCTCTTTATAGGAGCGCCGGTGCAGCAACCAGGCTTTGTGAAACTGATGACTAACTATGGTCATATCCCAGACTTTTCAGAGCTCGCTCATCATCTGACCAGCCCGCTTTGACTTTGACCCACAGGTGCAACATGACTTTCGAGTCAAACATCTGCTCCATATCCTTGCGGGCATCCTGGCCAATTTGCTTCAGCCGGGTACCCCGATCACCAATAACAATGGCTTTTTGTCCGGCGCGCTCCACAAGAATTAATGCACTGATGGTCAACAGTGGTCCTTTAGGACGCACTTCATGCTTGAATTCTTCGATCTCGACGGTGATCTCATAGGGTAATTCGTCACCCAGCTGACGCATCACTTTTTCACGAACCAGCTCTGCCGCAAGGAAACGTGAGCTGCGATCAGTCAACTGATCTTCCGGAAAGTGATGAATACCTTCGGGAATCAAATGGGTAATCAGATCATCCAGCTCCTTCAGGTTATGGCCATGCTGGGCAGAAATCGGGATGACCGCATGAAAGTCCATCTTTCCTGACAAGGTTTCAAGATGAGGCATTAACTTCGCCTTATCACTGATTTTATCAACCTTGTTTATGGCAAGAATAACCGGACAGCGGGCGCCTTTCACCTTCTCCAGAACCAGATCATCTTCTTCATTCCAGGTCAGTCGGTCAACCACAAAGACAACCGCATCAATACCCGTCAGAGCACTGGTGGCGGCCTTATTCATATAGCGGTTGATGGCTTTTTTCTGAACCTTGTGCATGCCAGGCGTATCAACAAAGACCGTCTGTACACCCTGCTCAGTTCTGATACCCAGCACCTGATGTCGGGTAGTCTGGGGACGACGTGACGTGATGGAAAGCTTCTGTCCAATAAGATGGTTCAGCAGCGTGGATTTACCAACATTGGGTCGACCAACAATCGCGACATAACCACAACGGTTTGATTCTTCAGAAGAACCCTCATGAGCAGATGGCTCAACGGCATTTACATCAGATGTCATTAGTAATTTCTGTTCTCATTTCTCATAATCAACTCTCAATGCCAAGTAACTTCAATGCATTGCGAGCCGCCTGTTGTTCAGCACCTCGCCGACTCGGCCCCTCCCCCTTTGATGGCTTTTCCAGACCATCCAGAGTACAGATCACAGTGAAATACTGATCATGTGCCTCTCCCTGGATATCTGTCACCTGATATTTTGGCAAAGACTGCTGTCTTGCCTGTAAATATTCCTGAAGGCGGGTTTTTGGATCTTTGTTTTGCTCATCCGTTGTCGTCAGTTTATCAAGGCGAGTGGTAAACCAGCTGTTAATACGCTGATGACAGGCATTCATACCAGCATCAAGGTAAATCGCACCAATAATGGCTTCAACAGCATCAGCCAGTATAGACTCACGGCGAAAACCACCACTTTTGAGTTCACCAGACCCCAGACGAAGGAAGTCACCCAGTTCAAATTCCCTGCCCAGTTCAGCCAGTGTCACACCGCGCACCATTCGGGCTCGCAGGCGGCTTAACTGACCTTCCTTCGCCTCGGGAAAGCGTTCATAGAGCGCTTCGGCAATGACAAAGTTAACAATTGAATCACCCAGAAACTCCAGGCGCTCATTATTGCGACTGCCAAAACTGCGGTGGGTTAACGCCAGTTCCAGCAGACTCTGATCTGAAAATTCATACCCTAACTTTCTCTGCAAACGGGCCACTTCAACGGTTTTCACTGAGTTCCAGCTTTCCAGTTATGTTCAAACGTTAATACCAGATCAACGTTGTAGAAAAAATTAATACGTCGCTCGTAGTCAATATCTACAGCAACTACCGCATTTTTACGGGCTACTTTGACTTCACTGCGATCCAGCTTGACCATATTCAACTGTAAGCCCTTATCGATCCAGGTTCTGACCTGAGTCACAGAGGCTGTTGAAGATCCAGGTCGGCCAGTTAATGACGACACCACCTTATTAACAGCATGATCATCCATATAGAATGGTAGAACCTTGAATGCAAAAGACAACAGAAGTCCACCAATCAATAGATAAAACAGCCAGCTCAAGGCGCCACTGCCCCGTTGCCTGCTTTTCATTCCACTCATGAGATTCTCTCCATAGAGTCCTGTTAAACCTTACTCAATAGCACCATTGTTCTTAAATCCGGGAATCTGTGTCCAGCTGGGCCAATGCATCCAGATATAAACAGCTTTACCGACGATATTCTGTTCAGGAACAAATCCCCAGTAGCGACTATCATTGCTTCTGTCACGATTGTCACCCATCACAAAGTACATACCTTCTGGCACTACCCACTCACCTTCAGCCCGGAAGTCATTACTGGTCAACTCTTTGCGGACCTGGTAACGCTTCCCTTCATCACCCTCATTATAAAGACGGTAAATTGAGCGGTCATCACTCAGCTGGGCTACGAACTCTTCAGGTACCGGTTTACCATTCATAGTCAGTCGTTTATCGGTATAACGGACAACATCACCGGGCAACCCGATCACCCGCTTGATAAAATTGATACTTTCCTTGCCTGGCTGCTTAAACACCATCACATCACCACGCTCAGGCTCACCAATAGAAAGAACTTTCGTTCCTGTTACTGGCAGGCGCAATCCATAACTGTACTTGTTGACCAGAATGAAATCCCCAACTTCAAGGGTTGGGATCATTGAGCCGGAAGGGATCTGGAAGGGCTCAAACAAAAATGACCGGATGATCAGGACAAACAGTAAAACAGGAAAGATAGATTTAGCGGTTTCAACAACCGCTGGTTCCTTCGTCAGCTTTTGTACAGCCTCACCAGCTTCCCCCTGCTCATTAAGTGCGCCAGTAAGCTGAGCGATAGCCGCCTTTCGCTTCGGCAACAGAAATAATCGGTCAATCAGTGCAATGATACCCGTGATAAAAACCGACAGTACCAATAGCAGTGGAAAGTTAAAATCCATGGTTGTTGTTCTCTAAACCTGTTTTATCAAACCAATAAAAATCGGCCAACCTGCTCTACCAACTTCCAAACCCGGTACTTCCCCGGTGGACAATAAGTGAAGTGGTATTGTAGAAAGTACCAACCATCCATCATTCCCCCGAAGGAGGCTGTCGCAAAACCCACCAGGAACCCCGTTCCCACGCTCTGCGTGGGAATGCATAGCCAACCACAGGAATCGTGTCTGTGGTTGGGGCCTGGCGCTACCACGCAGGACCCACAGGGCCTAAAAGCGTGGGAGCGAGGAGGGTTTTGGACAACCGCCTTCGCGAGGATGACGGTCGGGGGGTGTTTTGCCCTTTTGCGACACCCTCCTGCGCGGGGATGACGATGGTATATTCTGATTTGCCGCTTCCCTTGGCAAAGGATTGTCTCTGAAAGGATCTCTGAACTGTTAAGTTAAACCAGCTCATGCCATTTTTGGCAAATAGAGACTTTTTGGCTCTGTTGACAAATCAGGGGGTTAATTTTTCTACTTTGCAAAGAGCCTCACCTTTATGGAAGCGTGTGGTGATCAACTCTCCTTCCTTCAGCTGTTGACTATTCCTGATAATTGCCTCTCCTGAAGTGGTCAGGGAGTAGCCGCGGGACAGGGTTGCCAGTGGACTTACCGCATTCAGCTCCCCGGAAACCTTTTCCAGTTTCAGTCGGCGTTTTTCCAGGTTGTTCTGCATTAACTGTGTCATTTTCTGGTTCAGGTGGTCATTCCGGTTTCTCAGCAGCTCTAATTTGCGCAGCGGATTCTGTTGGAGCGTCCGATACTGTGTACGGTTAAGGCGTGATCGGGCTCGTTCCAGCTGCAGGGTGATAGCCTGTTTTAGTCGTATTTCCAGATCATCCAGTCGCTGACTGCTATCTCTCAGTCGCTCGCCCGGGTGTCTCAGGCGCTTTTGTAAGCCTTCCAGTTCTTTCTGGCTTAATTGCAGCTTGTGTCGGATTAAGGCGGTCACTTTCCGGCGTAACAGGTGTAGCTGGTTCAATATTGCCTGACGATCAGGGCTGAGAATTTCGGCGGCTGCTGATGGTGTCGCGGCACGATGGTCGGCAACGAAGTCTGAAATGGTGAAGTCAATTTCATGGCCCACTGCACTGACAATGGGAATAGGGCAGTTGGCGATGGCTCTGGCGACCACTTCTTCATTAAATGGCCATAAATCTTCCAGAGAACCGCCCCCCCGGCCAATAATCAGAACATCAAACTGATTGGCGGCTTCTGCAAGAATTAATGCTTTGACCAGCTCATTCTTTGCCTGCGCCCCCTGGACAGAGCTGGGAATGATCGTCACGGGAATGGCTGGGAAGCGCCGTTCCAGTACCGTGAGAATATCCCGTATTGCCGCTCCCGTTGGTGAAGTGATGACCCCGATGTGTTTAGGGTGAGCAGGCAGCGGTTTCTTTCGGGTGATATCAAACAGGCCTTCAGCCGCCAGTTTCATTTTCAGGGCTTCAAAGGCTTTTTGCAGATCGCCAGTGCCCGCATTATCCATGTGTTCAACAATAAGCTGGTAGTCGCCCCGGCCTTCGTAAAGGCTTACCCGTCCCCTGACGAGCAATAGCATACCTTCGGCCGGGGTGAACTTAAGCCCCTGATTCCTGTTGCGGAACATGGCGCAGCGGATTTGAGACCGCTTATCCTTCAGGGTGAAATACCAGTGTCCGGAGCTTGGACGGGCCAATCCGGAGATCTCTCCCTCAACACGGACATTGTTGAAGCTCATCTCCAGTAATCGTCGTGCTTTACCGTTTAACTCTGTCACTGAGAGGGCTTTGGCAGGTGTCTCAGGGGAGTCCGCTGGGGTATCAGTAAAGTAATGCATGGGGAAACTCATTTTTCACAAGAGCCATAGATTATCGGTTTTTTACTATTTTGCCTGAAGAACAGGTTTAGCTGAAGTAGCAAAACAGGGTATAGTTGTCCGAATTTTTTTCCATAAACTCTTGGTAACTGTTAATGCTGAGAATTGCACAAGATGCTCTCACCTTCGATGATGTACTACTTCTGCCCGGCTACTCCGAAGTTCTCCCCAAAGATGTCTCACTGAAAACTCAACTGACACGCGATATTGAGCTGAGTGTACCCCTCATCTCTGCTGCGATGGATACAGTGACCGAGTCTTCTCTGGCGATAGCGATGGCGCAGGAAGGCGGAATCGGGATTATTCACAAGAATATGACCGCCGAACAGCAGGCTGCTGAGGTACGCAAGGTTAAGAAACACGAAAGTGGTGTGGTCAAGGATCCGATCACTATTGATGCCAGTGCAACCGTGAGGGAACTTCTGGAGTTGACCGGTCGGCATAATATTTCCGGTGTTCCCGTACTCTCTGGCACCGATCTGGTGGGTATTGTTACCAGTCGGGATGTCCGGTTTGTCTCTAATCTGGACAAAACAGTGTCCGAGATTATGACTCAGAAGGATCGTCTGGTCACCGTTAAGGAAGGCACGAATGCGGAAATCGTTCGCGAGCTTCTGCACAAGCACCGCATTGAGAAAGTGCTGGTGGTTGATGATCAGTTTAATCTGGCCGGTATGATGACCGTTAAGGACATTAAAAAGGCCCAGCAGTACCCAACTGCCTCTAAAGACAGTCAGGGGCAGTTAAGGGTTGGTGCTGCTGTCGGGACCGGCCCGGAAACCCCTGATCGGGTGGCTGCACTGGTGGCTGCGGGTGTTGATGTCATTATTGTTGATACGGCTCATGGCCATTCCCGTGGTGTGATTGAGCGGGTTAAGTGGGTAAAGGAAAACTACCCGCAGGTTCAGGTTATTGGCGGTAATATCGCGACAGCGGAAGCTGGCAAAGCGCTGGTAGCGGCCGGTGCTGATGGTGTTAAAGTGGGCATTGGCCCGGGCTCTATCTGCACAACCCGTATTGTTACTGGCATCGGGGTTCCTCAAATCAGTGCAGTGGCTAATGTGGCTGAAGCATTGAAAGGTACTGGCGTTCCTGTTATTGCGGATGGTGGGATTCGTTTCTCGGGTGACCTGGCAAAAGCCATTGTAGCGGGTGCTAATACCATCATGCTGGGCAGTATGCTGGCCGGTACCGAAGAAGCACCTGGTGAAGTGGAACTCTATCAGGGACGCAGCTATAAGGCTTATCGTGGTATGGGCTCTCTGGGGGCAATGTCTCAGGCTTCAGGTTCCAGCGACCGTTATTTCCAGAGTGCGGAAGAGGGTGCTGAAAAGCTCGTGCCGGAAGGTATTGAAGGCCGTGTTCCCTGCAAAGGACCACTCCATGCCATTATTCATCAGATGGTGGGTGGTTTGCGCGCTGCTATGGGTTATACCGGTTCTCCGGATATGGAAACCATGCGTACACGCCCAGAGTTTGTCCGTGTGACCAATGCGGGTATGGCTGAATCCCATGTGCATGATGTGACGATTACCAAAGAAGCACCCAACTATCGTGTGGGTTAAAACAGCTTCTCAAGCTTCTCAAGGTTCTTGAGATTGTTGACATTGAAACTGACAGCCGGGCAGGTACTCTGACCCGGCTGCTTACTTTCAGCAAGGGCAGGTTTCCCTGGCTTGCTGATGACAGGACTTAGAGATTAATCATGTCCCAGAATATTCATTCAGATCGCATTCTGATTCTTGATTTTGGTTCCCAGTACACTCAGTTGATTGCTCGCAGGATTCGTGAGATCGGTGTGTATTGTGAACTGCATCCATACGATATGGATGAAGACGCGATTCGGGAGTTCAGCCCGAAAGCTGTTATTTTGTCCGGTGGCCCTGAGTCGGTAACCGGACAGGGTTCTCCAAGGGTTGCTGACATTGTTTTTGAGCTTGGCGTTCCTGTGCTGGGTATCTGTTACGGTATGCAGGCTATGGCCGAGCAGATGGGCGGACAAGTGAGTTCTTCCGATAAGCGGGAATTTGGCTATGCCCAGGTCCAGCTGGAAGAGAAAGTTCGCCTGTTTGATGGTATCGAAGACCATGTGTGTGAAGGTGGTTTACTCAGTCTGGATGTCTGGATGAGCCACGGTGATAAAGTATCCGCGATACCGGATGGTTTTGTGGTTGCCGCTTCTACCGGTTCCTGTCCTATCGCAGCGATGGCCTGTGAAGAAAAGCACTATTATGGCGTTCAGTTCCATCCTGAAGTCACTCATACCACTCAGGGGGGGAGAATTCTTGAGCGTTTTGTGGTTGATATTGCTGGATGTCAGAAGCTTTGGACTCCCGGCAAGATTATCGAGGATGCCATTGTCCGTGTCCGTGAACAGGTGGGTGATCAGAAGGTGTTGCTGGGTCTGTCCGGCGGTGTTGACTCCAGTGTTGTTGCTGCCCTGCTGAATAAGGCCATTGGTGATCAGCTGGTCTGTGTATTTGTTGATAACGGCTTGCTGCGACTCAATGAAGGTGATCAGGTGATGGCCATGTTTGCAGAAAACATGGGCGTCCGGGTTATTCGGGCGGATGCAGAGGATCTCTTCCTGAACAAACTGAAAGGGGTTCAGGATCCGGAAGTTAAGCGCAAGGTCATTGGTAATGCCTTTATCGAAATATTCGATGAGCATGCTTCAGCTTTGGATAATATCGGCTTTCTGGCCCAGGGAACCATTTATCCGGATGTTATTGAGTCCGCAGGTTCCAAAACCGGTAAAGCCCATGTGATCAAATCCCACCACAATGTGGGCGGTCTTCCTGAAGATATGAAGATGGAGCTGATTGAGCCGCTTCGTGAGTTGTTCAAAGATGAGGTTCGGACCATTGGTCTTGAGCTCGGTCTGCCTTATGACATGGTTTATCGTCATCCTTTCCCCGGACCAGGCCTGGGTGTCCGAATTCTGGGTGAGGTGAAGAAAGAATATGCCAATATTCTTCGCCGGGCAGATGCCATCTTTATTGAAGAGTTGCGCAGATCCGGCTGGTATCATAATACCAGTCAGGCCTTTGCTGTATTTCTGCCGGTGAAGTCTGTTGGTGTGGTGGGGGATGGTCGTCGCTATGAGTATGTCATTGCCCTGAGGGCGGTAGAGACCATTGACTTTATGACCGCTCGTTGGGCTCATTTGCCCTATGACCTGCTGGAAAAAGTCTCTAATCGGATCATCAATGAAATTGAGCAGGTTTCAAGGGTGACCTATGATGTATCCAGTAAGCCGCCAGCGACGATTGAGTGGGAGTAATACCGTTATCACTAAATGTGATGGCTGAATCCCATGCTTATGTTAGCTGTAGGTTTTTATATTGAAAATGGTGGTGCATAATCACCCATTCAGGGGTGACGTGGCCAGAATGACTCTGGTGCGTCCCTGCCTGTGATCCTCTTTCCCGAATTAGAGGCGCGCTGTTTATCAGTAGATCGGAATAGGGTGACGTCCGCACTCCGATTGAAAGGAAATGGCGCCGAAGTGAGCCTGGTCGTCAACCAGTCTCACTGGTAGTGCATTGAAGAGGTGTACTACTGTCACAGTTTATACTGTGGAGAGCTAACGGGTACCAGAGGGCGCTAAGGTCTACCTTTTATGCGCTTCCTCTATGTACGCTTGCCTCCTGATCTAATGACAAATGCTTCACCCGTCCTAATAAAATAAACAGGCATGTGTGATCAAAAACGAGATCAGTTTTATGGAATTAACCAGTTTCAGTGATTCGTCGTTATCTTTATTAGCCCCTGCTGTGGCGATTATTCTGGCGGTGATTACCCGAAGAGTATTGTTGTCACTTGGCGCGGGCATCGCTACCGGTGCTTTGTTGCTTACCGGATTAAATCCTCTTATTACTATTCGCCGTATTTTTGATGGGTTTGTTGCCGTTTTTTGGGATAGTGGTCTCAATTTAAGCAATATCTATATTCTCCTGTTTTTGCTGGTTCTTGGCGTTATTACCAGTCTGATCAGTATTTCCGGAGGCGCCAGGGCTTTTGGTGAATGGGCTCGCCAGAGAGTGAAGACCCGGCAGGGTTCACAGGTATTGACGGTATTTCTGGGTGTCATTATTTTTATTGATGATTATTTCAATAGTCTGGCTGTTGGCAGTATCAGCAGACCGTTGACCGACCGTCATCGTGTTTCGAGAGCCAAGCTTGCTTATCTGATTGACTCCACTGCTGCGCCGATCTGCGTTATTACGCCTATTTCCAGCTGGGGTGCATACATTATCGCCCTGGTGGGTACCATTTTGGCAACTCATGGCTTGGACGCTGACAGTCCGGTTTTATTATTCCTTGAGATGGTTCCCATGAACCTTTATGCCATCTTTGCGCTGGCGATGGTGTTCTGTACTGCAGCAATGGATCTCAATGTTGGTCCAATGGCCCGTCATGAGAATGCTGCCCGGGCTGGAAGCCTTTTTGATGCCAGTAAGGGTAACCCCCCGGGTGCTCCGGTTTTCATTGAGGATGACAATGGCCGTGTGGCAGATCTGGTTGCGCCGATTATTGTGCTGGTTCTGGCTACCCTGGGTGCGATGATCTGGACGGGCAATACTGCGCTTACGGACAATAATGAGGTGTTCTCGATTCTGGGCGCTTTTGAAAATACGAATGTAACCTTGTCATTGATCAGCGGTGGTCTTATTGGCTTGTTGTTTGCTGTTGTCCGTCTGCTCAGCCGAAATATTCCTGGAGAAACCTGGGGGAAAGCGGTCATAGAAGGCAGTAAATCAATGCTGCCTGCCATCTATATTCTTGTGTTTGCCTGGGTTCTGACGGGAATTATTGGCCAGCTGGAAACCGGGAAATATCTGGCGGGTCTGGTCAGTGGTAATATTTCACCCAGCTATCTGCCATTCATTCTTTTTGTGGTTTCCGGGGTTATGGCGTTTGCTACTGGCACCAGTTGGGGAACCTTTGGCATTATGCTGCCGATTGCCGGTGATATGGCAGCAGCAGCTGATATTACCATGATGTTGCCTATGTTGGCTTCGGTTCTGGCGGGAGCGGTCTTTGGTGATCACTGTTCGCCCATTTCTGATACGACTATTCTCTCTTCCACCGGTGCTTCCTGTCATCATGTTGATCACGTTAATACTCAGCTCCCTTATGCCTTGAGTATTGCTGTAGTGGCTATGACAGGTTACCTGGTAATGGGGGTCAGTCACTCAATTACGGTAGGATTTACGGCATCACTGGTTGCTTTTGTGGGTCTTATTATTGTATTTAGAAGGGTCTCTGAGAAATCACGTATAGTTCCTTCTGTTGCTGCATCTGGTCATTAAAATCCTGATCAGATAATATGGCTACACTGTAGATTAAAGAAGAGATTAAGGAAGGCATGGAAGCCTTTTTTTGCTTATCTTGATTCGCTTACCTTGGATAGGGGCACGGATGCCATGAGTTTTGAGAACCTGATGAATGCTTTTGCCGCACGACAGCAACTGGGGCAGCTCGAATCTAAAAATAATCAGTTCTTTTTAACCATTGATAACCGGATTGAGGTTTCCTGTTTTCAGGCTAATGGTCGGTTTTATGTTTATGGCATTGTGGCCAGTCTTCCAGAGGATGAGTTGAAACGGGAAGAACTATTGACGACACTGCTTGAGAAGAACCTGGTTCTTCTGGCGACTGAACCTGTGTCGCTGTGTATTGATTCAGAACAGGATTCACTGGCCATTTACATTTCTGTACCACTTAAAGACCTGAACCTTGGTGGCATTGAAGAAAGTATCTCAACGCTGGCCAATAATTATGAGCTTTTTCTGCAGTGGACCGGCCAGAGTGCTCCACCCCCACCTCCCCCTTCAATGATGCTGATGCCCTAATAGAACCTGCTGCGAGTTCGATATATAAGGTATATCAATAGCCAGAATCGTTAGATATGCCTTCTAAAAAGCAAAAATCAGCGCGCTCCTCAATATTTGGCTGTCTGGTTGCCAGTACCGGGGGGGCATACTTTAATGGGTTACGCAGAGCGAATGATGGTTTTCTTCAAGCCATCATTCGTTACAGTCGATTTAAAGAAATTCATATCTTCGCTCCGATAGCGCTACTTCCTGACTTGAAGTTGAGTTGGGCGGGTTATCTCGAACTTTATGGTAGTGGCAAGGCTATTCATTTCATACCGGCTCATGAACTGAGCAAGTACTTTTCCAGGGTAAAGTATCAGGTATTCCATCAGGGAGACCCCTGGGTTGGCCATCTGTCAGCGTTACGGGATGGCTATTGCCTGGAGCCATTCCCAATCACGGGACGGGCTCATACTTTGAGTACTGATTCTCATTTGTCCAGAACCCGGGATTTACTGCTTTCTCCTTTAAAGAGTTGTGATGCAATTTTGTGCAGTAGTAAGGCTCAGAAGAAGGTGATGAAGCGTTTGCTGTCGGCTGCAAGTTCAAGTATTGCTGACCATATTGGTGTTGCTATTTCCTATAAAGGCAGCATTCTGAGGTTGCCATTGGGTATTGAACCAGATGAATGCTTTTCTGGAAGTGCAGAAGAGGCTCGAGAGTTACTGGGTTGTCAGAAGGATCAGTTTGTTATTTTAACGCTTGGTCGAATTTCTCCTGCTGACAAGATGGATCTCCACCCGGCATTACTGGTATTGAATGAGCTGGTTGAGGGGTATGGTCACAGAAACATTAAGTGGGTTATTGCCGGAGCAGGGGATGCTGCGAGTCCTGCCGTTCAGTCTTTGCTCAAACAGGCCTACGAGCTGAATCTTGAAGGCTGCCTTCGTTTTGAGTTGGAAATTGATGATGAGCGTAAGCACCAATGGCTAGCCAGCAGTGATCTTGTATTGTCGCTATCGGATAATATTCAGGAAAGCTTCGGTTTGGTGCCTCTGGAAGCCATGGTTAATGGCAAGGCCGTGGTTCTTTCCAACTGGAATGGCTACTCAGAGCTGGTTGAGGAGGGTGTCAGCGGGTATTTGATTGAAACGATGTCAAGCGATATGGATCATCTTGCCCGCCCACTGGGTTCTTTGTTGACAGAGCATGCTCATTTACTTCAGTCCCAGGGAACCGCTGTTGATTTGAGTCAGTGCGCCAGAGTGGTTCATCAGCTGATTCAAGAGCCTGAACTGCGCGAGAAAATTGGCGAGCAGGGAAGGCAAAGAGTACTTCAGCATTATCAATGGGAGACCATTGTTGATGAATATCATACGCTGGTGGATACCCTTAATAAGGAAGCTGCCAAAATCGCACGGCTGGCCAATCGACCAGTTGGACTTCCTTATCATCAGGTATTTGAGCATTATCCGTCTCAGCAGTTGGGGGAGAAGGACTGTTTTCAGACCACTGACCGTGGAATCAGGATGTTGATAAGGTCCGAGCAATGCTATCACTATCCTGAGATGAGTTCATTTTTAAAAGCTGATCTGATAGACCAGTTAGCAAAACTTTGTTTGTCCGGCTGTACAGTTGCTCAATTGCAAACTCAGCTTTCTGATGAGCCAACGCTTCTCTTAACCATTATATGGATGTGTAAATATCAGTTATTAGAGCGGACTGATGAAAAAGCATCGGCTAAAACTCAAAATCAACACCGGTGGTGGCCAGAAGAGCAGCGCTTACCCTCTGAAATTATGAGTCAACTCAGTCGTGCTGAATTCCGGCGATTCCGGCTTCTGGAGCCCATGCTTTTCTGGCTGGATAAACAGATGGTTCATTATCATAATCAGCCAGAGAATTTAGAGCTTAGATCCAGTTTGTTAACGTCTTTTGCCTCAAAAATGGATGGGCAGTTATTACAGGCCATTGGCTGGATTGGTGAACAGAAAGATAGTCTTCAGTATGCGGATATTCTGGAATACATCATTGAGCAGGGGGGGCTGAAATTCCTCAGTGCCAAATTTCCACTGTGGTATCGATTAAACCGCTTGAGAATTGTCCATGTCTTGAAAGATTTTAAAAAGATATTTGCTCGATTTGACAGAGACATTTCCGAAATAAACCAACTATTTTCTGATTGCTGGGATGAGCCAGCTCAGGCGATTGCCGGTCTGCATTTTCCATTAAGTGCTTCATCTGCTGTGATTGCCATACTTGAGTGTGACAATGGGCAAAAACTGGTTTATAAAAACCGGGATCTGAATATTGAACATCAGATCATCGGCTTTACTGATGATAACAGCAATATTGCGGGTAAGATTAACCAATGGCTAGAGGGGCTTCCCGGGCTGGCACCTGTCAGAATACTGCCCAGGTATTTTGAGGGAGCTTATGGCTTTTGTGAATTTGTTGATAGCAATGATGATGAAATACTGGATGATAATCAGGCTCAGGATTACTTCCAGCGCCTGGGGGTTATTTCAGGCGTTTCAATACTATTGGGGCTGGGGGATCTGCATAACAGGAATATTGTATCCAGTAAGGGGATTCCCTATATCATTGATGCCAAAGTGGCTTTCAGTCCAGGTGTTATCCGGGCTTTTGAAGCTGAGTTAAATGATCCACTGAGGGCATTCTCAGGAGATGATAACAGCTTCCAGAAAACGGGCCTTGCAAGTGTATGGGAACAGTTTCACTTTAATGGTTATAAGGAGTGTTTATTTCAGCTGGTCAATGGCGAGTTAATACAGAGCCCTCCGGTTGAAGAAAATCTGGTGGCTAATAACTGGCTTCATATTGGCCAAAGACACTCTCTGGATGGTGTTAAACCTTTTCTGGCCAGTGAATATGCCAACGCTGTTGAAAAAGGCATTATCTCTGTATTTAGGGCGGTGTTAACGCATAGCGACCAGTGGTGTGAACTGTTGCAAGAGTGTAAAGGAATGTCGGTTTGTTACCTTCAGCGATATAACCGTCAATTCTTTTGGAAACAAAAAGTTGATCTATGGACCTTTTATGGTTTTCAGGAGTTTTCAAACCGCCGCCTCAAAGCCTATTTTACCAGAATGATGAATCGTTTGTGTCAGGGTGGCGAAGAGATTCAGCGTTGGATTGAACCGCAGTGGCAGGAGCCTACAGCTCTCTTATCAGACGAGTTGGTTGGGGGCTTGCTTTCAGGTGCTATTACTGAGTTCAGAAGAAAAGTGGGGGGAGGGGCTGTTTTCAAAGAACATGATCAAATACAGTCCGGAAAAATGGTAGCTGATGATTATTTTGCAGTTGATACCTTAAACAAATCTATTCAGTTGTTAGAGAATATGGCTGAAGACTCGGAGAAAATGGAGCAGTTTTTAACTTTTCTGACAGCGATAGTAAAACAGTGGTTGCTCGAAAAGATGGTTCCTGGGAAAGAATTTCCGGAAGCCTTGAGAGAAAGACTTCCGGACTAAACTACTGAGCGTGGATATTTGCCAGCAGCTCTTTGGCCATGATGGAGGGTTCTAACTCACTTGAAGAAAGAAGAGGGTTCAGATAGCCTTCGCTTTCCTTGTTACGCCCTTCAAACATTAATGCCAATCCAACAAATGCCTTGATTGTAGGATCTTCAGGATGTTTTTTGAGGCCTTCTTTATGGAGGAGGTCGATAGCTTCCTGATGACGTTTGCGATTCATGAACTCAAGGGCAAAGCCAATGGTGCTCAGTGGGCTATCAGGTCTGGCGGCTTCAATGCCATTAAATATTCCAAAGGCATGCTTTGGGAGGCCGGTACCACTGGCCATAAAGCCGATGTCTGCCAGAACTTTTAAAAGTTTATTATCTATCATTGCCAGCTATCTCCATCCATCCATGGGCTTTATTAGAGTTTCTGAATAATGCTCTGTATCGTATCTTTGATAGATTTGACGATACTGGAGCGAAGGCCTTCAACAATCATGTATTTGTTGAATTCTACCTGAAACTCAACCATGTCCTTGGTGCTGTTAGGATCCATATTGGCAACACGGGTTTTCAAGGCCGTATCAAGCGCCTCTGCCTGACTGCCAAATGCTTCCGAAACTTTGTCGAAGCTAAAACCGCTGCTTCCGGGCTGGTTGTAATTCGGGTTGTACGTGTCTTGAAATGCCATGGCTGAGTTCCCTCTCAGGCTTTTGGTTGAGCGTGATGCTGCTTCCAGTTTTTGTCGACGACTTCCATGGCTGCAACTACCGCAGTCAGAAGGCTATCAATTTTTGAAAAATCCTCTGGTGCCGCACCTTTGTCTTTTAATGCTTTAAGACGGGAGGCCTCAGAAAACAGTTGGTTAAGCAATTGATCACGATAAGTACCATCTTTATCGGCAATCAGATGCTCTTCGGTGCTTGAGAGATGAATGCTCTCGTCATTTTTTGATGTTTCCGTCACGGTTCCCTCCAAGACGGTATTTGATTCGGTCAGTTCCGTTACTTAATAAAAGATACTCAAGGTTAATATCTTCAATTATATACCCATTGGAGAGTTTTGCTCCGATCAGGTATTTGGAACCATCTACCAGTATCACATAAGGCACCTTGCCCATGCTGATACCTCGGATATTTAATGATAAAGGGGATTGGTTGTCGGTTAATGTGCCTCCTGCATACTTGGTTGCCAGTTCAATGGATGGTTTGTTGTCGTATTTTTTCTGAAACTTGGTGACAACTGTCTGAAGGTCATAAACTTGTCCTTCGTCCAGTATATGTCCTTTCAGGATAACCGTTTGGTCCCGGACTACTACATGAATTCTGGGTATCAGGGCTTTTTCCCGAAGCATGGATTTAAGTGTGTTGACTCTTCCTATCTGGTTCTCGACCTGGTCAACCACGGACTCTAATCCATATATTTCCTGTTTCAGCATTCTGATGATTTTTTGAAGTTCATCGGAGGTGGATACATATCCGGTTAGAACCAGTGAGCCAGGTGTGTTGTCCAGCTCCAGCTCCAGCTTATCGTAACCTCTGTTTCTCAGAAGCATTTCGGCGTTATCCCGCATTTCATTCATAACCACTATCTGCGAATTGAATGGCACGCCTTGCTTTCTGAGGAGCTTCTGAAGGTCAAGTTTATCCTGAAGGGTCGGTGTATAGCCTGAAACCAGTAATGTTTTATCTGGCAGTTTTTTGAGGGTTATATTTTTGAGTCCAAGCTGGTTCCTGGCTTTTGTTGATGTTTCAAGGATGCCGGGGATTCGTGTGACTTTTTCTACCGGCGTATCTGTATTTGAAATAATCAGGCTTAAAATGCCTATGACTAAAACCAGCGCAACAGGAATTGCAGCAAGCCACTTTTTATTAAGGTTGGCTAGAAATGACGGTCCTTCGAACTCATCATCCTCCTCTTCTTCATCAAATTCGTCATCATTCGATGTTTCTTCGTCAAAATCTGATGCTGATAGCTCAGTTTCCTCTGGCTCAGTAAGCTGCTCATCACTCTCATTTACAGCAATATTCTGTTTTGGGGGCTGTGCTACATCAGGTAGTGCCAGAGATGGCCAGTCTGCATCTGATGGTCCCAGGGCCATGAAAAGGTTGCTGGATGTAACAATATCAAAGTGATTGTACTGAATGCTTGATCCTGAGGACTCCCCATTCAAATACAATGGTGTATCTGCAGCACCGGACTGAATTTTGATCTGGCCATCATCATAGATATCAATAATGAGCTCAATATCATTGAGATTATCATCGGTTAATACCAGATCACAGCCATCATCCTTACCCAGTGAGTATCGGCCAGGCTCAAGGGGGATCTCTGCGCCGATATGGTTGCCGGAAAGTATTTTCAGATAGCATTCAGTCATAAGATATCTCCTGCCAGTCAATGGCAGAAAGTAAGGTGACTGGGCTCATAAACGGTAATATAGCCAACATCCTGTTGATTTTTTCCGTAGTTATAGCTGGCATCATTGAGTTATCCGACTACCAGCAAAGATGGAGTCCTTAAAAATACATTAAGGTAAATAAAACGTCATTACCAGACCTTGCTTGATAATTGTTCGGCAGATTCGTCATTTATTAGATGCTGAGTTTTGAAATCTTGGGTAGAATCTTAAAAAAAGCAGGATAGCCCCTGAACACAATAACCATAAAATAAGAGGCGTAATGCTATGGATGCATCTTTCTGGAATGATAAAAGACCTGCAGGGGTTGGTAATCATATTAACCCTGATCAGTATTCCAGCACTTTATCTGTGATTAATAACTTTCTGAATGAAAATGGCTCGCGTCCGGCATTCACCGGTATTGGTCATACACTGTCTTATGCTGAGATTGATACTTATAGCCGACAGTTTGCTGCCTATCTACAGCAAAAAACCGATCTGAAGCCGGGTGACCGGATTGCGATTCAGATGCCCAGCCTTCTTCAATACCCCATTGCTGTGTATGGTGCGTTGAGAGCTGGCTTGATCATTGTAAATACGAATCCTCTCTATACGGCCAGGGAAATGCTTCATCAATTTAAGGATTCTGGTGCTAAAGCACTCATTTTTCTTGAGAACTTTGGTCATCTTGTTGAAGAGGTTATTGGTGAAACTGAAATAAAACATCTGTTTGTCACCAGACTCGCTGATATGGTTCCAGCCCCCAAACGTCAAATAGTTAACTTTATGGTTAAACATGTTAAGAAAATGGTGCCAGCGTATTCGTTGCCACAAGCTATTCCATTTCTTGATGCGTTGAGGGGAGGCCGTAGAGGGTTATACCAGCCGCCTCCTGCGGGAAAACCATCTGACCCGGTTGTTCTTCAATATACCGGTGGCACTACAGGCATTGCCAAGGGCGCCATACTGACCAACAGAAATTTGATTGCCAATATGCTTCAGTCCAAAGAGATGCTTTCCCAGGTGGATGAGCAGGGAAAGGAGATTTTGAAGGCTGGCCAGGAAATTCTTATTGCTCCACTGCCTCTGTATCACATATACGCTTTCACAGTGCATCTGCTCTGCATGCCATTTATGGGTAACCACAACATCCTGATTGCTAACCCAAGGGACACAAATACATTTATTAAGTTTATTAAACCATGGCGCTTTACTGCGTTCATTGGTCTGAATACATTATTTGTCAGTTTGCTTAATCATCCGCGTTTTAAAGAGTGCGACCTTTCTGGTCTGAAGTTGACATTGTCCGGAGGTACAGCACTTCAGGAAACAACGGGTCAAAGATGGCATAAAGAAACAGGCTGTATCGTCTCGGAAGCTTATGGTTTGACTGAATGTTCTCCTGCAGTGTGTATGAATCCTGCCGGTGACTTGTCACAGCTGGGTACAGCCGGGCTTCCCATACCATCGACTGAACTTAAAACCATTGATGACAGTGGTGAAGAAACGGCTATTGGAGAACCGGGGGAGCTTTGTGTCAGAGGGCCGCAGGTTATGCCAGGATACTGGCAGCGGGAAGAGGAAACAGCAGAAGTTCTGGATTCTGATGGCTGGCTCAGAACGGGCGATGTAGCGGTGATTCACGAGGATGGCTTTGTCAGGATTGTTGATCGGATCAAGGATATGATCCTGGTGTCTGGCTTTAATGTTTATCCAAACGAAATAGAAGATGTTGTTTCGGGCCACCCCAAAGTAGCCAATTGTGCGGCTATTGGTATTCCTGACGATACCTCGGGCGAGAAAGTTAAGTTATTTGTAATGAAGGCTGATGACAGTCTCACAGCGGATGAGTTGTTGAACTGGTGCCGGGAGTATCTGACAGCATACAAAGTGCCCAAGATTTGTGAGTTTCGAGATGAGCTGCCAATGACGCCTGTCGGCAAAATTTTGCGGAAAGATCTTCGACAGTCTGAAGCAGGAGCGGATTATTCTCAATAAAACTAAAAATAGACAGTCATGCACTTCGCCAGCTTTATCTACCAAATTTGAAGCTGGCTCATAGTGCAAAATGTAAAGTGCTTTAAGAGGGGGTGGTCTGTGGTCAGTTATGCTGACTGTTGGTCATGATTTGAGAAGTAACGGTGTAATATCTCTGGATCATCTTTAAGAGCGTTGAATGCCTCTTTCGAATCTGTTGGGGTAATGCTGGTGCGATCCAGTTTCATACGACGTATGCTGGCATCAAACCAGAACCAGTGTTTATCTTCAGTAAGGCATAATGCCCTGACGGAATAGTTTGGTGAAGGGATAAGCGGCAGTGGCATACCGCTGATTATCTGTTTTCTGACAACGGTGGAATTTTGGCAGGAGTAGGTAGTGTTATGATAAATCCTCTCAAACCGATTGAATTCATACCCGAACATCTTATTTGCCATAAGATCCTGTTTTTGACTTAGATAGTACAGCGCGAAAATGCTAGCCACAATCAGGATAAAGCTTTCCATTTATTCATACCTCATTGGTTAATGCACCAGGCTTCCCTGCCGTTTCGGAAAACCCTTATATGCATTCTATACGCATTTGTACATCTATGTTTAATTTAGACATCGGATTGATGAGAAATTAGCAGGAGTCTTTGTTATAAAGCCCAGTCTGCGATCATCTGTTTAGCTATCGGCCGAAAGGCATCTTTTCCATAGAGGGCGTCTATTAATTTGAAAGCAAAACTCAGCGAATTAGCGGGGCCCTGAGCCGTTATCACCCGTTTTTTTTCATCAACAACGATGGTGTTGCCCGGGTGGGGGAGGGCACCTTCCATCTGCTCCATAAAGCTTGGGTAACAGGTAGCATGTACATTATCTAATAATCCATGCTGTGACAGGACAACTGCAGGAGATGCGCATATGGCAGCGTACCATTTTCCTGCCTTTTGCTGATTATGTAGAAGATTTATCAGAGCTTCACAGTTTTTAAGATTCTCTGCTCCCGGCATTCCACCCGGGAGAGCAATTAAATGAAACGGCTTGCCAATACAAGCTTCTATGTGGGTATCCGCGGTTATGAGCGTTTTTTGTGCAGCGAGAATAGAGAGATTGCCATCAGGTTTACAACTGGCAACGGTCACCTGAGCTCCAGCTCTTCTTAAAGTGTCAATAATGGTAACGACTTCAATTTCTTCAGAGCCATCAGCAATGGGGATAAGAACCTGTCTTGGCATGGGAGACTCTCAATGGGAGATAGGGCGTTGAGTTTAGATAAAAATGAAAGCGCTGGGGTTCAAGCCAGCAGAAGTCTTAATCTAGCAGATAGAGGTGATCGGCGAGGTAAATTTGATGGGCGGTTAAAACTGGTTTGCTGTGAAATTTGTGTTTAGTTGCTCTGCAACAGCGTAACCAATGGTGTACCCATAATGATAGTCGGAGACTAAGTGGTTCCGCTGTCTGGTTCCTCTGGATGAGCTTAATGCCTTTTGTGGCGCAACCTGGATCAGTTCTACGTTGCCATCCAGTGTCATAGCTTCAGCTGTATCTGCGGCTTGATTATAAATTGTATTCTGATGTTTGATTAGCTGTGCTACGGCTGGCATTTGCCGACTTTGCCATGCGTGAATTCGTGAGCCGGTTGTCGTTTTCTTTCGAAATTCCACAGGCCTTGTTCTAAGGACAATAATCTGGTTAAAACCATCGTCGACTGCTTTTAGTATCGGTAATGGGTCTGATAGGCTGCCATCGGTTAAAGCCTGGCCATTAACAACAACGGGCTTGCGGTAAATCATAGGCAATGCGCTACTTGCCTTTAGTATGTCTGAAATGAGATTGCTGGATGTCGTACCGTCTATTTTATTATAAACCGGCTGGCCCGTTTCTATGCATGTGCTGACAACAGTGAAGTATTCGCTGCTCAATTTATTTTTGAAACGAATGAGGTTTAGAGAGTTCTGCTGATTTATTTTCTGAAAAAACCAGTCAAGATCAAATAGGTTTCCACCTTTGATGTGTCGTAAGACGCTTATGAATTCAGAATTCAGGCAAAGATTGGTATATAGTTCCAGGTTGCGGCCCCGTTGACCTGCAATGAAGGAACTCAGGTTTAATGCACCTGAAGAGACACCGTAGTATCCATTAAAACTCCTGACACGTTTGTCAAGAAAGGCATCCAATACGCCAGCAGTGAAAACTCCACGCATGCCGCCACCTTCGACAACAAGAGCTCTTTTAGCAGGGGAGGAGTTGTTCGAAGACTGCATTTTAGGATTGCTTGGGGGGATTTTAATGAAAAATGGTTGCGGGAGCCGGATTCGAACCAACGACCTTCGGGTTATGAGCCCGACGAGCTACCAGACTGCTCCATCCCGCGACAAAACTGGTCAGTTAATCTTTATAAAAAAGAACATCAACTGTTTTAAAAGTGGTTGCGGGAGCCGGATTCGAACCAACGACCTTCGGGTTATGAGCCCGACGAGCTACCAGACTGCTCCATCCCGCGACAAAACTGGTCAGTTAATCTTTATAAAAAAGAACATCAACTGCTTTAAAAATGGTTGCGGG
>NZ_JAVRMB020000371.1:0-8354 GCF_031844845.1 Endozoicomonas sp.
AGTAACACCGGTTGCGAGTCCAGCTGCGACAGCTCCGGTAGCGGCTCCTCAAGAGGGCAGTGCGCCATCCCGTGCGCCGTCCGCTCCACCTCCTCGTGCTGAAGCGAACCCAATAGAGTTGGAACGCGTTAACCGTAACTACCATGCCGGTCCAGCCGTTCGTAAACTGGCCCGTGAGTTTGGTGTGGATCTGGCGGTCGTTTCAGGCACTGGCCCCCGTCGCCGGATTCTGAAAGAAGACGTTCAGAAGTACGTTAAGACCCGCCTCAATGAGAAGCCGAAAGCCGCTCAGGGCACGTCCTCAGGTCTGGGTATTCCAGCCATGCCTGAGATCGACTTCAGTAAGTGGGGTGATATTGAAAAAGTCGCTCTGAATCGACTGCGTAAAGTGGCCGCTCAGAACTTCCAGCGCTCCTGGCTGAACGTGCCACACGTTACCCAGTTTGATGAGTGCGACATTACCGAGCTTGAGGTCTTTCGTAAGGCTCAGAAGGCACTGGCAGAGTCCCGTGGTACGAAGCTGACACCATTGCCGTTTATCCTGAAGGCGGTGGCTTACGTTCTGAAGGAACTGCCACAGTTCTGTACTTCCCTGAGCCCGGACGGTGAAACACTGATCTACAAAAAGTACATCAATATTGGTGTAGCGGTTGATACACCGAATGGCCTGCTGGTGCCGGTGATCAAGAATGTGGATCAGAAGAGCCTGTGGGAACTCTCTGTGGAGTGTATCGAACTGGCCGGTAAAGCGAGGGATAAAAAGCTGAAGCCTGATGAAATGCAGGGTGGCTGCTTTACTATCTCAAGCCTTGGTTCTATCGGTGGTACGGCGTTTACACCCATAGTGAATGCGCCGGAAGTGGCGATTCTTGGTCTTTCCAGGGCTTCCATGAAGCCAGTATGGAATGGTAAGGACTTTGATCCGAAACTTATGCTGCCTCTGTCACTGTCTTATGACCACAGAGCCGTCAACGGTGCGGATGCGGCCCGTTTCACCACCATGCTGGGTGAGCTGCTGACGGATATTCGTAAGTTATTGCTGTAATAAAAAACCTCGGGGGAACATTCATTTCCCGAGGTTTTTTTGTCGTTGCGCCAAGTCCTCTAAACGTCTTTTATAAGGGGATTTCTTTGGTCTTGAGCGCCGTGTCAAAGGATTTATCTTCCCAGCCATAACTGATTAGCAATTTTCGAATCTCATGTATATCTGCTTTCTCCTGCTTTGACATGTCGTCCGAAACGACTGGCAGCTCGGTAATTATTATGGGATTGGCATTGTTTTCAAGGAGTCGCTGAGTTAAATCTACTGATTTTAAGCAGCAGGCAGCAGTTTCCAATGCTGTTTTCTTCAGGATGTCTTTAATCTCAAGATTGGGGTTGTACGGTAACAATAAATCTACCATTTGCGTGTTCTGATTTTCTTCATCTTCCAGCACGGCTGTAATCAGTGGCGAATCTCCACGGCTATCAAGCTGATTGATATCTACATAGTTGCCTTCCAGAAGAAATTTTACGAAGCCTGATTGCTTGGAAGTAATAGCAGCATGAATCAGTGGTTTATCAAAATATGTGTGCTCTGCCGGGTCAATAAGTTTATTTTTTATTGAATATTCAATGGGTGAAATCCAGCCATTTAATAAGCAATGCTTGACAGTGAGCAAAAGTTTTTCGTCATCCACAAGTTTGGAAAAGGGGGTCTTTTCGTTACAATGGATTAAATACCAGTGACCCTCTGCATTCTTTGCCAGGCGAGCTTGTTCCAGAAGATTTTGTGATGGACACAGGGGGATCTTATCGATAATTTCTTCTGTCTCAAACGGCGAATGATAAATAGTTGGAGGGCATGATTCCGTTTCCCATTTGATGTGGCTGTCAACAGAGCTCGATGTGTCGTGTAAATAATTTTCTGAAATATCACAGGGTGAGGTACTTCTTTTAGTCAAAGAGTGAGGAGTTGAGTCATTGTCTGACTCTGACTCTGACTCTGAACCTGAACGGCTGGTTTGTGTGGATGATTGAGTGTCAAACCAGCGTTGTACTTTATCAGTCGCCTGTTCAGAAGCGTCTGATTTGGAACCAGATTGGTCTGTGTGAGTTGTCGTTTGCCAATATTGGGATTTATTAACATGCATTCACTAACAGGCCTGTAACGATAATCTGAGTGAGTTTATTCACCACCAAAGGTAGCTGATTTTTGGAGGCGGTGTATTTTTTGATGAGGTATTGTTAGTTCAGGCAACAGTTAGTTCAGGCAATAACATCGTAAGTAACGCGACCATCCTGATGGATACGCCAGCCAATAATGGCATTGTTATGATAACGCAATGAGCCAATGCCCCGGGCATTAATCAGGATCCGGGCGCTGGGCTGAACATAACCGGTGTCGTCTGTTGTTCGGCTCAGCAATAATGTTTCTTTGCCATTCCAATGCCAGGGCAGGGTAAAACGGGTGTGCGCTTTTGCCAGCACCGGAGGGTTCAGGTGAGCTGATTGCCAGTGGCCACCACCATCCACGCTGACTTCCACCGATTTAATGGCTCCCCGGCCACTCCATGCCAGCCCGCGGATTTCATGCCAGCCTTTTTCCATAAGCATCGGGTAGGTGGGTGAAGTAATGATCGAGCGGGCATCCATGACGAAACTGAATTGACGGGCGGTATTGTCGGACAAAGGGTCGGTATATCTGGCGGTCTCTTCCCGGGTCATCCATGGCTGGTCACCCACTTTCAGACGTCTCAGCCATTTGACCGAGCAACTGCCTTCCCAGCCGGGTAATAGCAGGCGCACCGGATAGCCTTGTTCAGGGCGCACGGCCTCTCCATTCTGGGCATAACAGATGATGGCATCATCCATCGCCTTGGCAATGGGAATACTCCGGGTCATCAGTGCCGCATCACCACCTTCTGCCAGAACCCAGCGGGCTTTGGGTTTTAGGCCAGCTTCCCTGAGCAGGGTGGCAAGGCTGACACCGGTCCATTCACTCTGGCTGGTCAGGCCTGCCAGATGCTGGGGGGTGGTTTGTGGGCCTTTGATAAAATAGTCCCGACAATTGCCTGAGCATTCAAGAAAGGCAATTCTGGACACCGAAGGGAACCGTTTTAACTCCGGCAATGTGAATTTCAGATTTTTATCCACCAGACCATGGATTAATAGCTGATAATCATCCGGATTGATCTCGGGAATACCGGAATGGTTGCGCTGGAAGTGCATGTCAGACGGTGTCAGCATGCCATAAAGCCGGTGGATTGGGGTATCGGCATCAATATCCAGCACGCCACGAACGTATTTCTCCAGCTCCTCATACCGGGAACGGGTGCCTTTGGTGCCTGCCAGAGGCCCCGGGTATCTGGGTGAGCCAGCCACGACACTCCCGGCCATGGCCAGAGTTGAAAGAGCTGACAGGGTCGCCGATTTCAGAAACTGGCGACGGGCAATAGATAGCCTTTTTTTTTCTTTATTCATGTCAACAGTGCCTAGCGAACAGTATGGGTTTCGGTACGATTATCCGGAATAAAACGATGCCGGGCCGGCATTTCAATGGTTGCAAGATTACTGGCATCCAGCGTCATCCCTTCGGGAATAATACCGTTGGCATAGAGCAGGTAAGCCGTCAGAGAATAGACTTCGTTGTCCGTCAGGCTACCGGGCGTGGTGTAGGGCATGGATCGTCGAATATAATCAAACACGGTGGTGGCCCAGGGCCAGTAGTTACCGATGGTTTTTTCGGGAGGATCCTTTTTTGCAAAGGGAAAACTATCTTTTTCAAGGCGTCCCACCAACCGGTCATAGGGACCACCCAGACCATTGTCACCATGACAGTGCTGACAGTGCTGCTGATAAACGATCCTGCCCTGTATTGCATTACCACCTTTGTCAGCAGGCAGACCCATGCCATCGGGCCGGACATCAATATCCCAGGCGGCCACCTCCTCAACTGAGGCTTCAGTTCCCAGACCAAACCCCGGGGCAGCTTCTGTCCATAACGTCAGGAACAACAGACCAGTGAGCAGGAACTGGCTGGTACAATGTTTCATCACTGAGAGTTGGGTTTCTGAAAAAATGATTGTTGAATATAGCTGAAGATCGCCGGGTTAATGGCCTGCCATTAAGTAAATTATTTTTCGTATCGCCAGTCATTTCTGAACGGAGAGTGCAGCAGTTTCTGTTTGATGACCGCTGAGCGATCAACGTGCGGATGCGGCCTG
This sequence comes from Endozoicomonas sp., assembly GCF_031844845.1. GTDB lineage: Bacteria > Pseudomonadota > Gammaproteobacteria > Pseudomonadales > Endozoicomonadaceae > Endozoicomonas. Next base: position 4,206 of record NZ_JAVRMB020000371.1, read on the forward strand.
TTTCACCACGGTGCAGGGTGAACTGCTGACTGATATCCGTAAGTCGTTGCATGGTATAGGCTTCAGGTAATTCTCTCCGGGGCCATTTTCAATAGTCTCTTAGACCATGGAATCTATAGCGGATAAAGTGCTGCTTTCTATCGCTCTGTACTCAGTGAACAGGTTGTGAATTTTTTGAATTTCTACTTTCTCCTGCTCTGTCATAGAATTCTGAATAGCTGGTAATTCCGTTATTTCATTAGGAGAAGCACGATGCTCCAGTAGGCGTTTGGTTATTTCATATGACTTGATAAAGCAGGCCGCATTTTTTAAAGCTGTTTGGTCGAGACGGTCTTTAATCGTGAGGTCTGGTTTATATTTTAATAATAAATCAATGATCTCAAGAATACCTTCAGCAGGGTGTAACATTATTGCTACTATGAGTGGTGTATCTCCTTCAGAGTTACGAACGTTAATATCGACATACTTACCATTCAGTAGGAATTTCAGAAGCTCTTTCTGGATATATGAAATAGCTAAATGAATTATAGGTTCTTCAAAATTTGAATCTTTTGGATTTATAACCTCATTTTGAATCATAAATTCTATTGGCTTGTTCAGGTTGTGAGCTAAACAGCTTTCGACTATCCGTTTTATAGTTCTCTGTTCAGTCCCAAGATCAGATAACGATCTTCTTTTTCCAGTGATGTCTGATAAATAATATTGTCCAGCGGAGTCTTTTTGTAAAAGCACTTGCTCATTGGTTTCTGCGTCGGAGACCAGGATATTGATTTCAATAATGTTGCTATCATCTTTAGTTGATAAGGATGGGCTGGTACTTTGCGAATCAGGAGTGAACGACGTTTTTTTAAAATATCCAGGATGAAAGCCTGCAGGTGGATGTCGCCTTGCTGACCTGCAGGGAATGTTTCTGTCAAATCCGACTATACCCGAACGAGCCGAATAATGATTAGTTATCCAATTTGCTACTTTTTCGTCTGAACTGATTTCGTGATTTTTATATCTGCATTTTTTATTTTTAATGCTCACTAAACCTATTAAAGAATGATGCTCTCCCTGACTCAGGGGAACTGATTGGTTTGTTAAGGTGGAAGTTCCCATTGCTTAATAGTCCTGTATAATCATCAGTGATGGTGAGAAAACCTCTTAATCATAGATATGATTTGTTTTTTTTGTTATTAAAGGTGAAATGCTTTAAGTATGATTTTCTGACTTGAAGATGGTTGGCTGGATAACAAGTCAGTCAAGTATTTGTGAGTAAATCTTGTTACGTATATCAAGTAAATCTTTATTAGTGACTCCAGATGAATCTGACCATTGTGAAGGGATACTGTTTCTGATATCAGAAAGAATCTGTTTGGCTTTAGCGCTTTTTTCAGATTCACTTTCAAGCCACTGTAACCAGCGAAGATCAATGGTTGCTTCATGCAGATCAATAAATCGGTGGTGAATATCCAGTGCTTTTTGGCATTGGCCTGCTGAAGGGTAAAGGTAAATAACGTCCCCTTCGCGACCATCGGTTGGGTCAAATGGATCAGCAGTAGGCATACGGCCATGCCATTGTAAATAGCCTTCGGCACCGGACCTCCACAGGTAAAGACCTGCGGCCAGTCTTGGTTTTGGCATGTTGTATAACCAGACAGTACTGTTCTCTTTCAGGCTGTTAATATTTTCTTCAGTAATCTCTGTGCCATGGTTGATCAGGAGAAGATCCGTCACTTCTGCCAGCTCAGCCTGACGCTCGTTATTCATATGGCCAGCGGTTTTAAATTGCAGTGAATCATCGTTGAGCAGGTTGGCTGTGCTCTTTATTTGAGGAAATGTTTTTTGGGCTGGCTCATCAAAGAGTGACCAATATAGTTCAGGAAGATTTTGGCCTTTCAGTAACTTTTTCAGTTGTATTAAGTCAGCCCCGGCACTGAGTTCACTTTTTTGCTGCAAAAGACGTTTCAGTGGCGAATAGGCAACGACCTTTCCATTAAACCCAAAACGTTTTACCTGTTTTAACTGCTGTATAAATTGTTTCCGGGCTGTCTCATTGCCGGGTGTTGTTAATGCCGGAGCAACGGTACTGAAGCCGTGTTCGGCCATTAATGTGAGGTCACAGGCTGTGGCGCTGGATGCCTGAGCTTTCAGTGACTTGAACCATTGGTAGAAGGGGGCGGGCTCCAGATAAAGGCCTACAGAGGCTTTCAGTTTGGGTAGTATGATCGGCAGCACCTTAACTTTGTAGTCCAGCAGTTGCAGCTCTCCACTGCTGAATAGCTGGATTTTTCCGGAATAATCGCCAGAAAATGCCTCAGTGGGAATCTTCACCTGAACGTATAGACGCCTTGGTCTCTTGCTGGATAGCTGGATGCTTTCCATATCCGCCCTGAGATAACTGTCGTCCAGTATCAGTGAAGTCGCATTAGGTGTTGGTCTTTCATAGCGCCAGTGTCCATAACGTGTTGTGACCTTGAGTGACTTCCCATCTGAGGATCTTGGCGGTGAAACAATGATAACCGGGGCAATATCATCAAAAGGGCTTTCTATTTCGAAGGTCAGGTTAAGAATGCTATCTCTGGCGGCGGGGTAGAACGCCTCACCATCCTTAACCTGCTGACTGATATCCTGCAAAGAAAGTGACTCAGGGGGGCTATAGGGGGCACTGGCGACCGGCCATTTGTTCAGGAAACGCTCACGCCGTTTTGCCTGTGTTGCTTTGGCGAAGTTTCCATCAAGGGGTTCCAATACCAGGGCTGAAAGGTATCTGGCCTCATAATCGCCTTTCAGGTCGATAGTTAGCAGTCCACCGGTGACTTCAATGTTTTGAGTCACTAAGCCACTTCGGCGTTCGCCAACCAGAGTCCACAGGTCGCCATCAATACCACCTTCTTTTTTATTGCCCGCCAGGTACACATTATTGATCCACTGTTCCCGGGTCAGCTTTTCATCAATAACGCTGGTTTTATTAGCAATAATTTGCCGTGTGAGGAAGTGAGGCAGATATTCCCACTCGCCCTGATCCTGAGCCCATAAACTGAGTTTCCATTGACCATCAGGCCAGGGGATTTGCAGGTTATCTATCCCGACAATACCATCCCGAATTAACGCCCCTCCTGAAGAACGTACCCGCTCTGTCATTTTCCCCCTGAGATAAGGGCTATCTTTGCCAATGGGTTTGAAGCCAGGAAAAGCGGCACTGCTCTGTGAACCAAAATCCAGAGCCAGCGTTTGCTCCGGGAGCTTGTTGGTTGTACTGATGTGAATCTTTTCCAGTTCAATGTCAGACCACATATCGGCGGCAAAAATAAACAGCTTTGAATAGGGCTGTTTAAAGAGCTGGCCACCGGATGTTTTCAGTCCTGAGAGCGGTAATATAAGTTCAAATGGACCCTGTGTCAGGGTGAATTCTTTATTAACCCGGGAGCGGTAATTGGAGGAACTTTCATTATCGATACGGATAATAAGCGTCTGCTGACTGTTTGATTTATTGGTTCCACTGATGAGTAGCTCAGTACTATTTTCAACTTCAGTCTGTTGAAAAGTATGAATAAATGGGGGAGGTTTCGGCTCATTCAATAAAATAACGTCACCAGAGGATGGTTGGGAAATCAGCAGGCAACAGAAGGCAGGAATAATTAAATTATAGGCAGCAGATTGCAAAAAATTAACGGTTGCGATTTTTAATGGCCATGGGAATGGTTTGGTATTTCGGCTAATGGCCGGGTGCATGGCGTTAAAAACTCCGTAAATATGATGGTTTTACAAGCCTTATATCGACGGAGAGTTGTCGGGACTGAAGGTTGGGTTTTCTTCTGCTGGTGTTATACCAATTCCACTTTATAATACTAAACGATCACCATGAAAAATAAGAGCTGTAGACCTTCTGTCTCATAGTTTGAAAGTGGAAATGGTATTATTCCGTTGGGGATCAGAGAGAAAAATTATATTTATAATTCAGTTGAAACTGGATGGTTTTTATCCGGATGTCCGGATAAGGTGGTAGAAATGGTCTGTGATCTATACCTGAATCCGTGACTTCTTAATTAATCCCAAGAAATTGGAAAATCCGGAAACCCTTCTGCCGTAAAGGCTCTGTAATTATTGATCCATGAAAAATGCTGTTTTTTTGATTATCCAAAAATGCACTCAGTAGGTGCAAAA
>NZ_JAVRMB020000372.1:0-4631 GCF_031844845.1 Endozoicomonas sp.
CGCTCCCACGCTCTGCGTGGTAGCGCCAGGACCCAACCACAGACACGATTCCTGTGGTTGGCTATGCATTCCCACGCAGAGCGTGGGAACGAGGTTTCTGGTGGGTTTTGCGACAGCCTCCTGCGCGGGAAAGACGGAGGGTTTCTGGTGGGTTTTGCGACAGCCTCCTGCGCGGGAAAGACGGAGGGTTCCTGGTGGGTTTTGCGACAGCCTCCTGCGCGGGAAAGACGGAGGGTTCCTGGTGGGTTTTGCGACAGCCTCCTGCGCGGGAAAGACGGAGGGTCAACCTTTTGCGACAACCTCCTTCGTGGAGATGACTGTTACGAGGCGCAGGTGTCAGGTATTAGCTAATACCAAAGTGTTTTTGAGAAAAGGCAACCCGCTCTTCAATCGGCAAATCGTGCTTGCGCAGTGCTTCGATGGTTTCAAGCCTTGGTTTAATCCCCTGCCCATTGGCAATCTGAATAGCAAGTCCTGGTCGTGCATTAAGCTCAAGAATCAGGGGGCCAAGGTTTTTGTCCAATACCAGGTCCGCGCCAAGATAGCCCAGCTGAGTCATTTCATAGCAGGCTGCAGAAAGGCTCAGTATTTTATGCCAGTGGGGGACGTTGAGTGCAGAGAAATCATGACCGGTATCCGGATGTTGATCCACAGGCAGGTCATGCTGTACTGAGCGAAGGCTGTTGCCGGTGGCAATGTCCAGGCCAACCCCGACAGCGCCCTGGTGAAGGTTTGCTTTGCCATCGGATGCCCTGGTCGCCAGACGCATCATCGCCATAACGGGAAACCCTCGAAAAACAATGACCCGAATATCCGGGACGCCTTCAAAACTGTAGTTTTTGAAGATAGGGTCAGCAACAATCAGGCTTTCGATAACGGCGACATCGGTTTTGCCACCAAGGCTGTAGAGGCCGCCAAGGATGTTGGAAACATCACGGCTGATAGCATCAAAGGAAAGGCTTTCACCACTGGCTTTTACGTAGCGGTCTCCATCCCGGCCGGTAATGACCAGAATGCCTTTGCCGCCACTGCCCTTGGCGGGTTTGATAACAAACTGCTGCAATGGCTCAAGGATGTTCTTCAGCTTTCGAATATCGGACTGGTATTCGATGACGCCGATCAGCTTTGGTACATCAATACCGGCTTTTTCAGCCATGCGTTTTGTTGTGAGCTTATCATCCACCAGAGGTAGCAGCCGTCTGGGGTTATATCGGGAGATATAGTTCAGGTTACGGCTGTTCATGCTTAGAATCCCGGCTTCACGAAGCAGGGTTGGGGTTGTGATTGAGTTTTTTCTAAGCGTGTCATGAATAAAAGTACTTAACCATCCCATGGGAAACTCACCTCTATTGTCCGATCATGCTTTTGTGAGCTCATGGCTGTTTATTGTCAGAATGAACCAGTGGGTAGAATCGCTTTAATTCCAGCAGACGGTAGCCAGTGTACTGGCCCAGTAGCAGGACGATACCAAGTAACGTCAGCATTAATTCAGGGAAATTAAAGGTCAGCTGTTCAACGATGGGGTTGGACATCAGCAGATAGCTCATTGTCGCTACCAGAAGACTGCCGCCGCCTTCTTTCACGACATCCTCTGGTCCTTCTTCCTCCCAGAGAATAGACATCCTTTCAATGGTCCAGGCCAGGATAATCATAGGGAAGAAGGTGACCGTGAGGGCCTGGGTAATTCCCATCTTCCAGCTTAAGATACTCATGGCGGCCATGATCAGTATGACCACGATAATGACCGCGCCGAGGCGTGCAACCAATAGCATATTCTGCTGGCTCAGGAAGGAGCGAATCCATAAGCCAATAGACACGAGGGATATAAAGATCACCAGCCCGGGCAGTAATTGAGTCTGAAGAAATGCCATGGCAATAAGCACCGGCATAAACGTACCGGATGTGCGCAGTCCGACCATAATGCGCATGATCAGGACTACAAGCACGCCGATAGGAATCAGCAGGATAATTTTAAAAGCGTTCTGAACTTCAAGTGGCAGAGAGTAGATGGAAAAGTCAATTAACGCTGCTCCATCCTGAGTTGCCTGGGTAAGGGCCAGTTCCCGGGTAGGAATGTTCTGGGAAATAATGGAGAACTTGATGTCTGAGTCTACACCACCCATTACATCCAGTAGTGACTTGGCACCGCGCTGCCAGAGGAAAAATGATTCAGGGTTGCCCGCTTTGCCTGTTCTGGGGTCAAAGAGCTGCCACTCTTTGCCGTCGTATATTTCAATCATGTCAACGATGGGTTGTCTGCGGCGACCATCTTCAAGGTGCAGCCCCCGAACAATGCGAGCGGGAATATTACCCATGTGAAGCAGGTTGACCAGCAACTCAGGGAGTGTGACACCGTCTTCTACCATGCCACGTAGCATATTGGTATTCTGGCTGGGTTCTCTGGCATTGAACTGACTGATCATCGTGCCGGTAAAGCTGACAGGGTCTGCTGAACGGTCTGTTACTCGTTTCAACAGGCCTTGAGCGGCAGTTTGATAAGGTTCAGGAAGGACGGGAGTAATAAATGCTTCAGGCTGGTCTTCAACGCTTTGGCTGATACCAGATTCCAGGTGAAGTTTAACCTTGTAGAACAGATCCTGACGACCATCTGCTTTGCGAATACTCCATTCTACACGACGCTGGCCTCCATCATTGGTTTGATTGATACCGTAGCCGGGTGAAGCAAACGACTCATCCAGAATGCGTACATCCGATTGCTGGTCGGGAAGGGTCAGGCTGGCCTGGGCCGCCTCGCCCCGGGCTTTGAAGCTGACCCAGGCCTCAATACTCCAAACGGTTGATACGTCCTTGCCCAGCAGAGGAAAACCCAGTGCAAAATGCTTGTACAGGGTTAATCCAAGGCCGGCCACAATCAGAACGGCAATCATAAGGCCAAGCTGAAAACGACCTTTCATCTTTCTCTCCGCTTTTTACTGTTTATTGGAGCTCAGGGCTGTTACAGCTCAGGGCTGTCTGGTGTCGGAAGTATATTCTCTGGAGACATCAACCAGAGCCCGTTTCTTAAGAAAGCGGACACCGATAAGTGCAGGGTACTCATAGTTTTCCCGGTTGCGCAGGGTAAACTGAGTGGGGCAGATAATACTGCCAATCAGGGTATTCAGGGTAATGACCGCACGGCGTTCAGACTCTTCGCCATGTCGTTTGATGCGGACAAAGCGAGTAACCGGCTCTTCCATGGTAATAAGGTCTCCGGCGGAGTTTGCCAGCTGAAAGCGAACCCAGTCATGATCATTCTTCTGGAATAGCTCGATGTCCCGCGCATCAATAGAAGACGTCAGTGCGCCAGTATCAATGCGAGCCTTCAGGACAGTGCCTGAGTCTGGCAATGTCATATACTCAACAGCCCCCAGGGTAGCCAGCCCCTTGACGCTGACAGGCTTTATTATTGCCCGTGTGAAAGACTTCTGGGTGACAGGAACTTCAGTTTTGCGGTTATTGGAGCTGATCACCGACTTGGTGGCGATAAACTTCTGATTGACATCAATAACCGCAAGATCCTGCATAAAGCTTCTGCCTATCAACAGAGGCGACTGGTACTTGCTGCGGTCAGTAAGAGAAATCGGGACCGCCTGGGTAATGTCTCCAATCGTCACGGTAAGGTTAATGACCGGGCGTTCATCTGAGGGCAGTCCGGGGCGTTTGATCTTGATAATGCTTTTAACCGGTTGCTCCATGGGTATCGTACCTTTGGAGGTCCGGTGAAGATCAAATTTGACCCACTTTTTCCCGTCTCGTTCAAAGAACTGGATATTTCTGGCATCAGCGGAGCTGTTCTCAGCACCGGTATCCAGTTTTGCCTGGATAGTGAGGTTCAGGTTTGGCAGGGATGCTGTTTCATTAATACCCAGCACCAGACGTCCATTCTGGTGGGCTGGTGTCTGTATGGTCTGTTCGCGGATGGTGATCGTATGGGTCTCATCAGGAGGCTGTGATGTGTCCTCCGGCCTTGATGGCAGGATGGGCTGACCCGATTTATCAGGAACTGGAATGGGTTGAAGGATAATCGTACTGTCCTTTTTGGGACGCTCTTTATAAAAAACTGTCTGGCAGCCGGATAGAATCATGATTAGAAAAAATATAGCGGGCAGGGCCAGGTTTCGGGACATATGACTAGTACTGTGATTTTTTGGGGATTATTAAGGTTCACGCGTCATATGCGTGTAGCCATGGCTGTTGCCTGTAATCAACGGAATCAGAAAGGCTTTGGAACAAGCTTCTGGTCATAGATGGCTGAAGTGCTGGCAACTTTAAAAGTCAGGAAGCTTACTTGATCTGCCGTCACTTGCCAATTCCCAATCATGATTAAATTCTGATCTCAGGGGAGTGGCATTGTAGAAAGTACGAGTCCTCCCAAAACCGCGTTCCCACGCTCCCCGTGGGAACGCATACGGAGCTGGCCGTATGAGTGGGAATCGCTCTTTGCCCGAGTTCCTGCGGTGCAGCAAAGCTCAAATAGCCATACCACCGTCATCCCCGCCTTCGAGGGTGTCGCAAAAGGGCAAAACACCCCCCGACCGTCATCCTCGCGAAGGCGGTTGTCGCAAAACCCTCCTCGCTCCCACGCTTTTAGGCCCTGTGGGTCCTGCGTGGTAGCGCCAGGACCCAACCAC
>NZ_JAVRMB020000373.1:0-13301 GCF_031844845.1 Endozoicomonas sp.
TTAAAGAAATGGTACTGATCAGTGTTCAGGGTCATGTAGCCCAGTTCGGGGTTTGCAGATACGCTCCCGATAACACTGCTTAAGATGGCTGTGCTTATCAGTTTTTTTAACATGGTTCTGATCTTTTCCAGTTAGCTCAAATGTGGGAAACCTTAGTTCTAACTATTTATCGGTTCGACCATGGGCAACTGTAGAATCAATTTTTTTTTTGAAAAATGGAGATGAAAATAAGAGCAAAGATGGGAAGCGGAGAGTACGAAAAGATAAAGGGAAGTGAGCGAAGCAGCATGAAGCTGCTTCGCGGAAGGCTTAACCTTCTTTTTCAATCTTCTTGGTAATGAAGTACTGCTGGATAATGGACAACGTATTGTTGGTTACCCAGTACAGTACCAGACCTGAAGGGAAGAACAGGAAGAAGAAGGTGAAGATCACCGGCATCAACTTCATGACTTTTGCCTGTACAGGATCCGGCGGTGTCGGGTTCAGCGTTTGCTGAATAAACATCGACGCGCCCATAATCAGCGGCAGGATAAAGTAGGGATCCATCTGGGAAAGATCGTGAATCCAGCCCAGCCAGGGAGCCTGACGCAGCTCTACGGATTCCAGTAACGTCCAGTACAGAGCAATGAACACCGGCATCTGGACAACAATCGGCAGACAGCCACCCATTGGGTTGACCTTCTCCTTCTTGTACAGCTCCATCATGGACTGAGACATTTTCTGACGATCATCGCCGAACTGCTCTTTCATCTCCGCAAGCCTGGGACCCAGTTTGCGCATTTTCGCCATGGAACGGAAACTGGTGGCATTCAACGGATAGAATATCCCTTTGACCATGATGGTCAGAAGGATGATGGACCACCCCCAGTTACCAACCAGCGAATGAATCCACGTAAGCAGTGCAAACAGAGGCTGGGCAAGGAACCAGAGCATGCCATAGTCAACCGTCAGCTCCAGTCCATCAGACAGGGCTTGCAGTTTTTCCTGATTCTTGGGACCGACGTAAAGGGTAGCGCCAGTTTCAATGGTCTCACCAGGCTGAGCAACCATGGCATCATCGTAGAAGCCGACAAAGTTGTAACCATCCTTATTCTGCTTGGTGTAGTACTGATGGGCTTTTTGCTCGTCAGGAATCCACGCACTGACAAAGTAGTGCTGCAGCATGGCGGCATAACCACCCTGTACACGCTCTGCAAACGGCTTATCCGAGAAATCATCAAAAGGCAGTTTGGTATAAGGCTCATCGTTAGAGCGAACCGCAGCACCCAGATAGGTATTCATGGGGGCTTTGGAATTCAGTTGACTCGGGTCTTCTGAATTATCGCGCTTCAGCTGAGCATAGAACTGATCCCGCCAGACCTTGTCACTGTTATTAACAATGGTGTAATTCACAGAAACGTCGTATTGATCGCGGTAAAAAGTGTAGCTTTTGGTGACGTCGATTCCATCTTCATTCTTATGGAGATCAACCGTCAGCTTATTTTCACCATCCTCAAGGGTGTAACTGGCTTGCTTTACGCGGTAGACGCTACGGAGGTTATTGGCATCAGGTCCATCCGTTTTACCCAGGGCGCTCTGGGCGGTGAAGACACAAGTGGCGTCACTCTGACAGTCCGGACTGTTAACCAGAAGCTGAAAAGGAACCGCCTGCTCACCCTCTTCAGGCAACCAGCTGGGGTATTGCGGTAAGGATAAACTGATAATATCGCCGCCTGCCGGATCAATCAGTGCCTCTATCGTATTGGTTTTAACACTGATTAATTGAGCCGAAGGCTTTGCCGCACCATCATCTATGACGGGGGCAGTGCTGCCATCACGGCCATCATGAAGAGACGGCATATCTGAACCAGCAACACTGCTGGAAACGGATTGAACGACGGATGTCGACTTGGTCGTACCGGGGTAGTCTTCATTCCATTGCTGTAGTGTTAAAATACCAACTACTGCAATGGCTCCGATCAGGAGTGTTCTTTGGAAATCCATGAGTTCCGGGCCACACATTCAGATGAATGAATATGATTGTCTGATTGTGTCCGATGTTCACCAGAATCTTTTTCCGGCACCGGGTCAAATCCTCCTGGATGCCAGGGGTGGCACCTCAGTAGTCGGAGCAAGGTAAACTTGCTACCGGTCAGAAAACCATGACGATTTAAGGCTTCCAGGCCGTAGGCAGAGCAAGAGGGATAAAAGCGACACCGGCTGGGCATGAGAGGACTCAATGCATAGCGATATATCTTGATCAACCCGACCATCAACGCTCGGGGGATACTTGCTAGTCTGGCCATATCAATGCCTTCAGTCTGTCGGACCCTTTTGCCTGATAAAAGCCTTTTGCCTGATAAAAGCCTTTAGACAAATAAAAGCCCTTAGCCAAATAAAAGCCCTTAGCCAAATAAAAAGGCGCTCAAAGAGTCTGTCTATTACGGAAGCTTTCTGAGCCTGGTTGAGCTGAACAGGAAAATAACAAGGAACTTCCTGTTTCATTTATCTGGTATTTTCGTTCAGGTTGGATATCAGGGATGGCCAAAAGTTATGCTGACGCTTCCCTTTCGTGCCGCCTTCGTTTCAACCTTTGCCACTGCTTGTTGAGTAGCTGGTTCAGTTCACTGTCATCCAGATCACTGAAACCTTTCCGAACCAAAACAACAATATCCAGATGACCGATTTCATCCTGTTGCAGACGAAAGGTTTCCCGGATATGGCGTTTGGCCCGGTTTCGGCCAACGGCTGTACGAATATTTTTTTTGGCAACCACCAACCCCAGTCTTGCACGGCCAAGCTCATTCGTCTTTGCCAGTATAAGAAGTTGTCTGCTGGAAACCTTGATATCCGTTGTATCAAATACCTGTTTGAAATCAGCCGAGGAGCGCAGCCGTGATTCACCGCTAAAAGATAAGCTCACACTGATACTCTCTTTAGGCCCCAGGCGTTCTTTTAGCCACGGGCGTCAGGCTGACAGACTCTTGCGTCCCTTGGCTCGACGACGGTTGATTATCGCACGTCCGCCTTTAGTAGCCATGCGTGCACGGAAGCCGTGGTTGCGCTTGCGCTTCAGATTGCTTGGCTGGAAAGTTCTTTTCATCGTGGTTACTCGTCTTAATGGACTTACAAAAGACGGGCATTCTAAGTAATTGAAGGGGTAGCGTCAATTTGGATTTGTCAAGAAGCACCGTATTGCCCCTGTTATTTCCACTACTCTGATTTCGCTCTTTATATATAAGAAGAAAAACCCCTGTGAGGAATCAGGGAGCGAGCCTCTCAATATATATAAATAAAAGGTTTATCTCTTATGTGATGTTTTATTATTATTGTTGTTATTATTAAGGACCGCTTTTTCTGTGGATAACTGTGTTTTCCCCAGATACTGCCTGCCTTCCTGCGTGTGTACTTCGCTGTAGAAATCCCGTCATTATGTTGTTATTTTGATCTTGATCAGCTGTGGATAAATGGGCTGCTTATCCACAGGCGAATTGATACTCATTTTACCCACAGGAAAATCATAAGGCTTATTGCCATTCATTAACTGATATACCCACAGGTGATTATGAGTAAATATTTACCTCCTGTTTATTTATATATTGGCTTAACTTACTGAAAAATATACAGAAATTAACAGCTTGTGGATTATGCCGGGTTGGCGGGAGGTGTGGATAACTTTTATCAAAAAGGATACAATTCTCTTTTTATCTATCCATCCTTACTTTGTACCTGAAGATCTTCAGCAGGCTGTCTGACCGGCTTCAGTGATATCCGTATCAGATCTGTTTCAGGAGAGTGCCTGTGCCCCTTGCGCTATGGCAAAAATGTATTGACCTATTACAGGATGAACTGTCTTCACAGCAGTTCAATACCTGGATTCGCCCTCTGAAAGTGATGGGGGATGAGCACGACCTGTGTCTGCTGGCGCCCAACCGGTTTGTTGCCGATTGGGTAAAAGAGAAGTTTTTGCCTCGAATTGAAGAAATTCTGGATGAGCTATCGGATGGGGATTCACCGGCTGTTGCCCTGGCAGTGTCCAATCGTCGCCCGCCATCACTGAGTAAGCGTTCTTTACGGCCGAGGGACGTTCAAACAGTCCCGGTTTCTGGCAAGCCCATTGAAAACCCTCTGAAACAGGCAGCGGTTGAGCGCTCAGTGGTGACTCATGAGCTGGTCTCGTCTTTGCCGGTTGCGAAGGACAGTACCCCCGAGCCAGAACCGGTTCCTGCTCCTGCTCCTGCTCCTGCTCCTGCTCCTGCTTACAGGGGTAGAGCTTCTGATGACGAGTCGCCGCAGATCAAGGTTAACCCTTTAAAAGAAATGGCCAGTGATGTCTCTGAAGAGCCGGTAACGCCGGTAAGACAGGTTCAGGTTGAAGGCTCCATCAAGCATCACAGTTCTTTGAATAACGGTTTTACCTTTGAAACCTTTGTTGAAGGTAAGTCTAACCAACTGGCTCTGGCTGCCTCCCGGCAAATAGCAGAAAATCCAGGGTCTTCTTACAACCCACTGTTTTTATATGGCGGCGTTGGCCTGGGTAAAACGCACTTGATGCATGCCGTCGGCAACGCACTGGTTAAACATAATCGTAATGCCAGAGTCGTCTATCTTCACTCTGAGCGCTTTGTTGCGGATATGGTGAAGGCCCTGCAACTGAACGCTATTAATGACTTCAAAAAGTATTATCGTTCTGTTGATGCGCTACTGATTGATGATATCCAGTTCTTCGCTGGTAAAGAGCGCTCTCAGGAAGAGTTTTTCCATACCTTCAATGCGCTGCTTGAAGGCGGGCAGCAGATGATTCTGACCTGTGACCGCTATCCAAAAGAGATCAGTGGTGTTGAGGAACGTTTGAAATCCCGGTTTGGCTGGGGCTTAACCGTAGCCGTTGAACCGCCTGAGCTGGAAACCCGGGTTGCCATTTTGATGAAGAAAGCTGAACAGCATAAAGTTGAGCTTCCTCATGAGTCGGCTTTCTTTATCGCGCAAAGAATTCGTTCGAATGTCCGTGAGCTGGAAGGGGCTCTGAAACGCGTTATTGCCAGTGCTCACTTTATGGGCAGACCGATCGATATTGACCTGATCAGAGAGTCCCTGAAAGACCTGTTGGCTTTGCAGGATAAACAGGTCAGTATAGATAATATTCAAAGAACGGTCGCTGAATACTTCAAGATAAAGATGACAGATATTTTATCCAAGCGTCGTAGTCGTTCGGTGGCAAGGCCAAGGCAAATCGCCATGGCACTTTCTAAAGAGCTGACCAGCCATAGCTTACCTGAAATTGGTGATGCCTATGGTGGACGCGATCACACCACAGTGCTGCATGCCTGCAGGAAGGTGAAACAGCTGATTGAGGAGGATAACGAGATAAAAAGTGATTACAAAAATCTGTTGCGCTCTCTAACCAGTTAACACCTTCTATTTACCTATTTATCAGAAAGGCTGAGCCTTTCAGTTAGCCAAGAGAAAGGAAAGCGATGAAATTTACCATTAATCGTGAAACATTGCTTAAGCCACTGCAACTGGTTGCCGGTGTGGTTGAGCGCAGACAGACGCTGCCGGTATTGTCCAATGTGTTGATGGTCGTCGAGGGAGATCAACTTTCTTTAACCGGTACGGACCTGGAAGTTGAACTGGTGGGGCGTGTTGCCCTTGACGATGTTGTAGAGGCAGGAGAGATTACGGTTCCAGCCAGAAAGCTGATGGATATCTGCAAGTCATTGCCAGAAAATACCATGATTGAAATCCGTCAGGATGATCAGAGGGTAAAACTGAAGGCTGGCAGATCACGATTTACGCTGTCTACCCTGCCAGCTAATGAGTTCCCCAGCATAGAAGAAGAAGTTGGCTCTGTCTCTTTCACTATTGGCCAGTCCAGACTCCGTAGACTGATCGATCGTACAGGATTTGCCATGGCTCAGCAGGATGTCCGTTACTACTTGAACGGCATGTTGCTTGAAATTAGCCAGAACTGCCTCCGTGCCGTTGCTACCGACGGGCATCGTCTTGCCATGTGCAGTGTTGATGCGGATATTAATCAGCAGGAAAAGCATCAGGTGATCGTCCCTCGTAAAGGGATTCTGGAAATGGCGCGGCTACTCACTGAAGGTGATGAGAGTGTTCATATCACCTTGGGTGCGAACCATATCCGAGCTAAAACCGGTGATTTTACGTTCACCTCCAAGCTGGTGGACGGTAAGTTCCCTGATTATGATCGGGTGGTTCCCAAAGGCGGAACAAAAATCATTATCGGAGACCGGCAGGAGCTTCGTCAGGCTTTTCAGAGAGCCTCTATTCTTTCCAATGAAAAGTATCGTGGTATTCGCATGATTCTTTCCGATGGGCAGTTGAAAGTTATTGCCAATAACCCTGAGCAGGAAGAGGCTGAGGAAGAGTTAAACCTGGCCTACCATGGCGACGCAATGGAAATCGGCTTTAACGTCAGCTATTTGCTGGATGTGCTTTCCGTACTTTCCGGAGAGTCCATTAAAATGACGCTTGCAGACCCCAACAGCAGTGCGCTGCTGGAAGAGTCTGAGGCCGGTGACTCTACCTATGTTGTTATGCCCATGAGGCTGTAACAGCCTGTAGGGCAGTCAGTGACTGGTATTCTTTCCCGGTCACTGACTGCCCTGAATCCGACTCATTCCCGAGTTTCATCAACAGGCTCGGAAATAAACAAAATATGATCCAGCTGCTCACTATTACTGATATTAGAAATCTCGCTTCTCTCACGCTGAAACCTTCTCCCTCTGTAAACATACTCTATGGGCTCAATGGCAGTGGCAAAACCAGTGTACTTGAGGCTATACATATTCTTGGTATTGCCCGGTCATTTCGAACATCCCGAATCAAACCGGTCATCAATCGGAAATCTGAGGCCTGCACTGTCTTTGGCCGTTTAGGGTTGGGGTCAGGTTCTATTCCTATTGGTGTCTCCCGCAACCACAGAGAGGAATCTCTGCAGATCAGGGTGTCGGGTGAAAACCTGAAATCAACATCCGAGCTGGCGAAGCTGTTACCTTTACAAGTGATTAATCCCGATACCCTTCGCCTGTTGGAAGGCTCTCCAAAATTGAGAAGAAATTTTATCGATTGGGGTGTGTTTCACGTGAAACATCAGGATTTTTTCCCTTTATGGAAACGGATGCAGAAGGCGTTGAAACAGCGGAACAGTCTGCTCCGACATGGTAGAATAAACGGTTCTGAGTTGAATTCATGGAATCTGGAGTTTGAGAAAGCAGCCAATGCTATCGATAAGCTGCGAAGTGATTATATCCAGAGACTGACCCCGGTCTTTAATCAGGTTTTATCCGCGTTGGTAGATCTTGAGGATCTGTCTATTCAATACTATCGGGGCTGGGACAAAGATCGGGCGTTAAATGAGGTACTCAGCAGCGGATTAAACAGGGATATACAGTCAGGCTATACTCATGCAGGGCCGCAAAGAGCGGACTTGAGAATACGGGTAGGGAAAGGCAGCGCTGTTGATATTCTTTCCCGGGGCCAATTAAAACTGGTGGTCTGTGCCCTGAAACTGGCGCAGGGGTTTCTCTATAAAGAGTTGCAAAACAAGCAGTGTATATTCCTGGTCGATGACCTGCCATCAGAACTGGATATCCCGAATCGAAAAAAACTTTGTGGATTGTTTGAAAAAATGAACTGCCAGACCTTCATCACCTGTGTTGAGAAGGAGGCATTGGAAAATTGCTGGTTGCCTGAAACAGAAGTAAAAATGTTTCACGTGAAACACGGGCAAGTGGAATTGGATGAAAACCCTGGTCAGCAACGTATTCGCCAGGCTGAATCTTTGGAGATAGAGCATGAGTGAACAGAACTACGACGCATCCAATATCAAGGTCCTAAAGGGCTTGGATGCCGTCCGCAAACGCCCGGGGATGTACATCGGTGACACTGATGATGGTTCCGGTCTGCACCATATGGTGTTTGAGGTGGTTGATAACTCCATTGATGAAGCACTGGCGGGGCACTGCAATAAGATCTCCGTTATTATCCATCCGGATGAATCCATTACGGTAAAAGATAATGGCCGTGGTATCCCGGTGGATATTCATGAGGAAGAGGGCATATCCGCCGCTGAAGTTATCATGACTATTCTGCATGCCGGGGGTAAGTTTGATGACAATACCTACAAAGTCTCCGGTGGTCTCCACGGGGTAGGGGTGTCGGTGGTGAATGCGTTGTCCAGTCAGCTGAAGCTAACCATTCGCCGCCATGGACAGGTGCATCAGCAGATTTATCAGCAGGGTATTCCGCAAGAACCGATGAAGGTGATTGGTGAGACTGACTCTTCGGGAACCGAACTTCACTTTATACCCTCACCAGAAACCTTTACCAATATTCAGTTCAGCTACGATATTCTGGCGAAAAGGCTTCGTGAACTCTCCTTCCTCAACTCGGGTGTCTATATTCAACTCACCGATGAACGCACTGGCAAACAGGATGACTTTCGTTACGAAGGCGGTCTGAGGGCATTTGTTGAGTACCTGAACCAAAACAAATCCACCGTCAATAAAGTCTTTCATTTTGATATGACCCGTGAAGACGGGATCGGCGTAGAAGTGGCCATGCAGTGGAATGACAGCTTCCAGGAAGGCGTTTTTTGCTTTACCAATAACATTCCCCAGCGAGATGGCGGCACGCACCTGGCCGGTTTTCGAGGGGCTCTGACACGAAGTCTGAACACGTATATTGAGCGTGAAGGCTTTCAGAAAACTGCCAAAGTAGCCACTTCTGGCGATGATGCCCGTGAAGGGTTGACGGCGATTATTTCCGTAAAAGTACCGGATCCAAAATTCTCCTCCCAGACCAAAGACAAGCTGGTCTCTTCTGAAGTAAAGGCCGCGGTTGAGCAGGAGGTAGGCAAGTACCTTGGGGATTATCTGGTTGAGAATCCAGGGGAAGCCAGGGCCATTGTCGGCAAAATGCTGGATGCCGCCAGAGCGCGGGAAGCGGCCCGTAAAGCCCGGGATATGACCCGTCGTAAAGGGGCTCTGGATATCGCCGGACTGCCCGGCAAACTGGCGGACTGTCAGGAGAAAGACCCGGCACTTTCAGAACTCTACATAGTGGAGGGTGACTCTGCGGGTGGTTCAGCCAAGCAGGGACGTAACCGGAAAACCCAGGCCATTCTACCGTTGAAAGGTAAAATCCTGAACGTGGAAAAAGCCCGCTTTGACAAGATGCTCTCCTCCCAGGAAGTGGGCACACTGATCAAGGCCCTGGGTTGTGGTATTGGTCGCACGGAATTCAATATCGAAAAACTCCGTTATCACAACATCATCATCATGACCGATGCGGATGTGGATGGTTCGCATATTCGGACCTTGCTGCTGACCTTCTTCTTCCGGCAAATGCCTGAACTGTTTGAGCGTGGCTACATCTATATTGCTCAGCCACCGCTGTATAAAGTCAAGCGTGGCAAGCAGGAGCAATACCTGAAGGATGACGCGGCACTGGATGGTTACCTGACCCAGTCTGCGCTGGAAAATGCCAGCTTGCATGTGAATGCCGGTGCGCCAGGTATTGCCGATCAGCGACTTGAAGGGTTGGTTAATGAGTTCCGGGAGGTTCATAAGGTTGCGGATAAACTGTCCCGTATTTACCCGGTAACCGTGCTGCGTGAAATGATCTATATGCCGGCGGTGTCGGCGGATAGCCTGTCTGATAAGTCGGCAATGGAAGCATGGGTCGCTCAACTGAGTCAGCGTATTGAGAACCTGAAAGCTGCGGGCAGTATCATGACGTTCTCAGTGGAAGAAGATAAAGAACTGAATGCCTGGTTACCGAAGGTGACGATTATCGCCCATGGTGTCGACAGTGAGTACCGGTGGAGTGTGGACTTCTTCTCAGGGATAAACTACGGCAAGATCGTTAGCCTTGGTCAGAAGTTACAGGGTTTAATTGAAGAGGGTGCCTTTGTTCAGAAAGGTGAGCGTAAACGGGACGTCACTTCGTTTGAAGAGGCGCTTGAGTGGTTAATGACAGAATCAACCAAGCGTCATTACATCCAGCGCTACAAGGGACTGGGCGAGATGAATCCGGAACAGCTCTGGGAAACCACCATGGACCCTGACGCACGCCGGATGCTCAAAGTCACCATTGACGATGCCATTGCGGCAGACCAGATTTTCAATACCCTGATGGGGGATCATGTTGAACCCCGAAGGGAGTTTATTGAAAAAAATGCGCTTTATGTCAACAACCTTGATATTTAACAGACGTTAAAAGAGCCGGCTTTATAGCCGGCCTTTTTTATTGATTTTAAAGAGGTACTGCTCCATGTCTTCAGAATTCAAAGCCATCATTCGTCAGGAGTTAGAAGAAGCGGTTACGGTGCTGAATCGCTTTCTTGATGACAGTACAAATATTGAATCCATTGATAACGCTGCACGACTTTTATCGGATACTTTCAAGGCCGATGGGAAAGTACTTTCCTGCGGCAATGGCGGATCGCATTGTGATGCCATGCACTTTGCAGAAGAACTGACCGGACGCTTTCGTGAAAATCGTCCGGGTTATGCCGCTATCGCTATATCAGATCCAAGTCATATGTCGTGTGTATCAAATGACTTTGGTTATGAATATGTCTTCTCACGTTATGTAGAAGCGGTTGGCAGGGAAGGGGATGTGCTGCTTGGTATAAGCACCAGTGGTAACTCTGGAAATATTATCAAGGCTGTAGAGGCTGCCAGGGCAAAAGGCATGAAAGTGATTCTGCTCTCTGGCAAGGATGGTGGCAAGATGGCAGGAACGGCGGATGTTGAAATTCGTGTCTCTCATTTTGGTTACGCTGACCGAATTCAGGAAATCCACATCAAGGCAATCCATATTATGATTCAGTTGATTGAAAAGTATATGGTTGTGTAATCTGGAATTGATGTTGAAGTAGGGCTTGTGAGCTCAGGGGATTTATTTATTCTGGAAAAGGGAACTTTTTGTTATACATCGAGTCTATAGAAGCAGTTTTTATACTTTCAGGTTTTTCAGGTATGGAGTTGGGACAAAAGCAACGGGGAGATGTAACTACTTTCTCAGGTGGTGTTTATCAGACTCAGTCTACCCAGTCTACTCAGGAATGTTTTTATGGTAGGAGTGTGAGTACTTCATCAGGTTGTAATTCCGCTGTACCAACGTCAGAAATTAAAGAGCAGGATGGTGGAAATAAAGGCTCTCCTGCTAATCTGAACCAGATAACGCCATCAACAGAATCACAGATATTATACGAAAGAATAGTATTACTAACGGGGAAAACAAAATATAGATGTAAGATCTGTGAGAGGGAGGTTTATCCTTTAAGCAGGATGAAAGCACACATTACTTGTCACTCTGATAGACTATTTGTTTGCGACAAGCCTGATTGTACTGGGATTAAGAGCTATAAATCAGAGAAAGATTTGAAGCACCACGAAAGAAGGATGCATTCAAATAAAAGAATATATCAATGTGATTTGTGTGACTACTCCGGAAATACGCTTAGTAATTTAAAGCAACATATGTTTTCTGATAAGCACATTGATAGGAATAAGGCTCAAATGTCATCCATTCAAGAAGAGCCGCTGGATTTAAGCATCTCTGTTGAAAAATGAAAGGTTATATGTACTCTACCCATTCATGGATACTGAAGCTATAAACGACATAATCCGTTATCTCAAAGAATAGACTGGTGATAATAGAATTAATAAAGAGTTCAATTAATTTGTCTTATGTTATCGGTAATCCAGTTTCTAGCTGCATTATTTGCCTCTGCAACGGTTAATTGCTCTGTTTCAATAACCGGTCCAATTTCTACCTGTATGGTTCCCGATTTTTTCAACCACCCTTTATTTGGCCAGTAGCTACCAGCGTTATGGGCAATCGGCAGAATACCGACACCTGCCGCCTTTGCCAGACCGGCAGCACCTCTTGAGAATTTCCCGGGTTCTCCCGGTGCAATCCGGGTTCCTTCCGGGAAAATCAGTACCCAGACACCATGCGCAAGAGCAGCCTTCCCCTGGTCTCTGATCTGATGAAGAGACTGGCGGACATCTTTACGGTTGATGGCGATGGGCTTTATTTTGGAGAAGGCCCAGCCATAAAAAGGAATTTTCAATAGCTCCTGTTTGATAACCTGAGTCTGTGGGGTGAGCAGAGTCTGAAGGAAAAAAGTTTCCCAGGTACTTTGATGATTACAGATAACCACACAGGGCTTGTCCGGAATATTTTCCCTGCCTTTGACTTCCCAGCGAACGCCGCAAATTAAACGACAAAGGTTTATTGCTACAATAGCCCAGGTTTTGACAAAGATGGGGTGACGGAATTTAAAGGGAAATGGGTGGATAAACAGGATCATCAACAATGACCAGAAAATTGTCCAGACGGCAAACGACAAATAAAAGACAGTGGTTCTTATTATTGAAATGATGGTGGTAATTACCGGCAAGATTGCAGACCCGACAACGGACGACATTAAAATCCCTCTGAAAGCATGGCTTCTACGAAGCTGAACAGATTATTATAAACAGGCACATCTCTGGTACCCGATAGTTCTTCAGGATGCTCAATAAGCTTAGCTTGAGTTTTTAGACCCTTGCCTGTCAAGACCAGTGCTACTTTGCAGCCACTGTCCTGTCCAGCCTGCAAGTCCCTGAGTGAGTCACCAATAACCCAGGTGTCACCACGAACAGCATCAACGTCAGTGAATATCTGATCAATAAGACCGGTCTTTGGTTTACGGCACTGGCAGTCATCATCCGGACCATGGGGACAATAATAGATACCGCTGATGTCACCACCCTGTTCTCTAACAAGTGTCGTTAACTTATCATGCATGGCATCCAGCTCAGTTATTCCAAAATAACCACGGGCAAGGCCAGATTGATTAGTGGCGATGGCAATCTTATAACCCACTTGGGAAAGTTTTGCTATTGCCTCTATACTGCCCGGAATAGGAATCCATTCATCAGCAGACCTTATGTAGTGGTCTGAATCCTCATTGATGACACCATCTCTGTCCAGAATTACCAGTTTTGTCATAATGGTTGATACGGCTCTCAAAAACTCAACAGTTAAAATATGTGGCTGGAGCAGCACCTTAAGGAAAGCTGCAATTAAGAATATACCACCGTCATCCTCGCGAAGGAGGGTGTCGCAAAAGGGCAAAACACCCCCCGACCGTTATCGTCGCGAAGGCGGTTGTCGCAAAACCCTCCTCGCTCCCACGCTCTGCGTGGTAGCGCCAGGACCCAACCACAGACACGATTCCTGTGGTTGGCTATGCATTCCCACGCAGAGCGTGGGAACGAGGTTCCTGGTGGGTTTTG
>NZ_JAVRMB020000374.1:0-6744 GCF_031844845.1 Endozoicomonas sp.
ACTGCTTCCTGTCTCTTTATGGCCGGAGGTGCTGTCAGTGGTGGCAAAGTACTGGGTGAGTGGCCGGGACTGGCCAGAAAAGATCTGTATGAAGCGCGTGATCTACGACCAACGTCTGATATTCGTCAGTGGATTTCAGCAACATTGATCCAACACTGGAAGTTATCAGAAGCGCAGCTGGCGGATGTTTTTCCTGGCATATAACCCAGGATAAGAACAACCAGATTGAACTGTTGTTTAATGCTACTACTCCCCACAATCCATCGTTCCGGGAGTTTTACCTGGTGAAGCCTGGCTCTCAGGGTAGACATTAAGTCCCAAGCCACTGCCAATCCTGCTGCAGAGTTCACCTTGAGTAGCCATACTCAGGATGCAAATCATAAGACAATGGCCACTCAAGATGAACATACCTCATGTTAGATCAGTTAAAAAAACTGCTGACCTGTTTCTCTCAATCTGAGCTTGCTCAGAAAGCTGTTCTGTTTGGCTTTAGAGATTGTCCTTTAATAAATTCCACATTTGGGAAAACAGTCATTATTACCGACCAACTCCACTGTCATCCTGTACAGGGATTGTACAGGATCCATCCACAGGGAGGTGACTGTCGATGGTTGGCTTTTATGCCCCAGGGTAATCCCTGCCAGATGGATTGTGTACAATCCCTGTACACAATGACAGCGGAGAACGCAGCCGGAATTGTTTACAGTACTGCTCCCCAGGTGTCTCAATATACTGGCAAATGGATAATTTATTTCGGGACAATTCCTAAGTGCAATTATTAATCAAGGGCTTTCAAAAAGAACATAATCATATCTCGGACCAAAGAGTACGGATCCATTAGCTATATCAACAGAAGAAGTACTCTCCAGAACATCATCATGTTTAAATGAGACTTGACCCAGTGAGAACGATAACGGTGAACCGAATGAGTAGGAACCATCGGTAACTTTAGAGAAGTACTGGTAATATTTCGGAATATCAATTTTAGTCCCGGACAAACTTGCTATGGGCGCACTTGGCTCCCTCTCAATTGAAGAATCGTTTCTGTGTGCCATATACTTAAAGCTGGCTGAACTATCACTCCCTGCATTCAAATTCAAAAACTCAAGTGCTGATGGGGTCATAAATGTTGAGAGTACGGCCCTTCCCCTGTTGTAATCATTATTTTCAAACACCATTTCCAGACCTACGCGAGCAAAATACATATTTTTGTAAACACTATCCGACCTAATAACCGTGTATGTATACTGAGTGCCATCACAGGTGTTCGTATCTCTTAGATTCTCAACCGGATAATATTTATCGTTAATAATGACATTGGGCAAAGAAAATGATAAGTCGTCCTGAAAATTATACTCCACGCCCCCATCACCGGATACCATATAGAGAAAATCAGGATTAGCATCAGTACTAATAGATACAGCTTTTGAACCTGAAATATCACTTCTATCCTGCTTATTTGACCACCGGGCTTTAACATGTGTATATGCATAGCCTTCTAATCCGATCCCCAATGCATTTAATGTTTCAAGGTCGGGAAAAAAAATAGTAGCCTCTGGCTTTCTGATATTGTCACTCACGCGATCCATTTTTAATCCCAGCTTAAGAAAATATAAATCGAATGGTGAGTTATTACCTTCAATAAATACATAACCAACCGTAGGATCATCATATTGACTGACTGTATAAACATTAGCGTCATAACCTTTATGATCCATGGTCATCACTTCTCCCAGTTTAAATCTTAATGCCCCTGACTCATAGAAGCTGCCTGAACTACCGGCATGATAGAGATACCCAAAATCTTCACTATCTGCATTCGTCTTAATAGGTCCATATGACACATCCAAATCTCTGCTCTCATTGGATTTACCAAAATTACGGATAGCATAATGCATAAAATATGTCTTATCACCGACAGCTAAGCCCAGCGCCCTCATTGCACTGTCATTCGGGAAATAAATTAGTGATACAGGTAACAAATACTGGGAAAACCTCGACATTTTAATCTTTGTTTTCAAACCATAGAATTCAACCACATCCTCAAAGTCTTGCAAATTAAAAGCATGGCTAACGGTTGGATTACTCAATGTTATCGAAAAATCAGGCAATACATATTGCTGGTCATTAAGAACCACCCGATTATTTCTAATAAAGGTTAAATTGTCTTTAACAAACCATTTACTATTGACTAACGCATATAAACCACCATCGTTCAACGTACTGCTGACCAGCATAAATGGAATATAATCAAATACCGGAGTGGAATTTGAGTAGTGAGTTTCAATTTGAAAATAACCCACATCACCAACGGACAGTTGCAAATCAAAAACCGCACTCTTATTAATTATAATAGAAGCGGACGCACCCAGATAATCATCTAATGACGAATTCAGTACCAGAGATGGTGTTAATGAAGGAGACAGGACTCTTTCATATTCCCATGTCAAAACCGGAAAATGCTCTTGAATACATTTATATCCACTCTGAGAGAAAGTCAAATTAACTTTTTCATTTAGAATCCCGCCAACCGTTGCAAAAGCCTCTTCACCGGAACACTCAATGCTTCCCTCTTCAATGCCTTTGGCATTAGACGTCGTCGCCTCAATTCCTTTATCCAGATAATAATTATTTTTATCCGTTGAACCGGTATTTTCTAAACCAATAACCCTTGAATAATCATGTATACTTGGGTTCTTCGACGTATATACATACGATGTTGAAAAGCATTCCTTTACAGAACCATCAACAGAGTGACCAACTATCGTACCATGAGCTTCTACATTCAGTGCCTCCGGATCATCAATATAATAAATATTACTGTTGGTATATGATCTTATGATAGAGCCAAAAAACCTGCCAGCATCTTTTTTTGGCCTTACCAAAGTATATCTTCCAGCTATGGCGCCAACAAAGCTTTGCCCCTTAACCTCACTATTTTTTACAAAAACATTTTTAACAGGATTGTATGTGTTTAATCTTGTTTCAGCTATATCAACCCTCAACCTGCCAACTAATCCAGCAACCCAGGCATTCCCTTCCATTGCCTTGCCGTCCTGAATAGTTAACCCCAGATCCTGAACAAAAAAATCAGGCTCCATTTTATCCGTTGATGAATGAGTTATATAAACATAACCAAATAATCCCACCAACGCGCCATTAGGATGGTAACTCCAGATGTTATGAATAGTATAATCATTACCATTTAAAGTCCCTGTAAATGGAGAGTCTCTCTCTCCAATTGAATCCCAGCCTGAAGAACCACTATTTTCCAGGTAGCCTTTTAAATCAATGTCATTGGTTAAAACAAAGTGTTTATCAAGATAGTTCCTCATATCCGATAGTTGCTCAGGGGTTTTAATTTGATACGGATCATCTAAAGTCCCCGACCCTCCAGGAAAATCGGCAAAAACAAAACGGACCAGACAAAACAAGATGAAAATAAAAAAGATTCGAAAATAACAAAACATAAACAAAGACCAATATAATCTATGATATAAATTTATGCACAGATAACACCCGCACACTTATCACTTTTGAGTCTATAAATACTTAATTAAGGTAGATGAAAGTAGAGTTTAGTTCATACATACAATAGGTGGTGTATCATCGGAAATAGCGCCAGCCAGAGGTAAGCAATTGTCCCTAAATAAATTACCCATTTGCCAGTCAATTGAGGGACCTGGGGCGTAGTACTATAAACAATTCCGGCTGCGTTCTCTGCTGTCATTGTGTACAGGGATTGTACACAATCCATCTGGCAGGGATTACCCGAGGGCATAAAAGCCAACCATCGGCAGTCACCTCCCTGTGGATGGATCCTGTACAATCCCTGTACAGGATGACAGCGGAGTTGGTCGGTAA
This sequence comes from Endozoicomonas sp., assembly GCF_031844845.1. GTDB lineage: Bacteria > Pseudomonadota > Gammaproteobacteria > Pseudomonadales > Endozoicomonadaceae > Endozoicomonas. The sequence continues at coordinate 3,865 of NZ_JAVRMB020000374.1, forward strand.
CAATGTAAGCGATGATGTTCCCCAACCGCTTACCCTCCTGCCGTCTGTAATTGTTCTTTATAAATGATTAACTTTTGCTGAGTAAGCTGGAGTGAGGATAATTTTTGTGAAACCAGATATGATTGGATAAATGTAGCTTTAGAGTATTGCCTAGGAGTCTGTCGGGCTTTGAGCAAAAAACAGCCAAGATGAGTTTTTTTTCAATGATTCAGGGTTTATGAGGCCTGAACTCAAAGGTAGTTTACAGTTATTTGGCGTCATTATTGGGTGCTTGTGCTCAATAATTGAGCTAAGACCGACAGGCTCCCAGGCCTGTGCATGGTGGTGCACTCTTGCTTCCGATAAGAGGTTTAGTGAAAGAAACCACAAATCAACAGATGCCTGTTTTTGGTATCCCAAATTTCTGAAAATAATCAGAGACAATGCTGATATGGCTTTATAACCGGTCATTGTTAACTCCTGTTCTTGATTTCACTGGTTCTATCAGTTTTCCAGATGCACGTGGTTTAGTTCGATTCATCGCCAGATTCTGAACCATAGGTTTGGGATACACTTTAAGGGGTACTACAGTATATATCTGACATATGACGCATGTAATTCAGGGCAGTTTAAAGTTGTTGGCTGAGATTCAGGTATGAATGGAACCAGATGGTTGTTGTAAAACAAAATATAATTCAGAAGATTGGGAGCAACCGGGGCAATTCACAGCCCCGATTGTAAAGGACGGGGATTTAGAAGGCGTATTTGACGGTAAGGGAGATATTATCCCGGTCGGTCAGCAATTTTTGCTCATAAGCTTCTGTATCTGCATTATGGTCTCCCATATAGGCCAAGTACTTTACCCCCACCTGAACACCGGAACGGTGATGGGTAAAGTCAGCACCGATACCAAAACGGTGATCTCCTTCACTATCTACACCACCGGTCAGGGTGCGGCCTTTCAGCTGACGGGCATAACCGACAGGTATACCCATATCCCAACTTTCTGTGATGCCGGGGTAGGCCAGGTTCAATGATGCTGAGGCGGCCAGGCCGTAGCTGGTCCAATAGAGTTCGTCTGTAGCAGAAGCGCCCGCTGAGTCAGCGTAAAATGAAGCTTCTTCAACATCCCGGATATCAACATACGCAATCTCAGTTGTAAGCGTTGCACTATCAGAAATAGGCGAATTGCCAAAATTAATAATAGCGTTCAGGTTTGTTTGAAGTACATCTGCTCGTGCCGGAGATGGAATAATACTCGGGCCCAAGGAAGTACTAACCAGTACGGGAGCCCCTTTTTTATAAGTAACCTCACCAGCAACGGAGGCGATTCCTACCGAGGTGGTAAATGTGGCGCCATATAAATCAATATCATCCATGTAGCTAATACTGTATTTATTATCTGGCATTCCATAGAAATACGTTACCGGAATCCGGGAGTTGTAATTCAGATAATACAAACCAATCTCAGTAAGATCGCTAATTCGATAACGAGCACCAACTCCCCACTGATCATTTTCTGGAGTAAGATCATCTGCTCGAGCACCAAAACTACATGTTTCTCCGGGAGCTGCTCCCATACAAGTAGCCCCATTCCCCACAGCGTCACTAGTACTAAAAAACGCCCCCGGCTCAGAAACAACAGTCTCATGCCAGTCATACTGGTAATGAGCCAACAGAGATAAATCCGGAGTAATTTCCAACTGCATGGAAACCTGTTCTTCCGGAAGCAGAATATCCTTTACCTCAGTACCCGGAACACCAGACTTAATGGCATCAGAAGGCCCCTGGGCCAGAGACATACTGGGGAAGAAAAGCGCCTCCCCCCAGGCAACCACATGACTACCTGCGCGGAAATCCGCATAACCGGTTTCACCAAATGGGAATGCGGTGTAAACATAGGCATCCAGCAGGCGTGAATAACCACCATGATAACGCTCGGCATCCGCCGTAAATTTATCATCCTGGTAAACATCGTCGTAAAACGTACTGCCGGAAACCACCAGACCACTGTTGCCAAAGCGAAGATGACCTTCCATCAACAGGGAAAGACCATTATTGATCATGTCGCCCTTATCAAAATTGGTATTACCACTGCTGGTCAGATTCTTATTCTGATCTTCCAGACGGCTGGCTGCGGAATAGGTCAGTGTTCCTTTCCAGTCCAGAGTAACGTTATCACTCAACTCAATAGTTTCACCGGCCAAAGCATTGCCGGTAAGCCCGAGGCTGATAAAAGCCAGGGCCAGTTTATTCTTCTTGAAGTTATGCATCTTATTATTATTATTCCTTGATAGCCTTTAAAGCCACACTCCCACTGTCTGTGCAGGAATGCTTCCCCCCATGCAGAGCATGAGGAGGAAAGTAATGTTCAATTAATGGCTTAAACGACGGAGGGCAGCGGGTGTATACATATCTTTGGTCATATTGCCGGCATTCAGGATCGGACCTTTTTTCTGCTCCTGGAACAGGTTGTACCCGACATAGCCTCCGGAAGTCAGGTCATGGTAGAAGCTGCTGCCTGCCTGCCATGCCTGCATATCGTAGGCGTAGTAGTAATTGATGTAGGCGTGCTGAACCAGCTGGTCACGGGCATCGTAAAAGTCGGCAATAACTCCATGCCAGGTATCTTCATCGATATACATGGTCCGGCGACCGTACTTATGGCGATAATCATCCTTCAGCTGACCTTCCAGAACCCATACACGACGCAATTCATAAGGGAATAATAGGACACCCATAAACTGGACTTTCCATATATCTATTCTACTTTTCTCCTGAACCCATTTTATTCCTGACAGGAGAACCCATGACCAGCCCACGGCGAAATCTGATCGATACGGCGAGTACACACTACTACCATTGTGTCGCTCGTTGTGTCCGCCGGGCGTGGCTTTGCGG
>NZ_JAVRMB020000375.1:0-9597 GCF_031844845.1 Endozoicomonas sp.
CTGACCTGCTGTTCCGTAGAAACTCCCTGACTGGATCGCTGGAATGCCTTACCAACAAATCAGCCATTGAGCTGAATGATGAGCTGCATGCTCACAATTAAGAGTCACAATTAAGGAATCGTCCTTAAGAGCGCTGCCCGCCGCCCGCTGCCCGCTGCCCGAAAAAGCCAGAACCGCTTGTGCTTTTACGGGGGGCGGGTAGCGGGTAGCGGGTAGCGGCCTTTTAAAAGCCTTATAGATCAGGTTTAAATAATAAAAATGCGTCATACGATTTTTGATACACCCATCGTTAATAGCTGTTTTCGCCTTTTATCCCGTATTGGCTTAAAACTATTTGGCTGGAAGCTTGAAGGTCAGCGCCCTGCAGCCCGAAAGTACGTTATTATCGCCGCCCCACACACCAGTAACTGGGACTTTGTCCTGACCATTGCCTTCGCCTTCTGTTTCCAAATGAAAGTATTCTGGATGGGTAAAAGCAGCCTGTTCAAGGGGCCACTTGGAGGAATAATGAAGTGGCTTGGAGGTGTACCGGTTGAGCGTGGCAAAGCTAACGGGCTGGTTCAGCAGATGGTAGACAACTTCCATAACTACTCAGACTTCGCCATTGCCATTCCTCCTGAGGGTACTCGCAGCAAGGTCCGACAGTGGAAAAGTGGCTTTTACCACGTGGCTCATGGAGCTGGAGTCCCGATAGTGCTGGGTTTTCTCGATTTTAAAAAGAAGGTTGGCGGTTTTGGCCCCATGTTCTTCACTACAGGCGACTATGAGTCTGACCTGGAAAAAATACAGGAATTTTATCAACATATGACTGGTAAAAATCCAAAACAGTTTGCTTAGGCAAACCTTTCAAGCATATATGGCTACATAATTTCGTGCAGCCATTTTTTTTACCTGAAAGAAACAATATTTATTTCAACATAGTACCATTGAGCTATTTAATAATAAGGCCGTCTAAACCTGACAACAAATCAGTACCAAAGATAAACAGTCCGAAAACATCGAGTAAAATTATACCATTTACAGTCTCCCCTACCACCTCTCAACCTAAATATGCAGGATTGTTAAATTTTTATAATATTTACAATAGTAGTAACCAAAAAACTAAAGCTGCACATACACCCACTGACCAAACAAAACCTTCGGACAAAAGCCTTTTTGATCATAGCCCACAAAAAATCACCCCTGTCTTTTCCAACCTGACAACATTCACTCTTAATACAGAACTACCTCCTGATTTACAACTAAAACTTAATGGCATTAAAGAAGACTGCACTAGCGATGAAGAAATTGTAGAAATACTCAACGGCCATGGAACCTTATACAATCGACTCATAATTTTTCTTATTAAATTCAACAAGTTCATAATTAAAGAACGATATACTCCGCAGAAAATCAAAAAAATTGAGTCAGCAATAAATGTTTTATTAACCAAAGGAAAGGTAAATCTAACAGAAGCACTTGGAAGAGACCTCAATCATCTGGAAGATAATTACTTAAAGGGAGACTGGAGACCAAGCAAAGAAGACTTGTTATTTTTTAAAAAAGACAGTCAAAACAAAAAACGTCAACTTGATATAGGCGAATTTCATCCAAAATGAATGAAAGAGCTAGAGATCATCAATGATACCGCTACTATAAAAGCAATCTGTGTTTCAGAAGCAATCCTTGCTTACTGGAATTTTCGTCATTCAGCCGCCAACACCAAGAGAAGCCAAGTAACGGATGATATTATAAGGATGAAGGCTCCTGCTCTTCATAACTGTCTGAATGAAATCAGAAGACTGAAGAGAGAAGCTGAAAAACCGGCCACCGGACTAACTTCCTCACCATCAGCCTTATCCCAATTCCAAATTGCAGCTATTTCTCAACGTTTGAATTATGTTGATGAAATAGCTAACAAATGCAATGAAAAAAACCCTGATTTTAAGATCTATCACTGGGATCAGTCAAATAACAAGGATCACAAGCCTGAAAAGCAGATAAGAACTTCCCAATCAGCCGAACCCAAGCAGCTGAAGCAAACAGATACTGATATTTCACGTGCCTCAACTTTATTTAATGCCAGTGACACTCCTTTCACTGTTAATAACGAACGCAAGAAAAAGCAGTTTAAATTTTACACAACGGATTCCTCAAGAAAACGAAAGCTAAACCATCCATTTCCAATGTCATCAACCGAGACAAAACTTCCAGAAAAAAGAAAAAAATAATGTCATTTAGAAGCAGACCAAGAGGCCAAAAGCAAAGCTTACCAAATGAAAAAAAATAACATCTCTGGTAGAGAGCATCAGGGAGTTCATTAAAAACAAAGAAAACAAACTGAACTCAATATTTCCATCAGACAGTAAAACCAATTCAGGCCGCGCAGAAGTAATAACAGCGCTTGATGAACTTAGTCAATTGAATACTGCTTACCGAAATCAATTTAACAGACCGCAATCCTCTTTTTCAGGTTTCAAAACGCTACATAAATACAAAGACACAACAGACGCCGATAAAAAAAAGGCAAGTTTGAAAGACTCCACCCTTCCGAAAAATGTTAAACCACTGGCACCTACCTGATCAAGTGCCTTATCCCAGCAACAGAGCCACTGATCGCGGGCTGACTCACTGATTTCATAGGGCTTGTGCGGATCAGTTAAACAGACAGTTCCGTACTTCTCCAGGTAATGATGAGGGCCTCCCAGCCAGCCACTGAGGTATTCATAAAGTTTCTCTTTAACGTCGGTCAGCGAGCGGGCGTGCATCTTTCGAATATGCTCAGCTTCCGGCAGGTCATCCATGGCATCATAAAATGCATTGGCCAGGGCTCGAATACCTTTATCTTCACCCAGCAGGTGGTAGGGAGTCTGTTCAGTCATTGTTATTAATCTCCGTTTGCCGAATGGCAAGCCATACTTCATTACTGCTGAGCGCAGCTTAATGGGGACATTTATCAATCTCAAGCACAAACGTACTATATGCCTGTTGACCAGGCATCCATACATTAAGAATCACCGCTTTTGCAAATTCCTGTGAATCAGTGGACACTGGTCACAAGGTGAAAAGAATAAAAAGTAACAGGGAATCCCGATGGCAGAGTCAAACCAGAAAATCGCTTTATTTATTGATGCTGATAATGCCCCCGCCAGAAAAATTGAAAAAATTCTCTCGGAAATGGCCAAATATGGTGTAGTCAGTATTCGCCGCGCTTATGGCAACTGGAAGAGTCACACCATAAAGGGATGGGAAGAGCAGCTTCATGAGTACGCCATCCAGCCCATCCAGCAATTCGACCTGACTAAAGGCAAAAATGCCACCGACATGGCCATGACCATTGATGCCATGGATACTCTTTATACAAAAAAAATGGATGCCTTCTGCATTGTTTCTTCTGACAGCGATTTTACGCCGCTGATTATGCGATTACTGTCTGAAGGTAAAGTTGTCTATGGTTTTGGTGAACGCAAAGCGCCATCACCCTTTGTAAATGCCTGTTCTCGCTTTCTTTACCTGGATGAACCCGAAGCCGAAGCCGATTCGGAGAAAATCCCCGAAAACAGCAAGAAAAATGGCCATGAGTTGAAAGCCGATACCAAACTCATGACCCTGATACGCAATGCTATCGACACAGAACAGGATGATGATGGCTGGGCTTATCTTGGCCGAATAGGCGCGGTTATAGCCAACCAGGCTTCCTTTGACCCCCGAAACCACGGATATAAAAAACTGGGAGACCTGATCAGAGCGGTTGACCTGTTTGAAACTCAGGTTATGGATAACAATCAGATGTGTGTTCGGGATAAACGACGGGGAAATCATATTCAGGCTGGAAGCTGATTGTTCTTTGCTTCCAGCGTCTTTTCCCACGCTGGAGCGTGGGAACCAGGAGGTAAGAACTCAGAGCGTTATGCTGAGTAAGGTGAGCTTTGCGAACTGCCCCCTTGACGCCGCCCTGGCTTACGGCTGTTCTCGGTAAATACGCGACCGGAAGCACCATTGCCTTCCGGTTTTCTACCCGCTTTACCGGCACCTTGATGATTTTGATGATGCTTTCTTTCAGAGGGGCTGTTCTTACTTTCGGAGTCTCCCTGACGCCCCCGACCCATTGCCTGTGGTTTTTTAGGCTTCTTTGGCCTGGAAGCCTTATTGGAAAGCTGGGTAACCGGAACCGCATTGACCGGCTCAAAGCCAGCAATCATTTCTCTTGGTAATAGCTCATTGATCAGCCGTTCAATATCCTGAAGCTGCTTGCTCTCATCTGCACAGACCAGTGATACCGCTTGCCCTTCAGAACCCGCCCGGCCAGTGCGGCCAATTCGATGCACATAATCTTCAGGAACATTGGGCAAGTCAAAATTAACCACTTGTGGCAACTGGTCAATATCCAGCCCCCGGGCGGCGATATCCGTCGCCACCAGCACCGTAATTTCATTACTCTTAAAGTTGGCCAGTGCTTTGGTACGGGCTCCCTGACTCTTATTACCGTGAATAGCCGCGGCCTGAATACCCTTCCCTTCCAGATGACGGGTCAATCGATTCGCACCATGCTTGGTTCTGGTAAATACCAGTACCTGACTCCAGTTATTTTTCCGGATCAACTGGGTTAACAACGCTGGCTTCTGATTTTTATCCACGGGATAAACCCACTGCTGAACGCTCTTGGCAGGGGTATTTCGCGGAGACACAGAGATCTCCACAGGCTGATTAACAATGGTCTTGGCCAGTTGCCGTATTTCATCCGAGAAGGTTGCGGAGAACATCAGATTCTGACGACGCTTGGGCAACAGTGCCAGAATACGGCGAATATCGTGAATAAAGCCCATATCCAGCATCCGGTCAGCTTCATCCAGAACCAACACTTCCAGATGCTTAAACTTCACCGCATTCTGATTGTACAGATCAATTAATCGTCCTGGCGTAGCCACCAGAATGTCTGCCCCCCGGCGCAGGCTGATCATTTGGGGGTTAACTTTTACCCCGCCAAACACCACAGCAGAGCGAATCGGCAAATGCCGACCATACGTCTCGACACTTTCTCCCACCTGAGCCGCCAGCTCCCGGGTTGGCGTCAGAATCAACGCACGCACCTGATTTGGCCCGGCGCGCTCTCCCCTGCTTAACAGCTCCAGAATAGGCAGCGTAAAACCTGCCGTCTTCCCGGTACCCGTCTGTGCTGCGGCCATCACATCCTGACCTTCCAGTACAGCAGGAATAGCTTCAGCCTGAATAGGGGTAGGTTGGTCATAACCCTGCTCAGTAATGGCTTGCAGGATAGGAAGGGAGAGCCCTAGATTGGCGAAGGTCATGAAACTGTCTCATTAAGGGTCACCATTATTAGCAGTGACTTTTCCGGAGGGGTCGGTAGCATACAGGGAGTAGCTGTTATATACCATTCTGGGCGGTAAAAAATTCACCAAGCCTTACCCTGGCTTGCAAATGGATTCTGCAAAACGGAACCCTATAAGGCACTGGTTCCTTTATTAGCAATCAATCATCCCTGCAGACAATAATTAAACTAGTCTGATGCAGCTAATGCTATCAGGTATGTACTTGCCAAATGCTCCGATTCACTACCCTGACTCCACCAGTACTCCTGCTGACCCTGCTGTTTATATCAGGGCATGGAATACCGGCAGAGATAACAGACGCCCCCCCCAATGATCGAAGACCGCCTTCTGCAAATGAGTCGGCAAGGGGGCGATCTTATGAAACACGTGCTACTGACAAGACAGTGCATGCCCACCATCAGCCACTGTGTCAAATCAGTCCGGGCTGCCGGCAACCAGCCAGAGACCTGTTGCTCCATAAATCACTGAACAGCACCGTAGACAATCTCCTTGGTGATTTCTCCGGTATCTCTGAAGAACGCAGGAAAAAGCTGGATCATCTGGCCAATATCATCAGTGGTCAGCGATCTGCCGGGCAGACCGTAGAACTGGTATTTATCTGTACCCATAACTCCCGACGCAGTCATATGAGTCAACTGTGGGCCGCTGCGGCTGCGGCCTTCTTCGGGGTCAGTCAAATCATCACCTACTCCGGGGGTACCGAAGTATCCGCTTTTAATCACCAGGCCGTAGCTGCACTTCAGCGCGCCGGGTTTAGCATTGCCCCCATTTCGCCGGCTTTACAGCCTTCTTTGCACAACCCTCACTACCAGGTCAGCTTCTCCCCGGACAGACCCGCCATAACCGTGTTTTCCAAAAAGTATGATGCGCCGGTAAATCCGGAAAAAGATTTTGTCGCGGTGATGACCTGCGATCATGCCAACAACACCTGTCCGGCGATTGCCGGTGCCTCGTTCCGTATTGCCCTCCCCTGGGCTGACCCGAAAGAGGCAGATAACACCCCGGAGGCTGCCAGTCGCTACGATGAGCGAGTCCGGCAGATTGGTTCAGAAATGCTGTACCTGTTTGCCCGGGTATCGGGCTGACTGGAATAAGTCACCGTCTAGAGAGGAGGATGATCTGAATGAATTACCTGAAGGGCTTTGCCGGAGAATTTATCGGCACATTTATCATTGTTTTATTTGGCTGCGGCTCCGTGGCCGTGACGGTGTTATTTTCTGCCCATACCGGTCTTTTCCAGGTAGCCATGGTCTGGGGGCTGGCGGTAACGCTGGCTATCTATGCAACCCGGCGGCTTTCCTGTGCCCATCTCAACCCGGCAGTGAGTATTGCCATGGTGGTCAGTCGCCGGATGTCTGTGACATTGCTTCCCTGCTATCTGGTGGCCCAGTTTGCTGGCGCGTTTGTTGCGGCAGCCCTGCTTTATCTGCTGTTCTCCAGCTCCATCATGCAGTATGAGTTAACCCATGAGATTGTCCGTGGTACCCAGTCGTCTATAGCCAGCGCGATGATGTTTGGGGAGTATTACCCTAACCCCATGGCCGGACATATTGCCTCAGTGTCCACAACCAATGCGTTTTTTGCCGAGTGTACCGGCACCTTTGCCCTGGTATTTATGATTCTTGTCCTTACCGAAGGCTGCAACACCGGGCGGCCGGATCAGGCGCTGGCTCCCTTCTTCATTGGTTTGACCGTTGCCGCCATCATCTCAATTATCGCACCACTGACTCAGGCAGGCCTCAACCCGGCCAGAGATTTATCACCCCGGTTACTGGCCTCACTGTTCGGCTGGGGGGGGGCCGCTTTTCCCGATAATCATTATGGTTTCTTTACTGTCTATGTTGCTGGCCCCATTACCGGGGGTATTCTCGCGGCGTTATGTTTTACGGGGATTATTGAACCTTTGATGAATAACGCAGCTGCGGATGATTGTAAAAGTGACGGTGCGGATTCAAAAACAGCTTTGAGTGACTGATGAATAGCCTTTAGCTAATTCTTAAGGAGCGATTTCCATGAAAACATAACTCAACACTCGGGAACGAAAAAGTCGGAGCGAGAGACATTACTAATTAACAAAGTGGAATGTTTTATGACAACAACGGCAGCAGCAGTACCAACAACAACAACAACAACGAGTACAGCACTGGCAGCAATGATACTGGATACTACTACCACCAATAAAACTGGTGGCTGCTGTAAAAGCAGTAGTTTTAATCGAGAGATATCAGTAGAGGATAATTCATGCAAAAAACTACCATCCAAAAATGAATCAGCTCATAAGCCAGAGGGTGTGAGCTGCAGTAAAGATCCCGCCAGAACCAAGGATCTTCCAGGTAGATCCTGCTGTGGTCGTTCCAGCAATACACCAACCTGCAAAACATCCAGAAATGAATCAGCTGTTACGCCAGAAAAGTACTACAATGATCTCGGAGGAAATGAGAATCTTCAGACGGGAGCCTGCCGCGCAAATGAGGAAAAAATGCCAGAGTACCTCCAGGAACCTGCAAGTAAAATCCCCGAAGAAATCAATGAAAATACTTATGGCTGCGGGTTTCCTTTCTCTACTACCCAACTAAAAAATATGAAAGACTCCTTAGTGGTTGATCTTGGCTGCGGTGCAGGCAGGGATGTTTATCTTTATGCCTTTCTGGTAGGTGAAGGAGGCCGTGCTACGGGTATTGATACGAGTAAAAATCAACTGGCCATTGCCAAAAAATATCAGCTTCAAATGGCAGAAGCATATGGCTATCAAAACAGCAATACGGAGTTCATAGAGGATAAGAACGAAAACTTGATAAACACAGGCATTAAAATTAGCTCCGTTGATATATTTACTTCAAATTGCGTTCTTAACCTCTCAGACTGTCCAGAAAAAATATTCAGTGCGATGCTTCTGCTACTTAAAGCCAACGGCACGGTGTACTTATCTGATGTTTTTCCCGATAAGCCCGTATCCGATGAAATTAAAAATGATGATGAACTACGAAATGAATGTTTAGCTGGCAATACCTGGGAGCATACCAAGGCGTTATTAAATGATAAGACACCTTCGGGGTACCGACTGACGTTCAAGGAGATAGCCTCAGATAAAATAAAACTTGCCAACCCCAATGTTGAAAAGAAGGTTGACAATATTACATATTATTCCAAAACCATTGAGATAACTAAAGTAGCAGAAAATCCTCAGGAACAGGAAAAACCGGCTTAACCCGTCCCCTTAATGACTATCAGAGCAGGGAGGCTCGGTATCCCCACATGAAATGAAGGTTACTCTAATGAATACCCAATCCTCAGAACATGAGGCACTTAAAGAATACTATGGTCGTGTTCTTGCCGGAACAAAGGACCTTAAAACCAACGCCTGCTGCTCCGATCCCGGTATGATACCTTTTCCCGTCCGGGATATTCTGAAACAAATCGACCCGGAAATTACTGACCGTTTTTATGGTTGCGGCTCGCCAATCCCACCGGCTGTGGAAGGATGCACGGTGCTTGATCTTGGCTGCGGTACCGGCAGGGACAGTTATATTCTTGCCAGCCTGGTGGGCGAACATGGCTCGGTGATCGGTGTTGATATGACCGATGAACAGCTATCGGTTGCCAGAGAACATGTGCCTTCCATGATGAAAAAGTTCGGTTTTCAGAAACCCAATGTGGACTTCAGAACGGGTTATATTGAAGATCTGAAAACTACGGGAATAGAAGATGATTCCGTTGATGTGGTTATTTCAAACTGCGTTATAAACCTCTCCCCCCACAAAGAAGAAGTCTTTAAAGAGATCTTTCGGGTGCTTAAACCCGGTGGCGAACTGATCTTCTCCGATGTTTTTGCCAGCCAGCGGATACCTGATTCCTTAAAAGATGACCCGGTGCTGATGGGTGAGTGTTTGAGCGGTGCTTTGTATATTGAAGATTTCCGTCGCCTGTTAAATAAGCTGGGGTGCCCGGACTACCGGCTGGTATCCGGCAGCTCAATATCCATTGCCAACCCGGACATCGAAAAGAAAATTGGCAATATCGGTTTTCAGTCCCTGACGGTTCGGGCATTCAAACTGGATAATCTTGAAGACATCTGCGAAGACTACGGTCAGGTAGCGGTCTATAACGGAACGGCTCCGGGGCACCCACACTTTTTCCAACTGGACGACCATCACTGCTTCATCAATGGTAAACCGATGCTGGTGTGTGGCAATACCGCCGCCATGGTGCAGGATACCCGGTATGGCAGCCACTTTACGGTCTATGGCAACCGGCACATTCATTACGG
>NZ_JAVRMB020000376.1:0-2656 GCF_031844845.1 Endozoicomonas sp.
TGATAATGAAAAAATTGTGCGGTGATATAAAAAACTAAATACCAACCCCTTGATATCACTGGGTTTCACTGTCGTATACCTGTGCAAGATCGCTGCATGATCGGCACTGTTCGCACAGTTTTCTGTCAAATTTTGTTTAGCATAATAAGTAGTTTACGCACAAACGCCTATTAGCCAGGCTGATCCTGAAATTGGTGATACATTTCCAAAGATAAGTTACGAAGCTACAGTCAGGTCAATAGATACATTGCAGATAATCGACTCAGCCAAATACCAGTGAACCGGCAATAATCAACATGGTCAGACCCACAAAAAATTCCAGGATTTTCCATGATTTCGGGTTTTGAAACAGTGGGCTCAGCAGTCTTGCTCCATACCCCAGGCTGAAGAAAAAAGTGAACGATGCGGTGATGGCTCCGAGCGTAAACTCAAGCTGCTGTCCGTCATACTGGGTTGATATGGAACCCAGAAGCACTACGGTATCCAGATAAACGTGAGGGTTCAGCCAGGTAAAGGCCAGGCAGACGGCCATGGTCTTCCATATGGATCGTGGAACACTGGCGTTCTCATCAAGGGCATGAGTCTCGGTAAAAGCAGAGCGAAAACTTAGCAGGGCATAAACAACAAGAAAGGCTGCACCACCGAAGCGGGCAAACACCTCAATTTGTGGGAATTGTTCAACGACCACACCAAAACCAGCCACGCCCAAAGCGATCAGCAGGGCATCTGAGACTGCGCAGAGCAGACATACAAGAAACACATAATGCTTCTTAATCCCCTGCTTCAGAACAAAAGCATTCTGTGAGCCAATGGCCAGGATTAATGACAAACTGAGAGAGAATCCGGAAAGATATGCAGACAACGTAATAACCTGTTTGTAATTTTTATTGAACCAGAGAGCTGATCATCACGGGAAAGCATACCAAACTGTAAGCGTTATATCCTGAGATAGGTAAGCACATGGCTGAAATGAAATATTGTGACTACCCTTGAGCCTTTCTCGATGAGAGAGTCATGGGATTTCATAATAAAGTTGCCGTTGTCAGTGGTGGTTTTTCGGGGATTGGTTTTGCAACCGTGCAGCAGCTTTCCAGTGAGGGAGCCAAAGTTTATAACTTTGACATAACAGATTCAGAAGCCAGTAGCTCTGAATTTATCCACTGTGACGTGTCCCGCTATGATCAGGTTCAGCATGCAGTGCAAGACGTAATGGCGGAGGAAGGAAAGATTGATGCACTCTTTGCCAATGCAGGAATTCATAAATTTGGCACCATTGAAGACACTGCCATTGAACAGATGCAAAAAGTGATGGGCGTTAACTGTTTCGGAACTTTCTATCTTTTAAAGGCAGTGCTTCCTGTTATGCGTAAACAGGAGTATGGGGCTATTCTGCTGAAGGGTTCTGATCAGTCCTTTATTGGCAAAGGCTGTAGCGCGGCCTACGGCATGAGTAAGGGTGCGGTTGCCCAGCTCACTAAAAGTACCGCTATTAATTATGCTCCGTTTAATATCAGGGTGAATTGTATTTGCCCGGGCACCTGTGAAACAGGAATTCTGAAGGGAGCCATCGACGAATGTAACCAACTGACGGGTGTCCGTGAGGCTGATATTATTCAGACGCTGGAAAATGCCCAGCCAATGAAAAGAATTGCCAAACCTTCAGAAATTGCCAGCCTGGCTTGTTACCTGTTGTCTTCAGAAAATAGCTTTATGCCGGTGCTCTGGTGCCTGTTGATGGGGGATATACCTGTCAGTAGCGGGAAATAGTGACACCATTTGCGCACTGTCGTCTTTACCGCGCATGAGCAGGAGGTTGTCGCAAAAGGTAGATTAAGCCTTTGTGGTTCCTTCTTTTAAGGCTTTTTGCGACACTCTCGAAGGCGGGGATCCACTGCTCGCAACGGATTCTCGCCTTCGCAGGAAAGACGACAGTGCTACAGGCAGGTGATTTGAGCCCTCTTGATGTCTACCTTAAGAGTATTTACGGGCCTCTACAAAAATTGCCTGTCTGGTCAGGCCACTGAGATCGTCGCCAAAAATTGTTCGTAGCTCCTCAGTCATTTCCCTGATGACCTGACCGTGACTGATACCTTTCTCCTGAAATTCAAAAAATACCGGTGTACCTGTAATGATACTGGTGGCTGCTTCGCTGGCTGAGCAGCTGGCAGTCTGTTTTTTCACGACAGAAATCTGGATGTCAGAAAAGTCTGCTGATTCCAGCTCTGATTTGAGAAAGTCCAGACTGGCACAGTTGTGGGGAAGCTTATGGAACTGAGGTAGATTACCATCAAAGTAGCGAGCAGCCTTATGGTAAAAATTAAAGCTGAGCGTGCTCTTTTCAAGAGTGTCCCAAACACAGAACAGCAGCCTTCCGCCCGGTTTAAGAACCCTTCTGGCTTCTCTGAGTGCTGTTTGTTTATCGTCAAAATACATCAGGCCAAACAGGCTGACCACGGAATCAAATGCCTCATTGTCATAAGGCAAGGCACAGGCATCCGCCAGATCAAAGCGAACTCCGGCAAGATTTCCCAGCTTTTTCCGAGCCATTTCAAGCATATCGTCACTGATATCTGACACGGTGTATAACGAGCCTGGCTCAAGACTCTGTTGCAGGATCAGCGAACCGGCTCCAGTACCTGCAGCGGTTTCCAGAATA
>NZ_JAVRMB020000377.1:0-8505 GCF_031844845.1 Endozoicomonas sp.
TTTATCAGATTGTTCAAATTTGAGTTCCACAAAAATGCACCTTCTGAGTGATCAATTTACAAAGTACTATTTTAGGCTATATTCGTTGGCACGACCGGCTTTTGAAGATGCAAACGTCTTCTGAAGTTACGGATTCAGGTAAAATAGATACTGTGGTAAAACAGCTTTCCCAGCAGCTAGAAGAAACCAAGAATAAATCAAACCAACTCACCACTGCAAATAAGACTCTGACCTCTGAGAACAGGAAATTTGAGCAGAAGTCGGTAACTAATAAAACAGAACTTGACACATTAAATGAGAAACATGAGGAAAGCACCGAAAAACTTAATCAGGTTAGCGATAAGCTAAACAGGCAGAAGATGATAATGAGAAGACTTCAGAGTGAATTGTCTAATCAGAAAAAACAGAGTGACTCTGTTTCGAATGAAAAACAGAATTTACAGAGTCATTTAGATCAAACGATTACTAAGGATGAACAGCTTTCCCATCAGATAGAAGAAAACAAGAGTAAATCAAACCAACTCGCCGCTGAAAATAAGACTCTGACCTCTGAGAAAAGGGAACTTGAGAAGAAGCTGGCAGCTAATCATGCAGAAATTGACACCTTAAAAAAGGAACATGAGCAAAGAACCGAAATACTTAATCAGGTTAACGATGAGCTAAAAAAGACAAAAACTGAGAATGAGTCGCTTCAAAGTAATCTTTCTAATCAGAAAACAAAGACTGACTCTCTTTCGAATGAAAAACAGGATTTACAGCGTCAGTTAGAGAAAAAGACTACTGAGTCAGGACAGCTTTCCAAGCAGTTAGAAGGTACCGCGGCTACATCATCCCAACTCAATGCTGAGGGCTCAGAAGGGGGAAGCTCTGTCGATTCGGAATCATAACTAAAATCAGGATCTGAAATTTAACGTCACATTAGTGAAAACAATGATTCAAATGCAGTAGTCCAGTCACTCAGTTCAGGGTCATGTCCAGCGGTAACCATTGGATCCCCGGTGGTTATCGCCTGTAGATTCCGCCCCAGGGCAAGAGCATCTGCAAGCGGCCTCTCTGAACCATCAATATTCAGCTCGAGTTCGATGGCAGAGCCTTTAACCTTGTGTACAGAAACCTCGCGCACAGCCGTCATTCTTTCAAGGTATTTAAACGGTGCTGCATAGTCTTCCAGAGAGGAGACATTCTCTACCACCAGCAAGGTCTTGCCACTGGCATCGGAGGTATTGATTGCATAATACCGGGATAACGTCGAACCGGCGAGATCGGCTGCAAGCCGGGTAACGCCAACAGCATCCAGGCCATTCACCGCAACGAACTGACTGACTCCCGCCTGCGCGGGAATGACGGAGGGCTGGTACTTTCTACAACGCCACTTCCCTAAGATCCATTTTCGAAGCACTGCTATAGCACAAGACTGTGGACAGTTTTTTGAGAGCCCATCACTGATGGGGAAAAACCTGTCGCTTGATGACTGGTATTTATCGTAAGTCTGGGGCAACCCTGAGTTGCCAGAAAGTACCTTATAAAGCTACGGCCCGTAATTACCGGGCAAAAAACTGTCCGAAGTATTGATAGCAAAAACACTGGGAGAAATTGGGTTATCAGACAATCCCCGGGCCAATTTTAATTGAACTCATGCAGTAATTTCCAACGCATCTTTATCGTCTGTCTCAAACGAACAGTGTTGTATTTATGAAATAAAAAATTTTATTCACTGCGTTTTCACAGTGAACTTCCACAGACATATCCTGTCTCATATCCTGCCTTTAATTAAATCAAACCTGCCTTGGAATTGCATCGCATGTCTACTACTATCTCTCCAAATAGCAATACAACGATAACTGTATCGACAGCTACACTGATGAATCCTGCCCAGTCTGGACATTCCCGCATTAAAGCGGTCCCAATAACCAACACCATACAGCCAGCTGACGCACCTCCTGACCGTCTCCCACATGAGACAGTTTCGATATCTGACCGGACACCATCACCATCACCTTCCGTATCGAAAAATATCGGAAAAACACCGCCTCAGGAGCAACCGAACACTGAAAAAAATAAAAGCACGCCTTCCAGTCTGGATAGCTCGCAAGAGGTTAATTCACCCAAGTTAACAAACCAAAAGGGAATTAAAGAGCTAGTGGATTTTTACGGCATCTCTCAGGATAAAGAGACTGGAGAAACCAACTTTTTAAACCGACTAACAGCTTGGAAAGATGGTACAATTAAAACTCTGCATCACGGCATCGCTCTGTACAATAAAGACCCAACATCCAATGAAAAAGCTGCCGACATTCACAAAATAGTCAACAACAATATTAAAAATAGACCCGTGGAAGTTCTAAAAGTCACCACTACTGATCAAGAAGGTACACGTTCCCAATTCTGGGCATCGGTGTTCTTGCCATCACGATTTAACGAATCCCGACCTGATTATACAGAGAGGTTTAATACAGTCATTAAAACAGCGAATGATAATATCCAACGAGTTAAGACATTTTATCCAGAACAGACACAAAGTCTGATTCCAAAAAAAACGGTTCCCACCAAAGAACCATCCGAAAAGGAACCATCCGAAAAGGAACCATCAAAGTCAGTTGAACAGGGCAATAATGAAAAGACCACATTACACAGGATAAAAACCTACACTGATACGGCTAGCAAGACTACCCCAGTTACGTCTCAAGATACTGCGCCCTCCTTCCAACCACCTGTTCAAGGAATAGCGTCTGATGAATTAAAAACCACGCAGAAACAGGAACAACCCTTACTACCGGAAAATCAAACCGTTCAGCCACACAACAGCGCAAACTCTACCAGGGAGCAGAATGCCAACACCACTACCACTGAACCAGACGCTGTTGAAGATAAAAGTGGAATCCCTGATTTAGGAGCTTCAGATGAGGGTTTGACCACAAAAATGGGGCAATTCAGCTTGCCTGAGAAGGTTTCCACTAATAACGTAAACAGCGCCACTGAACCATCTTTAGAAGAAAAAACACCAGCCCCAGCCCCTACTGGCTCACCGCGACCTACTCAAAAACAAGCATCTGCTGAAGTGAAAACCGGGGTGGAATCGGAACAACCTGAGACGAACCCCAGCGAAGATAAGTCAACGAAAAAGAAAATAACCAGTTTCTTCAAGAAACTACTTCCGGCCAACAGTGGCCGTTCTGCAAAAACAGAAGGCAGCAACTCCGCAACCAAAGGGCCAGACACCAAGAAATCCAAACAGACGATTACAGAAGAATTTGCGTCATCAACAGCAAAAGGTGCCTCCCCTACTGATGATCCAGCTACCACTGACTCCTTGCCATCTTCTCAAGAAAAACCATCTGCTGAATTGAAAACCGGGGTGGATTCGGAACAACCTGAAACGGACCCCAGCGAAGATAAGGCAACGAAAAAGAAAAAACCTGGCAGATTACAGAGAGCTTTCTCGTTCAGGAAAAGTACCCATCCTGAAAAAAAAGAAGACTGCAACACCTTAACCGAGACGCCAGACATCATCAAATCCCAACAGTCCAGTTCAGCCAATCCAGAAAAAACGGCGCCCCCTACAAAAGATGTTCTATCGTCTCAGGAAGGGACAGAAATTTAACGTCACTGTAGCGACAACAATGATTCAGATGCTGTAGTCCATGAGCAGCACTCAGGTCAGGATCGGAACCAGCGGTACACCATCGACTCCCCGGTGGTTACCGCCTGCAGATTACGCCCAAGGGCAAGGGCATCGACCAACTGGCTGACCGATCCATCAATAGTAAGATCCAGGGTCAGCGTAGAACCTCTGACTTTATGTACAGAGACTTCACGCACAGCCGTCATTCTTTCAAGGTATTTATACAGTCCTGCATAGTCTTCCAGAGAGGAGACATTCTCTACCACCAGCAAGGCCTTGCCACTGGCATCGGAGACATCAATAGCATAGTGCCGGGATAACGTCGAACCTGCGAGGTCTGCTGCAAGCCGGGTAACGCCAACAGCATCCAGACCATTCACCGCAACGGACTGACTGACTCCACGGAATATCAGACTCAGTCGACCATAAAAAAGCTCATTGTCTTGTGGCAGAGAACGTGACAGACGGCCAGCCAGAATAGACTCAGAGCCATACCGGCGGGAAGCGTCCTGAATCTTATCGCTGAACCCACCCCACACATCAACCGCAGCAATCGCTGCGGAATCCTCAAAATCCATCAATGGAAAGAGCACGGGTAACCCTCGCTCTTGAAAACTCTCAGCAAACACCCCCGGCAAGGTTTCCGACGCATTGACAATGGAACGCCTTCCAGCATTTTCCATCGCCAGCCACACCAGCGTAGAGGGTCTGCTCTGCCCCCAAATCGCCACATTGGCACTGCGCAGCAAGCGGTTTACCGCTTGTTCATCAAAGGTGGCCTGAAAAATCTGCTGACGGTTCAGTGAAGCTTCATCGGTACGAAAACCGAACTTCCGGATATACGTTTCCGGCTTGGCCAAAGCACTCTGAACAACAGGGTTCGACAGCACCTCACGTTGGCCGGCTACCTTTACCAGCACCCCTGCCAGCGCACGACTCATCGCATCAGAGCGTTCTTTATAACTCTGCCCTGTTATCGGTACCTCTTGACTGTACAAACCCTTCACCATGGCAGCTTCTGTGGGTGCTGACAGAGCAACCAGCACCAGAAGACTTAACGCCAGGCAGACAATCCGACCACCTGAACGAATCCCCAGCATTAAAGAAAGGATCAATTGACTCATCAACTCTTGATAGAAAGCTTTGTATTGCGTAGCCACAGGCATCCAGAAAACCCTGTTGGTAAAAATCAAATGACCGTAATTCTGCCACAATTCACGGAAAAAATACTGTTTTTACACGGCAATCCATTTTAACGAACGCTGCCCGCTACCCGAAAAAGCCAGGATCGCTTGTGATTGTGCTTTTGCGGGTAGCGGGTAGCGATTTCAAATCACTAGCGCTCAGACAGATTTACCGATTAAGACACCTGAAAAATGCGACAAATCAGTAACATCATTGCGATAAACCCCGCACCCTCCTAGAATAGCCGCCTTCATCCACCCAAACAGTTCCCGGCAACAAGCGGATTCATATCAATGAACAAATCGGATTCCAGAACTTCCCTGAGTTACAAGGATGCCGGTGTCGATATCGACGCTGGAAACGCCCTGATCGAGCGTATTAAACAGGTTGCAAAGGCCACTTCACGCCCAGAGGTGATGGGTGGACTGGGCGGTTTTGGAGCATTCTGCCAACTGCCATCCGGCTACCGGGAGCCAGTGCTGGTTTCCGGCACCGATGGTGTGGGTACCAAACTGAAGCTGGCCATGGATCTTGCCATGCATGACGATATTGGTATTGACCTGGTCGCCATGTGCGTCAACGACCTGGTGGTCTGTGGGGCAGAGCCCCTGTTTTTTCTGGACTATTATGCCACAGGCAAACTGAATGTGGATGTGGCTGAGCGGGTTGTCACCGGCATCGGCAAGGGCTGTAAGCAGTCAGGCTGCGCCCTGATTGGCGGAGAAACCGCTGAAATGCCTGGTATGTACCAGGGTGATGATTACGACCTTGCCGGCTTCTGTGTGGGTGTCGTAGAAAAGTCTGAAATCATTGATGGCAGCAAGGTATCCGCCGGCGATGTGCTGATTGGACTGAAGTCCAGTGGCCCCCACTCCAATGGCTACTCCCTGGTTCGCAAAGTACTGGAAGTTGCCGGTGTGGATCTGCACGATTCACTGGAAGACAAGCCGCTTGCAGAACACCTGATGGCTCCGACCCGTATTTACGTGAAGTCGCTTCTGCAACTGCAGAAAGAACTACCCATCCATGCCATGGCACATATTACCGGGGGTGGTCTTCCGGAAAACCTGCCAAGGGTCATCCCCCGGGGTTGCCGTGCTGTGATTAACACTCAGAGCTGGGAAATCCCCGCCATCTTCCGTTTCCTTCAGGAAAAGGGCAACATTGAGGTCTTTGAGCTGTATCGGACTTTTAACTGCGGCATTGGCATGGTTCTGTGCGTTCCCGGGAACCATCAGGAGCAGGCTCTCAAACGCCTGGAGGAGCTGGGGGAAGAAAGCATCATTATTGGTCACATTGAAGCCACTGACAGTGATGCTGAACCCGTAGTATTCCAATAATCGGAACTTTTAAGATTTCTTTCTGACCAATATCAGGGCTGCTTCCATTATTATGGAGGCAGCCCTGCCCTGCTCTTAACACAGAACCCAAAAAACCATCAAAATCATTCAGGAAACAGCAGTGAGCGAGAAGCCACCCGTGAGCCCAAAAAAGCGAGTTGTCGTTCTGCTATCAGGCAACGGCAGTAATCTTCAGGCACTTCTGGATCAAGAGTCTAATTACAGTTATGACATTGTCGGGGTTGTCAGTAACGTACCTGAAGCCTACGGACTGGAAAGAGCCAGAGCGCACAAAGTAGCCGCACTGGGCCTCGACTATAAAGTATTTTCATCGCGGGGTGCTTTTGACCAGAGACTGGTGGAAGAAGTGAACCGCTTCGAGCCTGACCTGGTGGTACTGGCGGGGTATATGAAAATCCTCAGCCCTGAGTTTGCTGACCGATTTTCTGGCCGGCTGATTAATATCCACCCATCACTGTTGCCTGACTATAAAGGCCTTGGTACCTACCGGCGTGCTCTCGCGGATAAAAAGACAAAACATGGCTGCACCGTTCATTTTGTCACCCCGGAGTTGGACAGTGGAGCCCATATCATTCAGGCTTCCCTTAATATAGAACCCACCGATAATGAGGAAAGCCTCAAGCGGCGGGTTCAGATAATGGAACATCAGATTTACCCACTGGCCGTACACCTGTTTACCTGTGGCCGGCTCCAACTGAAAGAGGATAAAGCCTGGCTGGATAATCACCCCATCGATCCTCAGGGCTACCAATTACTGGAAAATGCCCTGGAACTGGCATGATCAATGGGTCTCATTCACTTTTTCAGTTGTTACGCGAGGCGATAATGAAAGACTCAATGGCTACCCGTTTCAGCCTGCACCGCACTCGCATTTTCACCATGGCACTTGTCTGCGCTTTACTGGTACTGAATAATTCAGCGCTTGCAGCCACCACCAGTAAAAGTCTGCGCCAGAATAATGAAAAAGTGAAAACCCCGGCCTTTATTCTCAAGCCTTATACCGCAACCTACAATGCATCGATAAAAGGCGTGCCGTTTGGCGGCTCTGGCGAGCGGTCCCTGACTAAAAACTCCGACGGTAGCTGGACGCTGGCTTTCAGCGCTGACGCCGCTTTTTTCGGGATGAAGGAGAACAGCGATTTTTTGGCCCGGGAAGGACAACTGATTTCCAACCAGTATATGCAGCAACGCACCGGCCTGGGCAAAAAGCCCACTGAATACGCTTCATTCGATTGGAAGAACAACAAGGTAAACTGGCAACAGGGTGACAAGCAGTGGTCCATGAACCTGAAACCGGAAACCCTGGACAACCTGAGCTACCAGTTAAAGCTTCGTATGGATCTTGCGACAGCCAGCGTTAAACAGCTCAGCTATTATGTGGCTGACGACGATGAAGTTTATCAACGCCGGTTTATTGTTGAAGGCGAAGAAGTATTAGCAACCGACCTGGGAAAGCTGAAAACCGTCCGGGTAAAAATACAACGTGAGAATAGCAACCGTGCCACCTGGATCTGGTTTGCCAAAGACCATGATTACTTTCTCGTAAAGATCCTGCAGGAAGAGAAAGGCACTGCCTACACAATAGACATCAAAGAAGCGTCGATTGACGGCAAACCGCTGAAAAAGAAACAAACCGTAAAACCCTCTGAACGTCCCGGACATCCCTGACAAACAAACATCTATTAGAAACCTGAAGGAGCTTAACTGTGCGATTTCTTCACACCATGCTGCGTGTTGGTGATCTTGATCGATCCATCAAATTTTATACCGAAATTCTTGGCATGAAGCTGCTGAGAAAACACGACAATGAAGAGTATAAATATACCCTGGCCTTTGTTGGTTATGCCGATGAGTCTGAGCAGGCGGTTATTGAGTTAACCTACAACTGGGGCACCAAAAAATACGATCAGGGCAATGCCTTTGGTCATATCGCTCTGGGTGCTGATGATATTTATGCCACTTGTGATGTCATCCGCAAGGCTGGCGGAAAGATCACCCGTGAGCCGGGTCCGGTTCTTGGTGGATCGACAGAGATTGCTTTTGTGGAAGACCCGGATGGTTACAAGATTGAGCTGATTCAGTCAAAATCTGCTTCTGCAGGACTGAAAGGCTAGTGCAGCTAAGCCCTGATACCCATACTACCGTCTTTCCCGCGAAGGAGGGTGTTGCAAAAGGTTGAAAATGCCGATTTCTACCCCCTCCGTCTTTCCCGCGCAGGAGGCTGTCGCAAAACCCACCAGAAACCTCGTTCCCACGCTCTGCGTGGGAATGCATAGCCAACCACAGGAATCGTGTCTGTGGTTGGGTCCTGGCGCTACCACGCAGAGCGTGGGAGCG
>NZ_JAVRMB020000378.1:0-16245 GCF_031844845.1 Endozoicomonas sp.
CATGGTAATGATTGGACATGATGGCATAGGCACAGACTTCCATCGCAAAGATATTCACCAATAACTGGAGACGATCGATCACCCATTGCCGGCGGTGTTCGTAGTTGTTTCCCGAAAGGTGATCCTGACGTCAATTCCACGCCCGGCGAACACAGCGAGCGACAGATTGATAGTAGCGCTTACTCGCCGTATCGATCAGATTTCGCCGTGGGCTGGTCATGGGTTCTCCTGTCGGGATGAAATAGTCACAGGAAAAAAATAGTTCAGTTGTTTATTGAGTCAAGTTTATGGGTGTCCCTATTCAAACACCTATTAGTCAGTTTATGGGTGTCCCTATTCCACTATTCCAAACATTCAAACAGTTTATTGAGTCAAGTTTATGGGTGTCCCTATTCAAACAATGGGTGTCCCTATTCAAACACAAAGAGTCAAGTTTATGGGTGTCCCTATTCAAACACCTATTCAAACAAGTCCATTTGGAAATCATCAATAATTATGGGAATATGCCTGTCTCGAAACAGTGCAGGTTATGTTGTTTTTATGTCCCTCGCTCTCGAAGGCCCCCTGAAAGATCACCCCCGGCTGGTCCGTGAATATTTCACCGTTACCCGTATGGTTGAGCTTTACTGTCAGCATCACCACCAGCACCCAACTCTGTGTAATGAGTGCCTGTCCCTGCTGGCATTCAGCAAAAGGCGGCTTGAGCGTTGTATCTACGGTGCAGAAAAACCTACCTGTGCCAACTGTAAGGTTCACTGTTACAAACCGGACCACCGACAGCAGATTCGTGAAGTGATGAAATGGGCCGGCCCCCGCCTTCTTGTAAAACATCCTGTTCTGACCATCCGTCATCTTCTTGATGACCGGAAAGCAGCGCCTGAACACCCGAAAAGTCGAAACCGGCTGAATTAGCTAATTCAAACTTTCCGGGAAACCGGTATCGGTAGAATTTATGAATATACTGAATTTTCTATGGGTTCCCTTGATTGAAGGGAACTTTCTGGAGAGGTTTTAGTCCAACACATTATCAGAAAATAATTAGTAATTAGATTAAGGTGCAGTTGGAATGAATCAATACGGCAACTATAACCGAGAATATGATACAACTTACATGTGTGGACCTGCTCCGCAAGGTCGGTTGCAAGACAGTGTTCAGTATGGAACGAAAACCTATATAAACGGGCGACTTTATATCTGCTATCCACAAAATGAGACGGAACCGCAGCTAAACCGACCTCAACCCGGCTTTCCCTTTCTCCCACAATGTTTCAACGCACAACAATTAGCTACTCGTGACCCTCAACGCGCTCCCGTGCATAGTTATAATCAGCAATCCCATGTAGATACTCCTCAGCACCCACAGTTTCAATCAGAATTTTCCAGAATATCAACCTTCTGGGGTCATGAGCATAAATTCCCTCACCATACCCCACAAGCACTGGCTGAGGCGGGCTTCTTTCGTAAAAAGCACGCATCTGACGATAAAGTTTCTTGCTATTATTGCAATATAACTCTTCAGAACTGGGAACCAGCGGATGTTCCCTGGGTTGAGCACGCATCTTGGGTCAAAATAAATAAACGACAATGTAAACTGGTAAGTGATAAGCTGGCCGATATTGTCAGGCCGGAACAAAACTCTGGCAATGAGGCCGCAGCCTCATTCGAGACCGAAAAACAATCTGGACAGTATGACGATCAACACACAGATATAAAAAACAACCCTTCACTTATTATTGATAACTTCAAAAAGCAAGAACCCGACGGTTATCAAAAGCTGGAAAATATGTACGCGCAACGAGAAGGAGGAATGGTGCGTGTCGATAGTGCCATTGTACACTGGCATTATACCGAAAATAAGTCTGGTAAGAACCATCCCCGTGCAACCAGTATTATAGGCCTTCTCAATCAGCAGAACGCTCTAAATGGCAGCAAGGTTACACGAGCTGTAGAGCAGTCCTGTAGCATACATAAGAAACATTGCCAGACTTTCGATGATGGAAAGCTAGCTCTAAAGTTAGACTCCGAACAACAGCAAATAGATAATGATGAAAAACTTGCACGACGGCTCCAAAAACTTGGGATTTAGCAAGCTTAAGCTTTTTCCTGGCACTCCGGAAAACAACCTGGTAATAGCCATCCAATAAACAGCAGATGACGTTTGACTGATGGCCTATTAAGGCAGAAGCTAACCAGGCTCTGCCAGCAGTTCCTGCCATTCTGCATGCCACTTTTTCAGGTTTTTCAGGTAGCCGGTAACCTCGGCAACCTCCTCTTCCGTGGCACGCAGGGCATCCCCGTGGTTCTCAACTCGCCGGACCCAGCGCTCCAGCTTTTGGATTTCTTCTTCAGCAACCATCACCCTCACCGGCACCGAAGATATCTGCCGATAGTCAATATGACCGCTGTCGTGTTTTGGCACCATTGCCAGATTAATGCGTCCGGGCATAAGCACTCCTGTCGGTTGAATATCTGGAAGGGATTGCACATCACAGGACAAATGTCGTCAATTTATCCTGACATGCAGGTATTATAAATACCTGTAATCTGATCCGACAATAATAATGATCCGATAGTACACATTATCCGCTGTTCAACTTCTGGCCTTTTACCGTGGTTATCCACGGCAGCTTTCGTAGCCTTCACTACATGCATCCTGATAGCAGTGGCGTTATAATCCCCGCCTCCTGAAGCCAGGCGCCTCCGCCAGCACCTCAGGAAGCCCATTCTGAAAAAGCATCCAAGCCTGAGTTCAGGCCTATGGTTATAGTTATAGTTATTCTAAAAAGGTCTTTCAGCGTCATTTATCTGCTTTTCTCGGGAATATATACTTGGCGCCTTCCATCCGGTATCCAACGGCATTTTTATTGGCCGGCTCTTTCAATAGCCAGGCATTGCAACAGGGAAACCAATGAGCGAACTGATACTGATTCTGGTCAGCGCCATACTGGTCAACAACTTTGTGCTGGTCCAGTTTCTTGGGCTTTGTCCTTTTATGGGGGTTTCCAACAAACTGGAATCGGCCATGGGGATGTCGATGGCCACCACATTTGTGCTGACCCTGGCTTCTATCTGCAGCTATTTAACGTACAAGTACATCCTGCTGCCACTGAATCTGGAGTTTCTGAAAACCATTTCTTTTATTCTGGTGATTGCCGTAGTGGTGCAATTTACCGAGATGGTGGTTCGTAAAACCAGCCCTTTGCTGCATAAGGTTCTGGGCGTGTTCCTGCCACTGATCACCACCAACTGTGCAGTGCTTGGGGTTGCCCTGCTGAATACCAATCGTATGGATAGCTCCCTGGTGGACTCTGCCACCTACGGTTTTGGTGCCGCTGCCGGTTTTTCCCTGGTACTGGTTCTGTTTTCTGCCATGCGTGAGCGTATCGCCGCTGCGGATGTGCCAACGCCATTTCGGGGGGCTGCTATCGGTATGATCAGCGCAGGCCTGATGTCTCTGGCATTTATGGGTTTCACCGGATTGATCAGGTTGTGATGATGAAGAAAGTAAACATTGAAAGAGAAAGCGTTAAGGAGCGGTTGCGTTAATCCATGGAGATTGTTCTTTACGCTATTGGAGCCCTTCTGGCGCTTGCCCTGATCTTTGGGGCCATACTGGGTTTTGCCTCCATCCGCTTTAAGGTGGAAGGAAACCCGATTGTTGACCAGATTAATGAAATTCTGCCCCAGACCCAGTGTGGCCAGTGCGGTTACCCTGGCTGCCGGCCTTATGCGGAAGCCATCGCCAATGGTGATGCCATTAACAAATGCCCTCCCGGTGGTCAGGCGACCATTAACAACCTTGCTGATCTGCTGGATGTTGAGCCTGAGCCTCTGGATGCTGAACACGGGCAGGAATCGGTCACCAAAATCGCCTTTATTCGTGAAGCTGAATGTATTGGCTGTACCAAGTGCATACAGGCTTGCCCGGTGGATGCCATCCTCGGTGCCGCCAAACAGATGCACACCGTTATTGCCGATGAATGCACCGGCTGCGATCTCTGTGTTGAGCCCTGTCCGGTTGACTGTATAGAAATGCACCCTGTTGATGTAACCACTCGAACCTGGAGCTGGGCGTTGCCCCAATCGCATCATGACCAACCAGCCAATGGCAGCCTGATTGCCACGGATCGCAGGGGGCAAAAGGTATGAACCTGATAGCAAGCTCTGAGCGAAAAATCTGGCCGCTGATCGGCGGGGTTCATCCGGAACAAAACAAGTTTCAGTCAACCGGACGACCAATCGGTAACCCGGCACTGCCTAAAACACTGGTACTGCCGCTTTCCCAACATGCGGGTGCTCCCGCAGAGCCCATTGTCAGCGTGGGAGAAAAGGTGCGCAAAGGCCAGAGGATTGCCAAGGCATCCGGCTTTGTCAGCGCAGCCCTGCATGCCCCCAGTTCCGGTATTATTTCGGCGATTGAAAACCGTCCCATTCCCCATGCATCCGGTTTTTCTGACCTGTGCATTATCCTGGAAACCGATGGTGAAGACCGCTGGTGTGAACTGACGCCCATAGCCGACTATCGCCAGTTACCGCCAGAAGTACTGGTGGAGAAAGTTCGTGATGCAGGTATCAGCGGTTTGGGGGGAGCTGGTTTCCCCACCGCCATCAAACTGGTTCCAAATTCCCCAATCAACACCCTGATTCTTAATGGCACTGAGTGTGAGCCCTACATTACTGCCGACGATATGCTGATGCGGGAAAAGGCAGAGGCGGTTATTCAGGGCGCTGAAATTCTGCAATACATGCTCGGGGCTCAGGAATGCCTGATCGGTATAGAAGATAATAAACCGGAAGCTATCTCGGCAATGAGAGCAGCGATGCGTGAAGCGGCCAATGGCACAAAGATAGACATTGTCGTTTTTCCGACCATTTATCCATCTGGTGGTGAAAAGCAGCTAATCCAGATTCTTACGGGGCAGGAAGTCCCATCCGGTAAACTCCCTGCTGATTTGGGCATGGTGGTTCAGAATGTGGGAACCGCAGTAGCGATCAAAGAAGCCATCCTTGAAGGCAAACCTCTGATCTCAAGGATTACCACACTGACCGGTGATGCGCTGCAAGAACCTCAGAATGTAGAAGTGCTGATCGGAACGCTGGCGGAAGATCTTCTGCACCATGCGGTGCTTCAGGCGTCGGAATTATCAACACTGGTATTTGGTGGCCCCATGATGGGCTTCAGTGTTGACCGGCTGGACATTCCGGTCATCAAAACATCAAACTGCCTGATTGCCGGAACCCTGAAAGAGTTTCCTGATGCGCCCGATGCCCAGGCCTGCATTCGCTGCGGACTCTGTGCAGAAGCCTGCCCATCATCGCTGCTTCCCCAACAGCTTTACTGGTATGCAAAAGCTGAGAACCATGAGCAGTTGATGCATCACAACCTGTTTGACTGCATTGAGTGTGGCGCCTGCTCCTATGTGTGCCCGTCTGCAATACCACTGGTTCAGTACTATCGCGCCTCCAAAGGTGCCATCCGAACCCAGGAAGCCAAACATGCCAAGTCAGAGCGATCCAAAGAGCGCTATGAGAGCCGTTTAGCAAGACTTGAACAGGAAAAGGCCGGAAAAGAGGCCAAACGGAAAGCCAATGCCGAACGTGCCGCCAGACTAAAGGCAGCCAAAGCAGCAGAAAATCCGGGGAGTCCTGCGGAAGAAGACCCAATTCAGGCCGCCATTGCACGGGCTAAAGCCCGCAAAGCGGCGGCAGGACCATCGGCTGCTACTGCAGAAAAGCCAACACTGTCTACCAAACAGAAAGAGTTGAAGATTCAACTGTCCATGGCTAAAGCTCAGGCCAAAAAGACCGAACGGGCTCTCACTTCGGCAGAAGCATCCGGCAGTGAGAGTATTGAACAGCTGAAGTCTAATCTGAACATGTTAAATGAGCAGGTTACAAAGCTTCAGAAGGAATTTGACCAAAGCGCCCAGCCTGTCCCTGCTGCATCGGCCAGCACAGATACGCCGGTTAAAAAGGCTAACTCTGCACTTTCTGATGATGATGAGAAGAAGCGTAAGGTTGAAATGGCAATGGCAAAAGCAGCACTCAAGAAGGCTGAACGCGCTCTGGCAAAAGCCATCGAGAGTAACAATGAAAATACAGAGTCATTGAAACAATCAGTGGAAGAATGCCGGGAAAAACTAAAAAGCCTGGAGGCTGTGCCAGAACCCCCGGTAAAAGAAACCGCCAGCCCGTCAGCTAAAAAAGCCAGGGCTCCATTAAGTGATGAAACCAAGAAGCTCAAAATTGAAGTAGCCATGGCCAATGCTGCCGTGAAAAAACTTCAGCGTGCCATTTCCAACGCTGGAGATAATGACATAGAAGCCCTGAATCAGCAGCTGGCTGAAGCTGAACAAAAGGCAGCTGAAATGAAACAGGCACTGGAGGCAACCAGTGACAAATAATCCCGCCTCCTCGTTCCCACGCTCTGCCTGGGAATGCCTATCTATCCTGGCATGGCGGAAAAATCTGGTTTCCGTATGCATTCCCACGGAGGACCGTGGGAACGAGTTCGGAAATGAGACAGGCACTGGAGACAACCAGTGACAAATAATCCCGCCCTCTCATTCCCCCGCTCTGCGTGGGAATGCATACACCCGATCAATACGCCCATGCCGGAGAGGATGTCGCAAAAGGTCTTAAATGCCGATTCATACCACTGTCGTCTTTCCCGCGCAGGCGGGAATCCACCACGAACAGTGGATCCCCGCCTGCGCGGGAAAGACGGTTGGGTGTTTCTCGTTCCCACGCTCTGCGTGGGAATGCATACGCCCGATCAACACGCCCATGCCAGAGCATGGGAGCGAGTCCAGGCGGCTCAAATGAAACAGCCAAGTGGAAATATAAATGCCTTTGATTAACAGCAGATCGTCCATCACCCGGAAGGCACGGGAAACCTCCCCCCACAAGCTGGGCCAAAACACTACTCAGCGAGTCATGAGCCTGGTGGTGATGGCCACCATTCCCGCCCTGATCGCGCAGACTATCTTTTTCGGCTGGGGCACCTTAATCAATGTACTCTGGTGCTCTGTGATTGCTCTGGGCTGCGAGGCGATGGTTGTCACACTTCGCAAAAGATCCGTCAGCTTCTACCTGAACGATTACAGCGCCCTGGTCACCGGCCTGTTGCTGGGGCTGGCACTGCCACCCTTTGCACCTTTCTGGTTATCACTGATCGCCGTTTCCTTTGCCATGGTCATCGGCAAACACCTTTATGGAGGACTGGGTCAGAACCCATTTAATCCGGCCATGCTGGGCTATGTTCTGGTATTGATTTCTTTCCCCCGGGAGATGACTGCCTGGCTGCCCCCCATGGGCCTTGAAGGTCACAACAGCAGTCTTATGGATGCGGTCTTATCCATCTTCCCCTGGGGCAACACTGTGGATGCCATCAGCATGGCAACACCACTGGATGTCCTGAGAGAAAACAAGAGCCTGACCATCAATGAACTCTGGGAAAGCAACCCGGTATTTGATGGACTGGCAGGCCGTGGCTGGCTATGGATAAACCTGGCTTACCTGGCTGGCGGCGTCTTCCTGATCTGGCGGAAAGTATTCACCTGGCATGCCCCAGTAGGCATGCTGGCCGCTATCGCAGTAATGGCCACCCTGTTCTGGAGCGGCACCGGATCAGACAGCCATGGTTCTCCCCTGTTTCACCTGCTCAGTGGCGCTACCATGCTTGGAGCCTTCTTTATCATCACCGATCCGGTCAGTGGTGCAACCAGTAACCGTGGTCGTCTTATTTTCGGTGCGGGTGTTGGCATTATGGTTTACGTCATCCGAACCTGGGGTGGTTACCCGGACGGTGTCGCCTTTGCTACCCTGCTAATGAACATGGCCGCACCCACTATTGATTATTACACCCAGCCACGCACTTATGGCCACAGCAAGGCCAATAAAGGCCTGCCGAACAAGGACTGAATCATGAGTGACGGCAAAATCCCTTTAAAAGATACGACACCAGAGCCTTCAGCTGATAAAAAGCCTTCAGCTGATAAAAAGCCTTCAGCCGGTAACGGACTGATTCAGAGTATTTTTCGAAACAGCCTGGGTCTCGGTCTGTTTGCGGTGTTCACCGTGGGGTTGATCTCGGTGACCTGGATATTGACTGAAGAAAAAATCAAAACACAGGTTCGTGCCTATGAAGCCAGAGCCCTGATGGAAATTCTACCGGCAGATACTCACGACAATGTTTTGGTAGATTCCAAAATACAGTTAGAGCCATCCCGACTACTGTCCAGCCAGAATCAGCGCGAAGCCTATATTGCCCTTAATGATGGAGAAGTCTCTGCAGTGATACTGCCAGTGACCGCGCCTGATGGTTATAGCGGGCGAATTGAGCTTCTGGTCGGCATCAACCGGAATGGAACTCTGTCAGGAGTACGAGCGATTACCCACAAAGAGACGCCCGGACTTGGCGATAAAATCAACACCAATGTGACCGACTGGATTCTTGGCTTTGCCGGAAAATCACTGACTAATCCCGCTACTGAAGGCTGGGCGGTCAAAAAAGACGGTGGTGAGTTTGACCAGTTTACCGGTGCAACCATTACACCCAGAGCAGTGGTAGCAGCGATTTACCGGGCACTTCAATACTTCGAGGTAAACCGCAATCTATTGCTGGATCCTCTCAGAATAAACAACGCCAGCGAGGAGACCCGGGATGACTAACAATACTTCTCCAGCCAGCAATATTGCCAAGATCGCCCTGGATGGTCTCTGGAAAAACAACCCCGCCCTGGTTCAGCTACTGGGTCTCTGTCCACTGCTCGGAGTTTCAAGCAGTGTGGTTAACGCCCTGGGCCTGGGTGTGGCCACTATGCTGGTGGTAATGGGTTCAAATATTGCCGTATCACTTATACGACACCAGGTAACTGATGCCATTCGTCTGCCGGTGTTTGTCATGATCATTGCTTCATTCACCACCTGCATTGAGCTGCTTATGCAGGCTTACACTTATGAGCTTTATCGAATACTGGGTATTTTTATTCCGTTGATTGTCACCAACTGCATTATCCTGGGGCGAGCCGATGCCTTCGCCTCCAGAAATCCAGTACTGCCAGCCGCTCTTGACGGTTTGATGATGGGTACGGGATTTGCCGTTATCCTGGTATTGCTGGGTGCACTTCGGGAGCTGATTGGCCAGGGCACGCTGTTTGCCGGAATGGATCTGTTGCTGGGACCAGTTGCGGCTGACTGGACCATCACGGTTATCCCCAACTACAAGCAATTCCTGTTCGCTATTCTTCCACCTGGCGCATTTGTCTTTATGGGTTTTTTAATCGCCCTGAAAAACATCATCGACCGGCGTATGGAAGAGCGGCGCCAAGCCCGGGATCCATTGATACCTAAAACCAATAAGCGGGTACGGGTGACAGGGAATATCTGAATCCTGCCGTTACATCTTAATGGTTATCTACGCTATGAAGATAAATGCATAAATCTGAACTATTGCATGCTTTGGTGGTCTGAGAAACAAACATAACCATTAAGTA
Organism: Endozoicomonas sp.; assembly: GCF_031844845.1. Classification (GTDB taxonomy): domain Bacteria; phylum Pseudomonadota; class Gammaproteobacteria; order Pseudomonadales; family Endozoicomonadaceae; genus Endozoicomonas. The sequence goes on from NZ_JAVRMB020000378.1 coordinate 9,498, forward strand.
CCCCTTGTGTGCGGTGCGCCTCTGGATTGAGGCGAGCCGAATCCAGTTTGGACTTTAATATGCAGCCACTTCTATCTTCAGCACCGACCGGTCGGTTACCGATAAGTCAACCGAATACGTCGGCAAGGGAAACTCCCGCTACTGATCATCTGGCATCACCCCAACATCTCAACAGCTTTGATCAGCTGATTCTCAATCACCAGAAATTAATACTTTCTGTGGTGGAGATGGTCAAGTGCCTGAAAACTTGCTTTAAAGACAACTCAGCGGATCACTTCGAAGAACTGGTTAATGAGTTTCAAATGACGAATGCGCAGGAACAACCTGATCATTTGAAAAAAGTAATATATGCACTTGAAGACTACTTTCCAACCAGCAAGATATACCGGCCAGACAGAAAGGAGCGATGGGAGGCAGGGGATGCACTGAAAGCTATCCGTAATCTGAGCAGGGCTGATAAAAAGTTATTAATTGAAACACTCAGGCTCTGCAATGTCGATGAGCCTGCCCCATTACAAATAAAGCCAGACAGCTATGTTTTTGTTTTAGGAGCCACAGTGCCAGAGATGCAAAAACGGCTAAACTATTTCTCCTGTGAATTTAATAAGCTACCAGATGCCAATAATTTGATACCTGAACGACTGGTTGGTGTGGTGTCATCAAGACCCCTCAATCCGGAAAAAGATAGATTAGAATGTGAAAGAACGAGTAAGCAATTTAAAGGTTGTTTGACAAGGCTTTCAGAACAGTTTCCTCATCTTAAAAATAATGAGATAACCGAAGCCCATGGTTTTATGGCGTTGGTCGATACGCTGTGCACCTTAAATTATGAACATTTGCTTTCCAACCTTCCCATTACGGTCAGCTATACGGGCCCGCTCTCCTATAAGCCACAAATTCTGCAGCCCAATGGACAGTACATGGTGCAGAGGGAAAGGAAAGAGCAAAGTAGCCGACCCAACACTGAAGCAACCATAAAGTCAGCACTGACCTCCCTGGATCTGCCGGAAGATGCTGATTTAGTACTGGTCAGCAGCCAACCCCATGTGGCAGCCCAACGGATAGCGGGTGAACGTGTAGCCGCATTTCTGGGTCTGGATCTCAGGATAACGGCCTGTGGCAGTAGAAAAATGCTGCAGGAAGACGATAGCCCCTCAATTTATCAGGCTATTGATGCCTTGAGGAAATCCATTCAGTTGCTGAACCCCAATTACCAAATCATCAGCAATCAGATCTCTGCCCCTAAAACCCTGACATTTTATTCGCATACTGTAGACGAATGGGAAATTCAAGAGAAAGTACCAGTGAATGCATTGGTATGAGAAGGAGAATAGCGCCTTTACTGAATCACTTTGGCAAGCTTCAGTAACTGGAATTTAACCAGAAGCCCTGCCTGCTTGACAGCGCCGAGATTGACAGCAAAGCGCACTTTGTCGTTTTCGGTATAAAGGCCAATCATGCCTCCGTTATGGGCAAACTCTTCACTATCCCCGATAGTCAGGATCGGCCACTGTTTCAAGCCACTCAGAACTTCGTTGATATCGCTCTGGTCAATATTCCGGATATAAAGCACATCACAGCGTTGTTTTAAGTCTAAACCCAGCTGTTGAGCATTTATCCTGATTTTGCTCTCTTTACCAGCCTGCCTGACAATGCCCCTCATCATATCCGAGAGTTCGTCAGAGCCGAGTGTGCAGAGATTAAGACGACCTTTTTTTTCTGGCCAGACTACAAAGTGGGTAATTTTATAGGCGACCACGGCCTTTACCCGCCCTTCATCCGCTTTGGGTACAGCGAGCACTGACGCTGACAGTAGCAACAGCGTCAGGCAGTAACATCGAAGACAGAATTTCAAGGCCATTTACCGATACTCTGACGTTAGAGAAACCTAGAATTGCCACTGTACCTGGGCGTACCAGGCTTCCTCGACTTCCGTTGCCGACAGCCCGGAGATATCTTCTTTAAACTCAAACCTTGATGTCTCAAACAGATTATTACCCACAATAGAAAATTCGATGCCTTTCTTGTATTGATGGGCAAGACGGAAATTGAGGCTGGTATATGCATCAACTTTGGCGCTTTTGTTTTCACCCATATAGCGAATCCAGGTGTCCAGTGTCCAGCGATTTGGAAGAGCCATCATGGAGCGAAGGTTGCCCGAGTATTTGGCGCTGAGTCCTTCGATGTTGGCTTCTGTTTGCTTGGTTAACGGCTGATTATCCTTACTGCTGGCATCCACCTGAAGCACCGAGACATCGGTTTTTATCCGCCACCAGCGAACTGGCTCCCAGTCCATGGCGACTTCGATACCGTAAGTTTTGGCGTTGAGGCTGTTGGCGAGGGTTGCGGGGAGTAAATAATAGGGTGGAGGGGTCCCAGGAAATACACAGACACCTTCGAAGGCGAATGTAGATTCAGAGCACTGAGTACTACTGGCCAGGCTATAAAGCCCCTTGTACTGGTTAAAAAATGAGGCAATATCAATACTTAACGAAGAGTTAAACTGCTGACGAAAGCCCAACTCAAATGCCGTTAATTCCTCGGATTCCAATTCTGGATTTTGATTCAGCCTTAAATAGGCTGGTTGAATCGGGCTTTCATCTATCTTATAAATCCCGTCCACCTCCGCCATCCTTTCCGATATCGAGGGCGTTCTCACAGCCTGAGACACAGAAGCCCAGGCAGTAGAGCGTTCATTAATATTCCAGGCAATCCGGGCATTAGGCTGAAATTCATAACCAGTGGCCGTGTGATGCTCAAGACGGGAGCTCAGAGTCAGATGCCAGTCCGGACTTAACCGAATCTCATCCTGAATAAAAGCACTGTATAAACGCTCGATGGGGTTCGAGTTATCAATGTTAACAAAGTTCATATCACTCAACTGATACCAGCTTGAGCGATACCCCAGCCCCCAGGTCAACTCCTGATTATCCAGCCATTGATAACGGTGCTGCGTTTCAATATCAAAGGTATCTCTGACGATAGTGATGCGATAGTCAGTATTTTCATAGCGATCATAGTAGGCCTTCATGGTAAAATCGCCCCGATCACTAGTTGACCGGTGCCAGTTACCAGTGATATGACCACCTTTCAGGTCTTTTTCTTTATCAGTCAATGGTTCTATTGTTGCCACCGGGATAGCTTCGCTGTCAAAAATAGACAATGGAGGCCGGGTCGTTCCCTGGAAAACAGCCCCATCAATAGAAAACTGATTCTCATCACCCTGCTGCCAGTCCATGCGGAAACCAAAGCGACTCATCTCCCAGTCATCCGCCGCCTCGCTGCCATCTTTCGGATCAACAAAACCATCTCGCTTAAAGGTTTTAAACCAGGCCCGATAGTGTCCATCACCGGTCAGTTGCCCGCCATAACGATAGCTGCCATAAAGCCGTTCTTCCGTACCCCCGCCCAGAGTCAGCAGAGAACCCTGGGTTTCTGCCGCGGATTTGGTGATGATATTGATCACACCGTTCATGGCATTGGCGCCCCATAAAGCGGCACCGGGCCCACGGATCACTTCAATACGATCAATATCTTCTATCATGGTGTCCTGGGCATCCCAGTTGACACCACCAAACTCGGGTGTATAGAGCGTCCGGCCATCCATCATCACCAGCAGCTTGTTGGAAAACACAAAATTAAAACCCCTGGCACTGACCGACCAGGTGCTGCTGTTCACTTGCTCCACCTGAACCCCGGGCACCATTCTCAGGGCATCAGGAATGGTTTTTACCCCGGACCGCTGAATATCTTCCTGAGTGACTACATAAATCGCCGCCGCAGAATCCATCAGCCTTTGCTTTTTCCGGGAAACGGAAGTGACCTCAAGAGTCATCACCTCTTCAAGACTCAGGGACAACAGCTCTTCATTAGAAAGCCCTCCATCAGATAACTCTTCCGTCACAAGCTCAGCCAGTACTGAAGGGGCTGATAACGTTAAGGAGGCTACCAGCAGTGCTGAAGTTAATTGAGGTTTCACATTCCGCTCCCTGGAAAAATCATCAAGTTTTCTGGCTCTTCCCTTGTGTCAATGCCCTTATGGCATCCCAAAAAAGGTTATTCTGCTTATCAGTCGGCCATCGTCCCTGAACCATAACCTTGTTCATACCTTCTACCTGTATGAAAATGACTTCGATGCCTGATGCCTATAGCTGGGCAAAAAGCCCGGTAAAAGTTCAGATAAGGATGTTTTCCCTTGCGTAAAGATACCCAACTCACCCGCCAGAAACTGGTGGATGCTGCCGAAAAACTGTTTGCCGAAAAAGGGCTGGAAAGCACCAGCCTGTTTGATGTACTGAAAGTGTCTGGTGTTAAAAACCGCAGCGCCCTGCAATACCACTTCAAAGATAAAGCCGGGCTGATCAACGCTGTTTTGAACAAACACTCCGGGATTATTGCTGACTATCGCTCACAAATGATTGACCAGCTTCAGCAGGAACAACAGTGGACTTTGCACCAGGTGGTGAATGTTATGGTGGCACCCCTGGCGGAAAAACTATGCCCTGATGCTGGAGGCCGGGAGTTTTTAAAAATTCACAGCCAACTGATGGTGTCTGAACAATACAGCCAACTGAGATTACAGCGTCCTGAACTCCAGTCTGAAGCAAAGCGTATCCAGTCCCTGCTATCTCCTTTTGTGAAAGATATTTCTGAACAGTCAATCCATGCACGCGTCGCTCTGATCGACTGTCTGCTGATTCATGGCCTGGCCCGCTACTTTTATATGGAAGAAGAAGTCAGCCGCAGATTCTTTCACCAGACGCTGGTGCAGAGCATCGTCGATATTCTCTCTCAACAAGAACCTGAGCAAGCACCACAAACTTAATAACATTTGATTAAATAAAATCATACGCCTATGATCGCCTATTAATAACAAATGCTTAATCAGCAGATACCTGCTGCTTATAAAAACAATAAGAGATCCGCAGTCATGAGCAGCACTCATTATCGTACCTGCCATTTGTGTGAAACCATGTGCGGCATTGCCGTGGAGTATGAAGGAGAGAAAATCCTCTCCATCAAGGGCGATCCCAACGATGTGTTAAGCGAAGGCAATATCTGTGCAAAAGCCACTGGGCTACAGGATGTCCATACCGACCCGGATCGCCTTCGAAACCCCATTCGGAAAATTAATGGTGAATGGCAGGATGTTTCCTGGGAGGAAGCATTTGATTACGCTGCCAAACAAATTGTTAAAACCCAGAGCCAATATGGTAAAGATTCTGTCGCCTCTTATTGCGGCCGCAGCACGGCCCATAACCTTGGAGCACTGCTGGGCGTTGCACCACTGAGAAAACTTCTCGGTTCAAAAAATATCTATACCGGCTCCACGGTTGACCAGATGCCCCATAACTTTGTCTGGCATTTTATGCTGGGGCATCAGTTTTTCGGCACCGTACCTGATATTAACCGCACTCATTATTATTTGATGCTTGGCACCAACCCAAAAGTATCTAACGGTGCCATGATGTCTACGGGAGCCAACCCCCAGCGCAAATTTGTCGATATTCATAACCGTGGTGGTAAAACCGTATTAATTGATCCACGACGAAATGAGTCTGCCTCTCATGTGAGTGAGCACCACTTTATCCGCCCCAACACAGACGCCCTGTTTCTGATTGGCCTGATTAAAACCATCTTTACCCGTGGACTGGCGACTCCTGGCAGGCTTGGCCCTCATATAAAGGGCTGGAAAACCATCGAAAGCCTTTTTGATGATATCGAGATAAACGACATCGAAGAGGTAACTGGCATACCGGTTGAGGTCATCGAAAGACTGGCTGAAGAGTTTGCCACCGCAGAATCAGCCATCTGTTATGGCCGAACCGGCGTGTCCATGGTGGAGTTTGGTGGGCTGTGCCAGTGGTTGATGCAGGTGTTGAATATCATTACCGGCAATATGGACGAACCCGGGGGTATGATGTTTCCTACTACCGCCATTGATTCCCTATCCCTTTCGGAGAGCAGCTGGGATCGCTATCGCAGCCGGGTCAGTGATCGACCGGAGTTCAGTAGCGAATTACCCCTGTGTGTTTTGGCAGAAGAAATTACCACCCCCGGTGAAGGTCAGATAAAGGGGCTGATTGCTATTGGCGGCAACCCGGCACTTTCAATGGCCAATGGCAAGGGTTTGGAAGATGCTTTTGACCAGCTGGATTTTATGATTTCCATTGATCCATACCTCAATGAAACCACACGACATGCTGATATTATTCTGCCGGCAGTGGGTCCTTTTGAGAAAAGTCATTACGATATGTATTACCACTTGTATGACACCATTAACTGGGCCAAATATTCTCCACGACTCTTTAAGCCAGAGGGCGAAGGCTATACCGATTTTGAAATCATACGGGAAATTCTCTCACGGATTCTGCAATTACGAGCTGGAAACCCACTGTCCAAAATAATGGTAAAAGCAGCGACCAGTCTGGTAAAGAAAACCATAACACCAGACCGAATTGTTAGTCTCGGCCTGCGTTTTGGCCCTTACGGCCCGGGCCTGAACCCGTTCAAAAAGGATGCGCTAACCCTGCAGAAACTGAAAGACAACTCAGGCGGTGTATTTCTGGGGCATTTGGAGCGCTGCCTGCCAGAAAAGCTGTTTACGAAAGATAAGAAGATTGATCTTGCCCCTGAGATTCTGGTCAGTGACCTGCCCCGGCTTAAATCCCGCTTTATTGATCCATTAAAAAACGACAGTAAACGGGTGAACTCAGAATTCGATTTAATGATTATCAGCCGGCTGACC
>NZ_JAVRMB020000379.1:0-39237 GCF_031844845.1 Endozoicomonas sp.
CGGGGGAGTCCGTTACCGCCTGTAAGGTATTAACCTGTAACCAGAAGAAGCCAACAACAATCCATGTCATTCCTTTTTTCACGATCCATCCTTTTTTCGCTTTCCAGGTTCCGGCACAGGATGCTGGCAGACAGCGAAACCTCAATCATCCTTGAACTTATACAATTACCGCCTTCTAGCTATAAGAGCAAGCAAGCCATCCTGCCCTGCGGGGCAAGACGAAGCGAGCAGGCGCTGAAATGAGATAACGGTATTAATGACAGTGAATATCAAACTACCTCTTCAAGAGCACTTTCCCGTTCAATAACATACCGATAGAGGCCTTCGTATGCCTCCCACAAATGGGAGCCAAAAAGAGGGTCAGACATCTGCTTGAGATCATCATCTACCAGTACCAGATCATCCGTAGTCAATAATGATTGCATCGCCGGGATCATAAACTTGTTTTCCAATTCCATATGTTCCCGCTGCAGCTCACTGTAAAGCGTATATTCAGCCAACAGCAGATTAATGGGCATTACGTGATCCGAGGCAACGGTGTTGAATGACTCCACCAGCTTCTGGGTCATTGCCGTAATCTGCTTATGTTGCTCCTCAATCATGTCAAACCGAAGACGTTGTTCTTTGTTAGCCAGTCGAGGCCTCAACCTGGCCATCAATCTTGACTCCAGGGGATGATGAAATGCATCCGGATAGTTATGGAGATAATCAAGCGCTTCAATGATGATGTTCAGATGAGGGGTATGCTCACGGCCTTCCCGGTAGCCAGATACTTCGTAATCCAGATAGTCCAGTAGACGTGCCATATGCTGATGGTCCTTAATAATCCGGTCAATCACAGTCGCCATATAGCTTCTCCCTTGGATATTATTATTTAAACACTCTGTTGTATAAGGCCTGTTAATTTCAAGTATTGATATGAGTCAATTTTGCACCGACTAACCCTGTAAATATTACTCTGGAACATTCCTTATTCCGGCTCTTTTGAAGAATGTTTGAGTTAACCGCGTTTGCCACTCAAACCAGCCTTAAGCATACAATGTACTTATTTCTACCAAATTGATAGACGACAAATGTAATCTCATCTGTTGCTCTTATTGTATTACTCCAGCCATTCTCAAACCCGCTTACAAAAGACTTTCATAACAAGAAGTTCATTTCATGCCCTGCATCAACAAAAAGGGTCAGCATGGCAGGTAAGCTACCGCGAAAATTGTAACTGGTTCGGAGGTTAATGTGCCTAACCCCCTGTATATGCTTGAATATCTGGAATATGCCGGAGTTGATATCAAACCCCTCATCGATGAGAAAGCCATTGAGAAAGAGTATCTGAGGCAGATATATCGAGTGGACTCCCGGGAAAAAATTCTCGACAGTAAAGGAAAAGTGGTTGGAAAATCGAGAAACCCACGACATCTGCATTGAATGCCCCCTGGTTTCATCTGCCCCATGTGCATGGAGCTGTGTTTCATTTCACTGTTCCCTTTATTACCTGAAACAATCAATTTAAAATGCCGCAATGGATGCTTTATTCTGGATAACCCTGCTTTTCGCCCTTCTCTATTACTGGTTTGATACCGCCAAAGCAAAAGAGACGGCTGTTGCTTATGGCAAAAAGGCCTGCCGTGATATGGAAGTACAGTTTCTGGATGATTCTGTGATCCGCTACCGGAGCAGAATCCGGCGTGGCTTTTCAGGCCAGATGGTCATTGAGCGCTCTTTCCGGTTTGAGTTCACGCTCGATGGTCAGAGCCGGGAAAACGGATTTATCCGATTATCCGGACAACGGCTGCAAATGCTTGAACTTGACTACCCGGAACACAGTGATCCAGGCCAGAACAGCCATGGACCAGAAAGCCATCATTCAAACCGTATTTATATGCATACAACCTACTCTGAGGAATCCAATGCCTTACGCTCGAGAACTGAAAAAAGGCCAGATCGTTGAAATTGAAGGCCTGTATTATCAGGTTCGTCAGGTTGAGTCCAAGAGCCCCTCAGCCCGAGGCGCTCAAACCTTATATAAAATTCGTTTCAACTCGGTCCCTGGCGGCCAGAAGCTGGAACAAACACTGACCGGTGATATCCTGCTGGCCAATGTTGATATGCAAAGACGGGCAGTAACCTTGCTATACCGGGAAGGTAACGAATGCACCTTTATGGATTCTGAGGATTACACCCAATATCTGGTCAATGCCAGCACCATTGAAGAACAGCTTCTTTATATTGTCGATAATATGGAAGGACTGACCGCCATCCTTGTTGAGGGCCAGCTACTGGCTATCGACCTGCCATCATCCGTAGCACTGGAAATTGTCGACACTACGCCGGGTATAAAAGGTGCCTCCGCGGCAGCAAGAACCAAACCAGCCAGGCTCAGTACTGGCCTGGAAGTTCAGGTTCCGGAATACCTCAGTAACGGCGAAATCATTAAAATCAATACAGAAACCGGGAAATTCATGTCCCGGGCCTGATTTCAAACCGTTTTCCGGAGTCCCCCTTCGGAAAACTTTCCCCAATAACAAACTCTTTATTAATTACTAATAGTTAATAAGAGCACCCAATCAATTATAACTATTCGAAATATTAGACTTTTGTTTCAGATACTTTTACTAATTACCCTCCTAATATATTGATATGTATTTCAAACAATCCTTTCGAATTGAAAGCCGTTAGATTAATTAAAGTGAACTAAACAACCATTTAAGCAATCCAACATCAGAGAAAAACTCTATAGAAAATAAAAAATCATAAACAATACAACCCAGGGAAGAAGTCCATGAATATAATAAAATCAGCTCAAAATATTATTAAAGTATTTAATATCACTCTGGCCCTGAGCTTTGCATCTTATCTCCATGCTGAGCAGCATATAGTTGCGTCAGTTGATTACAATACGCCCTACTCAGACTCTGCATTCTCTTTTAAAGAACAGCAACACATTAATGAAGACCGTGTAGGTTCATTTCTTTATAAAACGATTGACGACCCCGATAAAGTCAGAAACCAGGTAGCGGGTTCCGCCATTCTTTATGGCCTGGATAGCATGGGTCTGGGCGACGATATCAGAGAAGGCATTAATTTTATAAAAAAGAATACTCGCTACTCTTTTGGCGACTGCGGAAATATTCGATTAAAAACCGAACAAATTACCGCTACCAGTTGTTTATCTAACGGAGGTTCTGTTGAATTTAACTCCGACTACGACTTCAAATCAGTACAGCTGGAATTCACCTGGGCAATATAAACCCGGACAAATGATGCCGTCATGGTCAAGAGCTGTTAAAATCCCATCGGCATCATCCCATCTGGTAATAGTCATTGAATACCCGCAAATTGTACGCTCAATATCATCGTCAAATCGAATCACTGGCCCCATGGCAACTAACCGCATTGGCCACCGCCGCCACTGAGAGAGCGTGGCCAAATTTCGCCCTTTTTGCAGAACTGACTGAGTTTGGAGACCCTGCGGAAGTAAGACACTGTCTTACCATGTTGTGGGACTACACCGCTGGACTCCAGTCATCAAAAAACTTTGAACGTCTGCTCGAACGCCTTGATGAGAATACACCCGCTATTGAAGATTTTGATATGTTTGGGGTTCAGCCAGCGCTGGATTTTACGGTTGGCCTCCACTGCACCATTCACTGTGCCATGAAAGCCTCTGTTGATGAAACGGCCAGCGCCTTAACCCTTTCACTCAATACCATTGGCAAATTCATAAAATATACTGAAGTCCCTGATCTGAACGGTACAGAGCTAACTCAGTATATTGAAGAGCATGAGCTTTTTGAGATCCAGCTGAGCTTCATAGCGGAGCTGATCAACATGATTAGCCAGCAGAAAAACCCGTCAAAGGAATTCACCAGAAAACTCAGCATATTCTCTGCTAATGACGGTATCAGCCAACTCGGCATAAGCCTTGACTCTTGATTTAAACCGCAACGAGCGCAACATTCGTTGTTATGATCCAAGGCTCAAGCTGCCTTTATGCAAGTCCCAAACACAATACATCCCTTTGAAAACAGAGAAATGACTGTGTTATTGCGACCAAAAGACCCGCACAGGGCAATTCTGGCAAGGCTTGTTGCGTTCGCTGCATTTTTTTCAACTGACACTATTTTATATTGGAAATAATATCCCTGAGCAGGGAGTATATCTTTTGCTGGGCGTTGGACATGGCATCAAAATTCTGATTGTAGGTCAGCATCGCCCTTTGCAACTGAACGGTCTGTAACTGACTATTCCCGTTCAGGTTATCCCTGACATTAACCAGGTTTTCTTTCAGTGCTGACCACTCTTCCGGTGTCAGGTGACCTGTGCCGCTGGCGTCACTGAAAGACATTTTCAGCTCCTGAGTCAGAAGGTCAATTTCCTTCTGGGTCAGGAACGGGCTAGTAGCTGCATACTCATTGGCAATCCCCTGATTAAAGGCCAGCTTACGGGCAAAATAGCCATCCACCCGATCATCGCCATCATTGGGATTCACCTGAGTCAGGTGACTGGTGTTAACACCACCGTATTCCCATGAGTGAAGCCCTCCGGATTCCAAAAGAATATGGCCATCATTATTACTGGTGTCATAGGAGTGTTCGTTAATGGGTCTGGGATCGTTGGTACTTTCGTCAGCTGCTCCGCCCTCGTACACATCATAATCAAAGGCTGGAAAGGTTATATCCGCTCTCACCAGATCAATATTAATATCTTCTTCACCATCATCCCATTGTATGTTATCCCGTACCCTGTGCCCGGATTGAAAGGTGATTCGATCTATATATTCATGGAGAGATTCTCCAGAAACCATTAGAAAGTTGTAGGATTTGTCATAGTTGTCATTGCTGAGGCCATCTGATTCTTCTACACGCCAGTCAATGGTCACAGCTTCGTTCTGGAGTTTCTCTTTCAGGGCTGCCTCTTGCTCTGGTGTTAAACCGTGAAGATCTGATTTCATTTGTTGGGCCATATCAGCGGAAAAATCATGGCTCAACTTGCCGTAATCGTCATCGCCGTGATAATCCCGACTATAGGTCGAACTGATACTGCCATGGGAGTGGGTAGTTTTATCTCCTGCCGGTATTATTTGTTCAAATGAATAGACGGGGGGGGTTACTCTGACCTGAACCGATTCAATACTAATACCCCCGCTTTCCGCATCGATTATATATTCCCTGAAATCTTCAGCGGATCGATCAATCATCCTTTCAAAAAACTGTGACAGGTTCTCGTCGTAATGGGGGGAGTAGGTCTGTGTTTGAGTATAATGATCATCTCCGTTAGATCGCTCCCACACATCCCAGTCAACATTGATACCACCCGCATCTTTGATCTCTTGTAAAAAAGCTGCCTGCTCGGCAGGCGATTTACTTTGCAGCACTGGCAACCACGTTTCCTTCCAGTTAGGGCCAACCTGACTGGTGACAACGCTCTCCTTATCGGATGCGTTATACGCCACAAACGCTTCCATATAATTTGCCGGGACAGTCACGGTTTCCGTTTGCGTAGCCGCATTATTCGTCGCCGGTGCTGTTGGCGTTTCCACGGTTGGCGCTGAAATAACGGGAGCATCACTGTCCAGATTGCTAATGGTTATCCCCTGGTTATCCCGGGTAATAATGATTGAGGTGATATCCGCCAGGCCACCAGAAAAATCCGCAGCATTAAACGCAGTATCCGGCGCATTGGTCTTGAAAGTAATTTCGGTGCCATCGTCAAGAATCATGGTCATATCGCTCATGACCGGTATACCGACCTGTAACGCATCGACAGTGGTTCCGGCCGGCACAGGGATCAGTGTCTGACTCTGGTAGAGTAACTGATTTCCTTCAGCATCAATCAGGACAAAACTGGTACCCCCATTACCATCCGGCTGTACCTTTAGCCCGTAGCCATTATCCAAAACAATGTCGCCACCATTAGCGGTCCAGGTCGTGGCACTGTAACTGCTTGCGCCATACTCAGCCAGATTGGCTTTGCCCAGCAAGGTATTGACGGTATTGACCATCGCATTGCTTTTATCGATTTCGCCGATGATCCTGCGGACTTCCGAATCGAGCATCTCGCCACGCTCAAGATAGACAGCAGAGATAAAATCCTGCTGGCTCATTTCTGCAGGGTTAAGTGTGGTTACATCATTACTGGTAGTTACACCATTAATTGAGTTCATGCTGGTTTCATCCCTGAAAACAGTAGTTATTGTTTTATTGAGCCTGTCTGAGCTGATAGCTTTTCAGAAAAAAACCTGATGATCTCAGCTAACTATGAGCAGCTCCTGCCTATACATAACCGGAACGTTTTTTCGCTGTGGTTGCTTTTTTCACCCTTCGCTGTGTCAAAAGGCGGCTGGCACTCCGTAGCTCCTTTCGTTTCGCAGATGCCTCATTGGCCATATTATTTTTTAGTTCATCATGGAAATTAAGCAGCTCCTCTCTGGCTTTCTGCTTCTGCCGGGAGGACCATAAATCGCTGTTAATAAACGCACGGAGCTTTTGCCGGTCCATCCCTCCGTTTTTCATAAACTCTTCCTGTTTATCCAGCATGACCTTCGCTTCACGGATAATGGCCTGAGACTGTTCGACAGCCAGATAATTATTTATTTTCAACTTGGTGATATCCACCAGCTTGAGTTTTACGGCCATAGTCGCCTCCGATTAATCTGTAGCCAGCCGGTTATGGAACTCTCTGGATACCTATGTCGGCACTAGTCCAAATCAATGTAGAGCAGTGGCTATTTTTAACTTTTTGATGGGTACCCAGTCGGGGAGTTAGCCAGCGGGCATTAAAGTGCCTACAATGTTGGCAAAATAGCAGGGGGGTCTATGGACGTTGCGGAATTTGAAACGTTAATGATGCCGGTTCTGATTGGTGGCCTGGTTTTATTCATGGCCTTTATCGTGTATGACCTGGCCAAAAAGTCTAATGCGGGTAAATGGGGTACTTTTGTACTTTTCGGAGCCCTGGGCCTTGGCGTTCTGGGATTTGTCATCAAGACTCTGGTGGTTGAAGTCATTCTTTAATGGGTGTGTTCAACACAGTCTGGTCGATGGCCGCTCCTGCGCTTATAGTTCTGCTTTATTCAATCAGCGATTAACCCATGCAGGCATCAGCACCTTCCTCCCGCCCTTCCCGAAAGTCAGGCCCTTCCGAGCCAGCCCGATTACTCCTTCTCAATAAACCCTATGGCGTTCTCACCCAATTCACTGATCAGGAAGGCCGACAGACATTGAAAGACTTCATTCCTATCCCTGGAATCTATCCCGCTGGCAGGCTTGATCGAGACAGTGAAGGACTGCTCTTACTGACCAATAATGGCCAGCTACAGAACCTCATTGCTTCACCAAAACATAAAATGCCCAAAACCTACTGGGTTCAGGTAGAAGGAATTCCCGACTCTCAGGCTTTAGACAACCTCCGTACCGGAGTAGTTTTAAACGACGGCCCCACACTTCCCGCTCAGGCAGACATTATTGCCCCTCCTGATAGTTGGGAAAGAGTACCTCCAATAAGAGAAAGAAAATCGGTGCCAGATTGCTGGCTGCAGTTAACCATTCAAGAAGGCAGGAACCGTCAAGTCAGAAGAATGACGGCCGCTGTCGGTCACCCAACGCTCAGGCTTATCCGCAGCCAGATTGGCTCATGGCATCTTGAAGGTCTCCAGCCTGGCCAGTGGCGTGAGCTGGAAATCCCTGCTTCACTAAAAAGCAAACTCATGAAAAATAAAGAACATAATGTGAAGTGGAAAACATCAGGAAAACACCCTCGCTGGAAGCGATAATTCTGCAGCACTATTTATTGATCAGCAGAATCGCATTAGCCACCACCTTAATTGTCATCACCATTCTGGCACTGCTGCCCATTAACACTATTCGGGGCATTGAACTGACATTCTGGAAGCTACCCATCGCTGCTGACAAAATAGCCCACCTGATGGCCTTTCTGGTTATTTCAGGTTTTATGGATAGCTTTCAGTATCAATATGCTTTTAATTTAAAAACAGCAGCTATTGCCGCCCTGTACGGTATTTATATTGAAGGCCTGCAATCCCTGACGGATTATCGACACCCTTCCTTCTGGGATATAGTGGCGAACTGCGTTGGCATATTCATGTACTGGGCATTAACCCCTTTATGGAAGATAACACCGGTATTACGAATTCGCTGGAAATATAAACATCAGGAAAAGCGGATAGTGACACACTCCCACCACTAAATCGGCAGGGCGGTTATAGTGAGGGCTTCTTGTGACCCATGCGAACCCTAAAGGAAGATGGACTCAGGTATGGAAATACGCTTAAAACTGGTCATCAGGGCTTCAATGTTCTTGCCAGAAGTTGCTTTAATACTTATCGTGGATTGATGATGCCCCTGCGTATGACGAAGGATGACCGCTTTATCATTACCCTTTTCCAGAACCGATTCACGCATAAATCGGATCCATGCCCATGGACCTGAGTAAGTTTTAACACTCTGTTGCTGGCCTGCATCATGGAATGATGAGGTTAGTACTCGCTCATCATCCCCAACGTGTAAATCACTTTTCTGCCACAATGACGGACCATGGCGATACACGACTCCATTATATCCGTCATCCAGCTGATAATGAGTAGAATTTGAGCTTAACGATAATACCCTGATATTTAATGAACCATCTACCTGCTCTCCAGTCCCATTGAAGAAAAATTTCCGGATGACTTCAGCACGGTTAAAAAAAGTCTGTGCCTCAGGGGTAAAACGGAAGCTTTCATTCTCTGAAAGCGACAGACGATTGCTGGTGACCAGAAAAGGCTTGATATAAAAGGAATGAAAAGCATCTATCCAACCGTTTGGCCCGAAAACTGCCTGAAATGTATCAAGATCTATCTGCTGGGCACTATTGCCATAAACCGGAAATCGACCAGCAATTGACTGATGCCATGGAGTCACCAGCTCTTTCAACCACTGATTCTCTATATACTGTTTAGCCAGTCGAAAATATAATTTCCCCCATTGTGAAATCAGCTGTTTGATCCATTGTCGGACTGCCAGCGGTTGTCCTTCAGCCAACAACGAAAGCGCCTGCACAGGGTGATGCCCAATAACCAGCTGCCGAACCTGCCTGAAAGCAATATCCATAGGGTTATCAGCACTTCTTAAATGAATAAGATTTTCAAGAACCTCTTCCAGATGTTTGTGGAAGTTGCGAGAAAATTCCGAGCCATTGCTGTCGTCAACCAAACGGTGATAATCAGTAAACGCGGAAGCCAAAAATCGATCATGATTGTAGCTTTCAGTTAAGTAATTATATTGAGTCAGGAAATCGTTACCTTCGTTTGTTGAGCCCTCTTCGCTGCCAAGTCTATTCTCCCTGACGACCACCTGAAACAGTGTGTGGGCTTTAACAGCATTCAAAACATCCGTCATTGGAGACACCCCCAACCGGGCAAGAAAAGTCACTATATCGGTAAGCTCATTGATAGAACCAGCATTGCGTAAACGAATACATCTCATAATATTATGCCAATGTGCGATATATTCCTGGGCAAAACGCCTTTTCACAGAATCAACTGTGCTGGCGGCTACTTCCAGAGAAACCTCATCATTTATTCCCTGCGTTCTCCAGTTATCTTGAATACTGCTTATAATCAGTGGTGAATCAGGGGACAACAAATGATTATGCCATCCTCCTGCGGTAAAAAGCACAGACTGATCCTTGTTACAGGAGGATTCATTACTTATCACAAAAACATCATTAAAATGGGGCCCCATTATATTGGCGACTGGAATTGTTTGCTTGAAGTTTTGCATTACCTTGATGCGACTGTAGACCAAAAAAGCTTCCGTCATACCTTGCAACTTGCCTCGAGCCCCATAAATCAAAGCCAGATCCGGCGCATAAAAGACATAATCATGCAAGCCAAAATAATCCTGCAACAGTTTTTCCAGTTTATGTGCAGATAGCCGATTCAGACCAGCAGATTCTACCAGTAAGGACAAGGAACGGGCTATCAACTCACTGGTTGCCAGCTGGGAGGAATCAAAAAGCATCAGATAAAGCCGCAGACTTTCAAAAATCCCGAGCACACTTTCCTTTTGAACCTGAAGTTTCAGTGAATTAGAAAAAGCACTAATCAGATAAGGTGCCAGCCTTAACCTCAGCTGCTCATAGTAATAGTCATGCAGCATTTTTTGCAGAGAGCTGTGGCTCAAACGACTGGCCATTAAAATCTGTGGTGTCTGCTTATACTCTTCCAGCATGTCTACCAGAGAATTAAGCTTCTCCAGCATAACTGGCAGTGAGCCAATCATACCCTTATCACGCACCAGAAGATCGGTATTGGATTTGTAAGCCCGGACAACCTGCCTTGTCATATTATTTATATCTTTTTCAGCCATATAATTGTCATATAACCACAGGCCTGCAAGATACAGAAAAAGACAATAAAAGCTGTAACCACTCACACTAAAAAAATGATACCAAAATTGAGCTTTTTTATTCACGCCAGCCCTGGCAGCAATCGGCATAAGAAAATGCTGAAAAATATTCCGTAGAAATACATTATGATACTCAGCACTGACCGTTCCGAAATTCTCCCTGCCACCTGAAGAGAAATGGGACTGACAATAGGTGGTTACATAATCATAACACCGGTTATTGTCGCCACTACTTATCGGACAGATAAAATACCCGGCAATATCCACCCCCTTAGTTAGCATGGCTTCCGAATAACGAGTGATAAACGATTTCATTTGATCCCCAAGGACTGACATTTGAAACAGAATATCTATGCTTTCATTTGCCTTTTTGCTGTCGTAAATCAGTCCAATAAATTCAGATTGCCGAAGATATATCTGCTGAAGGAACTTCTGCCAGGATGAGTTAAACCAGTGCTCCATATCCGCAGGACTATCTTTTGGCCGAATAGCCCCTAACGTACAGGCAAGCTCATCCCGGTGCAGACTTTTACAAAACGCATCAAACCCGGTTAACTGAGCCATACCGGAAAGCATAAACAGGGTTGGCAGCTTTTGCTGTAATGACGAGACTACATGGCAGGTATATTTATAGACACAGTCAAAATAGGTATCCTGCTGTTCCGGGCTCAGGGAGAGAATCGCCAATGGAAAATCCACCAGAACACCATTAAAAGGCTGCCGTGGCCGGCTTTGCTTCACCAGAGTAAGCATGGTATTCCAGCCTGGAGTTCCCAGCGCCTCCAGTTTATTGACATGGAGCAATAGACACTGTTTCCCGTACCAGGCCTCTACGAATTTATCCTTAGCAACCTGAGGCATAAACAACTCAAGTTCCATGGTATTGAAAAATTGGTCCAAAGCCCGGTTATTATCAGAAAATACCAAAAATAATGGCCGATTGTATCGACTACCCCGGGTAATTTCCTTCGCTAGAAAAGCGGATACATAGCTATAGACCTCCCGATCACGGAGCTCTCTCCGCCTCTCATAGAAGGTAAGTAACAATCCGACACAAAGAAAAATGCCCCCCCCCACGGCCAGAAAAAAAAAAGCGCTCGTCCAGCCAAAAAACAATGCAAGCACGGCCAGAGGGATAAAAGAAACAATCCCGATAATAAAGCAAATTAACTTAATAATTTTTATTAAATAAGAATTCATGGATATTTTCCATCGTGGACAGTTGATAACCTTCAGACGGTTGGCTTGTCACATTTCGCGCATCTTCAAGCGAGACAATACCAATATTTTTCTGGCTAAAGATCCAGGTTCCTCCGGTAATAAATAAAAACACCAAAGCCCCCAAAAAGAACAATAGTGAACGTCGGCAGGGAAATGTTTTTAACGGCTGACATTCAGTCTGAGGTGATTTGAAACCCAGCTTCAGTTTTTGTAACAGGCCATTTTTTATGAAAAGATGATACAGATTCACCTGAAGTGAATTCAGAGCTTCCCGTTTGCCATGACTGAACTGCCCCTTAAAACCAAACTTGATACAGATAAAGGAAAGAAATAACAGTTCCATATGTTTATCAGAACATTTGAGACATTCATCAATAATCTCAAAGGCGTATTTGCCTGCATCTCTTCTGTTAAATAAACGGCTGCAGAGTGTTTCTCCCACCCAGGAACTGTCCCCCCAGGATGTGGCCATGGTCAGCTCATCCAGCGTTGCCGCAAGAATAAGAGCAGCCTGCTTGATATCCGGGTGCTGCACCTTATTCTCATAGTGCTGCAGCTCGCGCAAGATACAATCGTAATAACCGGAAATACTGGCCGGGGATTCGAGCCGTTCCATCGCATTGATTAAGGCCAACAGCGGCAATGCACCACCCACAAGCACATTATCGGTATCAATGGGTATCATACCTTTTATGGAATCAAGCTCTTTTTCCGGTGGGTGAGATTGAGCATTGTCTTCCCTTGCATGATGTATAATTTCAACCATATCAAACATAGACACCTCAAGCTGTTTGAATCATGAAAAGCCTGGCTTCCGGATCACCCAGCTGTATATCAAAATGGAGAGCAAGATGCGTGCAGTCGATTATTGAGTGATCGCTGAAATCTACGATAAAAGTCTGGCAATTCGGTAAACACAACTCTATGGGAGGCATCGCCAAAGGTGTCAGCTTGAGCCCGGACATGGCTGTTTTTAATAGTGATCGAATCTGATTGTGCGGAGCCACCGTCACAAACCTGGGTATATTGGTCATCAGCCACCCGGAATCAGCACCTGAAGCTTCAATAGAAAGAACGCACTGGACATTAGCCCCAAGCGCTGCTGGTAAGGCAGCTATTAGAATTCTCTCCCTTTCGAAAACAGAGTGGTCAAAGGGTACTTCCATTACGGAGTCACGAGAGAATACATCCATAGCATTAAGCAATTGTTCGAATACTTCTGGCATAACTTCACCCAGCAAATCCGGGTGGAGCACCCTTGGCTTTGGTATTTCATAGCCAGTCAAGCCCGCCAGCCCCCCAAGCATGGAGAAGAGCTCTTGATAAAGCTCTTGTGGAAAAAGACAGGGACGGGGCATCAAAACAGCAAGACGTGCCTGCCACTGACCAAAACACATACTCCATAAACGATCCTGCAATAATGAATGCTCACTTTTGAACTTCTTACCACTATCCAGTCTGCAGGCAACAGCACTTGCCACCTGGCTGACTCTGCCAAACAGCTCTTCCACTTTGTTCATTACAAAACGGGAAATCTGCAAATTTATGACAGAAGGAACAAAGCTACTATCCAACTGAATAGCACCGTTGCTATCAACATGGTTAATACGAGCCACGTTCAGACTCACATAACCTGTTGAAGAGTCATTACCAATTTTTAATTGAAAATTTGGACGGGCCATATCCACGTGCGCAGCGGGTGCATCGGGACGTACACTATCAACCAGATCTTTAGAATAAAATTGATAACGGCTTTTTGTTGAATCACCAATTTCTGAACTACCATCCCGGATGACTGGCAACGCAAGCGTTACCACAGCATCACTGATTGCCGGTGCAACAGAGGTCTCTATGGGAGCATCTATAAGAAAAGGGGTGTAATCGGGCAATATCCCTTTAGCATACCTGATGCATAACTTCCCTGACCTGAGCAACTCCACATCAATTTCCAATGAAGAAAAACCAAAACAACCCGGGTTAATCAGCTCATAATACTGCCCCCCCAGGTATTGCGTGAATCGATTTTGCTGTTGAAAGTGCTGTGGTGTCATAAAAGCACCTTCAAGCCAGCACACAGGATAATGCTTCAATGTAATACTCCAAAAATGCAAGAAAAAACGACGCACATTAAAAAAAACGACTATTTAGCTACACTTTTCCATTACCGCCAGTGTGTTATTCAAAAAAAGATTTAAACACTGCTTTTTGTCAGTACGAACAGGAAACCAATGACGTGTAGTAGCCTTTTCGAAATCGTTAAAGAAATAAAGCAATCCGATAAATCGAGCATCTGCTTCAGGCTTGATAATTTTAGTGATAATTTCACCGGGCTTAACTGGAAAGGGGGGAGCAAGATAAACCATACCTTCCCCAAGTGCTTTTGCAGGATCATTGTATAATCGTGTAAAATCCAGATCCTGAAAACTATCAACATTTTTTAGCTGTAAGACTTGGATAAATACAGGATTACTTTCAACGCCCAAATATGAATTTAACTGTTCATTGGCCTTTATGTTAATTTTGATTATTCTTTCCGGTGCCAAACCACTGATACAACCAGCCAGCATGGAAAACAACCAGATCATTAATAACTTGATAGCATACCTGACCATAGGTCCTCCGAACTTACAAAGCTCATAGCAATCGAATCATTATCAGGGATTTAATAAATAATACACAGGCAAGCGCTTTTTATTAAAAAAACAACAATTCAATGAAATACCGAACAAAAAAATAAATCTCATGACAAAACGGAATAATTAGAAAATATTTTTCAAATCTTTTTTATTAAATAATGAGAAAAGTTCTTCTGCTCTTTCCTTTCAACTTAACCGCCTACCAGTACTGTCGGACAACCCATGACTATAACACCGCCATGGGCTGTGGAATCGCCCATTCTGGCCAGAGGCAGTTTATTCACCAACACTGATTTACTGCATCCAACAATAAAATCCGGTGGGCCAACACATAAGCACTGCTGACCAACACCAGCCACAGGCATACAACCAATAAGCACTGTGGGAAGTGAAGGCGATGGCATAACAGGCCCACCCACATGAGGTATCGGGGGCAGAGCGGGCGTTATCATAGGACACATATGCATATCCAGAACACGTGCTGCAGGCATCATAAACTAAACTCCGACCAGTTTAAGTGATAGTAATTCATCCTTTTGCATACCCTCCACTACCCTGATTCCCAAATTGATAAATCGAGGGTAGAGCTTACTGCTGTGGCTGCCATCCTCAACCAGCCCTGCCAGTTGAACAGCCCCGGATATAGCCTGTCCCAACAAGCCGGGACTGGGACTGACATCCGGTGCATCTTCGGGAGTAATACTGCCACCACTCCAGAATAACGCCTGCCCCAGCCAGGCCACCGGTGATTTTACACCCAAAGAATGCAGATTTTTTTCATGAAACCGGCGATGCTTGTCCGTCGGTTCCCGTAACCACGATTTAATATTCCCAAGAACATCCATCTCTTGTTGACTCCATGATACGGGAACATGAATCAGACAAGCGTACCCCCAGGCAATTGCAAAGTCTTTCTTAAGACAATGAGACAAAAAACTGACTGCAGATCCAAAATGATCGTCTTTTAACAAACTGGACAGAAGATAACCCGGCTCATTCACTTTCACCTCTTGTGCCAGCTCAACAATATGTTCATCGAAATCATAGAGCTCAAGAATCCTGGGCAAGTCATCAAACAATAAAGCACTCATAAAAATCAATTAACCATTGTTAACTTGCCATTAATAATAAATACTCCATCACTATTCAAGCTAACACAGATATCACCACTGGCAGTCACCATCTTTCCTGCTACATCTACCATCTCTCCACTAATATTCACCATCTTGCCATTAATGTCTGTCATAACATCAGATTGAATAGTTACTTGTGCAGCGTTTATGCTAACACCTGAGGGATCAATACTGATTTTACTATTACCGGAGGTCAGAGTAATACCTGAACTCGCTTCAACCGATATATTTTGTCCCTTTATCGTGGTATCGGAACCTGATGAATAACTGGCGTTTGATTTGGCTTCGATATTTACATCAGAACCGGATGAAACCGATACGTTCTTTTCGATGTTCATGGTTTGATTACCAAGCACAGAAGAGACCATGTCATTGACGACTTCAAGCAACATGTCTTTCTGGCTTCTAATGTAAAATTCTTCACCATCCTTTGTATCATTAAGCCTGACCTCGTGTCCTTCAACTCCATCCGGTATGGAAAGAGTCTTAAATCCTGTGAGGCTGCCTTCATCATAAGGCATCTGGTGGAGGCCATTATAAAGGCTACCTATAACCACGGGCTGATCAGGGTCGCCATCAATAAAACTGACAACCACTTCCTGTCCGACACGAGGTAAGATACTGGCTCCAAAACCTGTACCTGCCAGTGATTGAGCCACCGGAACCCAGCAGGAACATTGATCCCCTTCTATTTCAGAGCTATCCCAATGAAAACGAACTTTAATGCATCCCTTCTCATTGTGAAAAACCTCCTGACCGTCAGATCCTGAAACCGTCGCTGTTTGTATACCGTTAATTCCCGGTTTGCCAAGGACTGGCGGGACAAAAGGATAGTCAGCCTTAATACAGGTGAAAGTATTGCAATATTCCTTTTGTCTGTCTGCAGACTTCTCAGTCACAGTACAATGAAACTGATGAGTCACCTGATCAACATAATAATCACCCTGATGAGCAGTATCAGGATGACAGACCAATTCAAACTTCGTACCAGAACGCAGTCCCGTTAATGAACTTGTGCAACTGACACGATTGGTATACTCCCCATTCACAAAATTCAGGGCAACCTGATCGGCTAATGACTGATTATCTATTCGGGAATTCCAAAGAGTACTGCCACTATTGGTAATAACTCCCGCCCCTCTGGCTGACCGTGCAAGCAAACTACTGATAACTGAAGCCTGTTCCCGGCTATATCCCGTAACGATAGTTTCACCACCATAGTAGGCATTAAGATCGACATTCCACCTGCGCAGGCTTTTGATTTTATCCGTCGCCTGCTCACCATACTCAACAGGCTCCCCGTTGAATTCCGTAAAAGAACGAGCATCTGAACCTACCACCATTGTGTGCTTACCATCAGCATGAGTGAAATAGTAGTACTTACCCTCTTCGCTTAAGAGCCTGCATATAAACTCGAGATCAGATTCTTGATACTGGACACAAAATACCCGAGGCTCTATATCATCACAATCAACAAACTGTATTGATGTATCAAGTTTATAATCCATACAAACCTGCTCAATTATTTGCCTGATATCACTGTTCTGGAAAATCCGACAATTTTTTCTCAACCTCAGCAATGAAACCCATGGTCTTAGTTCTATTTCCAATGTAACCTCCCCGCTTACCTTCGAACAAACCCGGATTCCAGTTACGTTACCATTGATAATAAATCGAGTCCTGCGATCCGTTTCAAAACCCGGACGATAACTGAACGTTATAAAACCACCCAGCAGATCGCTACTGTTAATATTACTGTTTACCAATACTGTCGCACTAACGTGGAACGGCTCACTCAGTTTCTCGCTGACTTCCATTTTAATAGCAACATATTTGTTACCAGAATCATCTTCAGCAACAAGAGACCTATTGTCAGCTAAAAAACCAGTACTCATTCACAAAACGCCCAAAGTTATTTTCTTAACACGACTGTCGTTTGGTTTCTTGAAGTAGTTAACCATTTATCTTTCATTCAATTCCACCTGGTTAACTACTTTGTGTTATAGCAGTTTTCGCAACTGCTTTATTATACGTCGACTGCCGCAAACACCACCTAGCCTAGGGTAGTGGTAGATTTTTTGAAGAGGCTACCTGACATACTAGACAACAGTAGATGCTCACTGACCGAAAAACCAATCATTTTAAAAAATTTATCGCAGCAACAAACGGTATACACATTTAAAACAGGAATAATATTCAAATCACTCCAAACCAGATTGAATTATGAAAATTTATCCTGAATATTTGAACTTTTTTTAAAATTTAGTTTCTTAACTGAACAAACACTTATTTTCGGATCCGGATCAAGTAGCGCTATGATCATCCTGAATGAAAAACTATATTCATCGCTTTGTCCGCTCCTGGCAGACTCAGGCACTCCCCATCTGTTAAATAGCGCCAGTGAATACCGTGCCTTTCGTAAACTGATTGCAGAGGCAAACTCGGCTAGCCGGGCCTGGTTACAGGAGCCCGACGCCGAAGCGGCAGTCATCCTCAGAAAGAACCTGTTCGGCGCCTGGCAGGAATGCCACCACTGGCTGTTAACCATTATGAATAATAATGCCCTGTGGTCTCCGGAATGGCTGGGCTGGCTGGCATACACCAGTCTTTATATTCCGGAATCCATGTGGCAGTCATTCTCCTTTTCTTTTCTTCTACTTGATCATTGCCTCGAACAGACACCTGTCGATTTAAGCGGAGATATTCAGAAGTCCTTTAATGAATCACTCGATCGTCTTGCCGCTATGGTCTCAGATAAAAGTACAGAACCACTACTGTTGTCCCCGATGATGGAAACAAAGCTATTGAATAACCTGTCCCTCAGGGAAATCAAGGCAGACAGTCCGGGACAGCACTCACCAGACAGCTTTTCTACTGACAACTTTAACAGCCTGCAATCGCTTGCTGTTCCTCTGGATAAGCTTCCAGAGCATTTCAACCGCTTCGGCCGGACTTTACCTATTAAAAAAATCAAATCAGTAATTAGCGACACTATAACAGTACTCAGCCAATGCCTTCCCACTCAGCAGTCCGCTGAGGAAGAAATAACAGCCGATTGCCTGGGTGACGACAAGAAAGCATCTTCAGGGCATCCAAAAACAATGAATCGTGATTTTGCCAGGGACAACCTGCAGAATCTGATCACCTTTTTTCGGCAGACCGAACCTCATAGTCCGGTTTCCTGGCAACTGGAAACAGCACTAAACTGGCTGGACCTGAGTTTTCCTGAACTACTCTTCAGGATGACCGGAGAACAACAGGAGTTACATCAGGATATCTGTCGAAGGCTCGGCATGGTTGATACAGCATTAATTATAGAAAAACCCGATGATTGACCAGAAACAGGAAACAGATTTAACAAAATCAGTCTATTGCATATCATCGCATGCTTTAAATATTAAACATAACAACGTCTATTTAAATCTTATCTATATTTTTTAACATCAATAACAGTTTCATGGGAGGTATTAACTGATCTTTTAAAATAATCTGATGGGTTTATGCAACACTTCGCGCGCACTGGGTTGGATAACGACCAATTGTCACATCCTATCCAGAAAAGCTGAACCAATGACTTCTAACTTCCATTTTCCTTGGACAAGGGTTTATTTATGGCAACTTTTTATATGAATATTAAAGATTCAACACCAACTGGAGCAGCCACTCTGGAAAAATTTGTTGGTGGTGATGGTTTGCCAACTGCTGGCTGGTTTGCAATACAGTCGTTTAACTTTGGCGCCTCCCGATCAATAGGCATGGATGTTGGCAATCAACATAATATGGATTCCGGTATCTGTATGATGCATGAATTCAGAATAGACAAACAGCTCAGCGGTGCATATGAGAACATATTATCCCTGTTACTGGCACCCAGTAAGCAGGGTAGAACACTGTACCTCATTGGTACAAAGCCTGAACGAGACGCGAACCAGGGGCCTGAAGTGTATCTACAGGTGACTCTGGAAGAAGCTCGGCTCAGTTATTTTTGTATGACCGGTTCTGAAGGCATACCGAACATTCAATATCACATAGCCTATAGCATATTCCACATAAAACACTGGTTTGAAACATCGACAGGCGAATTAAAAGCAGGTGGGCTGATTACCTATGATGTCAAGAAAGCATCTGCAGAATCAACAGTGACATAACAAGCTGAATAACCGCTACCTGACTGCTTATTAAATGGTCTGAATCTGTTTTCAAATTTACGTGGATTAATAAAAATGCCCCTGAATTCTCAACATAAACGCGTCCATAAAAATCGCGTCAGTATAACTTACGATATTGATACCGATGGAGCCACCCAAAGCCGAGAGCTGCCCTTCGTGGTTGGGGTAATTGCCGATCTCTCAGGCCACCGTCCTGATGACCAGAAAGACCCCATTGAAGACCGGCAGTTTATCCGGGTGGATCAGGATAATTTTGATCAGGTAATATCAAGACTTGGTCCAGTGCTCAGCCTGTCAGTAGAAAACACCCTTGAAGAAGAAGGCGCTGCCATTGCCTGTGAGCTTGCCTTTAACTCAATGGCAGACTTTGATCCCGGCAACATTGTGCAACAGGTGCCTGCCCTGAATGAACTGCTCACTGCCAGAAACCGCCTGAAGTCACTGCTTGGCAAGTCTGATCGTTGCCGAGATCTCGAAAAGGCCCTGAGGCAAGTGATCGGCAATAATGAATTGATGGAAAAACTGGCAGATGAACTGGATATTGGTAAGGAGTAATTGATTGTCATGAGTGATACTGATACTGAAACCAGCCTCGCTGAAACCAGCCTCGCTGAAACAAATGTCCCTGATAATTTTGCTAACGGTGTTCTGGTGTGCCTTCAGGCGAACCGGGGACAAAGTAATGAGGATGATCTGAAATCACTGGTCATCAACCTCGTTATTCAGTTCAAAAAAGGCCGCCTGAAGTGGATGGGAAACCTGACTCATACGATCAGTGATGCCGTGGCCAATATTGACTGCATCATTTCACGCCACCTGTCTTCTATTATGGCGTGTCCTGAGTTCCGCCGGCTGGAGGGTAGCTGGCTTGGACTGCAAAAGCTGGTACGTAACTCAGAGCTCGGTACCAGCTTGAAAGTGAAGCTCCTTGACGCCTCGCAGGAAGAATTGTTAACGCAATTTGAGAATGCTCCGTCTGTGGATCGCAGCCCACTGTTCAATACGTTCTATCAGCTGGAGTTCGGTACAGCAGGAGGTGAGCCCTATGGCCTGCTGGTGGGAGATATGTATTTCAGCTACGGTGATCAGGATATTACGCTGCTCCGTTATCTCGCTGAAGTAGCCGCCGCCAGCCACTGTCCTTTTGTAGCGGCTACCCCCTCTGAGATGTTCGAATTATCTTCCTTTACTGATCTGGCTTCAGGCAGACCTGTCGCTACCGGTTTTGATGACCCGCTTTACGGGTCATGGAATGCTTTCAGAAGCTGTGATGATGCCCGGTATGTCACATTGACTATGCCCCGTGTCCTGGGCAGGCTTCCTTACGGAATCGAGAGCAACCCGGTAAAGCAATTCAATTTTGAGGAGCTGTCCCGGAGCGAAGATGGGGCTTCCCAACTGGATCATAAACGGGACTTTGTCTGGACCAACGCAGCCTATGAACTGGCTTTGAATATGACCAGTGCATTTACCCAGTCTGGCTGGTGCACCTCCATTCGTGGTGTTGAAAATGGTGGCAAGGTGGAGAACTTGCCAAACTTCACCTATCTCTCACGGTCAGGCGACCGCCTCCAGCTCTGTCCTTCGGAAGTCAACCTGACCGATGAGCGGGAAAAGGAACTCAGTGACCTCGGTTTTCTCCCGCTGGTGCATTTTAAAGGCCAGAATTACGCTGTATTTCTGGGTGCCCAAACCGCCCAGAAGGCGCAGACCTATGTTGAGCCAGAGATCACTGCCAATGCCGCTATATCAGCGAGGTTGCCTTACATTATGGCCAGTAGCCGGATTGCCCATTACCTGAAAGTGATGGGGCGGGATCATATTGGTTCCAATTTGACCCCTCAAGATGTTGAAAATAAACTTAAAAACTGGATAGGCCAGTACACCAACCCCAATGCCAATGGCAATGAAGCCAGGGCAAGATGCCCACTCCGGGAGTCTGAGATCACCGTTGTAGAACAAAGAGGCAAACCAGGGAGTTATTTTGTCGTTGCCAACCTCAGACCCTGGCTGCAAATGGAAGAGCTGACTGCATCCCTGAGAACGGTGGCTGCCATTCCGTCTACGTAGTGTTGATATGAAATCACCGGATATATACCTGTCCCATCTGATTGCAGCTATTGATGATCTGCTGGACTGTCAGCTTCAGGCGATCGTCGATACCGCTGCATTTATGGAACTCAAGGCTACATGGACTGGTCTGCACTGGCTGGTTCAGCAACAACAGGAATGCAGTGCTACAAAAATCAAAGTCATGGACGTTTCTCAGATTGAGTTAAGCTTGAACCTGCAATGTTCAGATACCCTGTCACAAAGCCTGCTGTATCAGAGAGTCTACCGGGAGGGGCTATGCACATTGGGTGGAGAACCTTTTGGCCTGTTGATGGCAG
The DNA here is from genome assembly GCF_031844845.1 of Endozoicomonas sp. Lineage (GTDB taxonomy): Bacteria > Pseudomonadota > Gammaproteobacteria > Pseudomonadales > Endozoicomonadaceae > Endozoicomonas. The sequence goes on from NZ_JAVRMB020000379.1 coordinate 21,956, forward strand.
ACTACAGCTTTGAGTTTTTCAACCAGCTCCCTTCTGAACAGGCAGAGCTGACACGCAAACTTTCTGAGCTGGGAGAACTGTCTCTCTGCCCGGTGGTTCTGGGTATGGGCAACCTGTGGCAACGTGGAAACCCCTCCCTGTCCTGCTGTGCCTGCAGATTGGAAAGGCTTGGCACATATACAGATTATGACAGTTTCAGGGCAGTCAGAGAACAAACGTCTGCCAGCTTTCTCGCTGTCACCTGGCCCCGTTTTACCCCCGGGAATTACAAGGTTACCTCAGCGACTGCGACCCCGGTTTATCTTCATCACACCAGACCAGACTGGTGCCACAGTGGCTATGCGCTACTTGCCCTGGTACTCAGGGAGTATGATGAATATGGCTGGTTTGCGGGTTTACAGGCTTGGGGTGAGGGAATCAAATGTGGTGCAATACTTCCGGAGCAACCTGACAAGCCTGGCTCCATGGCGGAAATTCGATTGACGGAATCCGTCGAATCAACCTTCATCAGACTTGGTGTCATGCCTCTGGCCAGCGGCTGGCTTGATAATACAACCGGTTTTTTTTCCATGACCATGACTGGTTTTTTCAGCGAGAAGGAATCCCGCCAGGCACTGCCTCCCTTACTGATTGTCTGCCGCTTTGGCCATTATCTGAAAGTAAAAACCCGTGAACGGATAGGCACAACCCTGACAGCCACGGAGTATGCCAGTGACTTGCAACGGTGGCTTGATCAATTCTGCTGTTCCTCAGATATCAGAGACATGTCCCTGCTAGCGGTTTCTCCACTTAAATGGGCAAAATTGTCGGTTCAGGAAGGGAGTGCTACTCCAGGTGAATTTCTGGCAACGCTGGAATTACTCCCGCACTTACCTCCGGGATTAACAGTGGATGCGTTAAGAATCCATTTGCAATTATCAAGCGAATCTAACGATTTTCTGCCTGACCACACCCTCAGATAAAATGCCGGATAAAAAGATGTTCGAAAAATTTATTAACATGACAACCCATGACGACGATATCAAAATCCGGGACAGTATCATCTACACGCTGGTGACGCTTATATCCACCAGAGCCCCATTCAAAAAACCGATCATGGCCGGGCATCCTGATTCTGGCCACAGGCAAACAGGCCTCAGGGGTTTTGGCATACCTTGCTGCCAGACTCACCTTAACGACCAATCTCGCCTTCGGCAAACCCTTGAGCAGAAAATTCTCCTCTATGAACCTCGCCTGAACAGGGTAACGGTGTATATGGATTATGGACAAAACACTCTGAGCTTTTTTATCGAAGGGTCAATATCCGGTACCGACCAGCAGAGCATTCAGCTCAGGATCAGTTACCCATGCCATCTACAGATAACTTGAGTCACCAAAACAGGCTCTACGATAAAGAGTTACATAAACTCCGGGCGAAAATCCGGGAGTTTGCCAGCGAGCAGCCAGAGACAGCCCGGCAACTGGATGTGAACGAGGGTATGCCCTCAGATCCCGACATATCGCGTCTAATGGAAGGGGTTGCCTGGCTTTGTACACAACTTCAGATCCGACTGGATGATGGTTATGAGTCAGTCTGTCGACAGATCCTTCAACTGTTCTATCCTGATTTTCTCAAACCCATTCCTTCACTGGGGGTTCTGAAATTTGAGACGGGTCAATTAAAAGAGGCAAAAACACTGAACAAAGGTTCATTTTTTGAGCTGATACACAACAAAGGAAAATACCGGTTTCAAACCTGTAAACCGGTAAACCTGACACCCGTACATATCAGCAGTATTGAACTCCTTTCAGCCCCCTTTCCTGAAAATTTTATTCAACAATTACCGGAAGTACGCTCAGCTCTGAAAGTCTCCCTGGCAAGCAACAATCTAACCACTGATCTCAGGGAGTACCTTGATCAGGGAGTAGAGTTCTACGCAAACCCCAATGTTTTAAGGGCGGATGAGTTTCTCGATGCCTTGTTCAGTTCGTTAAAGTGTATCCTGATCGCCTGTGATCAACAGGTCATCACCGTACCACTGGAGCGACTCTCCTGGCCCAGATTTTCCGACAATGTCAGTCTATTACCAACCGACCCCGGACTTTCCGACAGTCATCGCCTGCTAATGGATTTTTTTCAGGCTCCGGAACTCTTTCGCTTTCTTCATCTTGACCTCACCGGTTATACCGAAAAAATAAACGGTACGACGCTGGACATCTTGTGGTTACTGGAGGATGAGATATATCAAAGCAGGGATGAAATCGGGTCGGATCTTCTACTGCTGGGCTGTACACCGGTGGTGAACCTTTATGAAGTCCATAGCGACCCGGTCAAAATTAACCATGAAACCCATGATATTCCCCTATCGATGGGACCACTGAATCAAAATACCCGGGTACGGGAAATACTTTCGGTCACTGATATCACCCAGCCTCAACAGGCTGTTGAATTATCAGCCGTATTCCATTCATCTTTTGAACAAGACCATTCAGAAATGAGCTGGCAGTTCAGTCGGGATCAAAACACAGACTATCTGCAATTCATAAATACTGACTGGTATAATCATCCGGGCAGGAAATTACTGGCAGTAAAATGTCTCTGCTATGACCCACAGGCCAGCAACCTGCCGGTAACCTCTAAAGTCAGAGCGATAACCGTATCTTTACCCTGCGGGATTTCCCTGTTGAAAAATACTTCAACGGTATTAGGGGATGGCTTGCTATCAACGGAAACAAGCTGGGACTTGCTCTCGACTTTGCAGCTCAATACACGCAGTTTCAGAACCCGGAGGAATGAGGCCGGCAAATTGCAACAATTACTTCAGTTTTTTATCCATCAACACTCGGGGGGATCTGGTAATTTATTGCGCGCCATTGAGTCACTGGAGGTGTCACACGAACTTCGGCCAACCGTAGTTGACAACCGTTATTATGTCAGCCACGGCAGCTGTTTTCATTTAGATCTGAATTGCCTGAAACTAACCTCTCTTCCTGCAATCCTTCTGTTAAAGCTGCTGCAACACGTGCTGAATTTCTGGCGTCCAATTGGTACCCATAGCCGTATGGTCGCTCGTTTAAAGTCCGGTGCTGCCGGTGGTGAAAAAATAATAAGCTTCCCGGTACTTACCGATGACTGAAACCATCAAAGACTACCTGCTCAAACACCCGGAAAGATTTGAGTTCCGACAAGTTCTGAGAATACTGCTTGCTACAGAGGGAGTACTTCCCCGGATACGAACCTCTTTATACAGTCATCAGTCGAATCAGGAAGTGTTCGCGTTGGAAACCACCGAACACCAGACAGCCATGACCGCTAACCTTCCCTGTCTGACCGGTCCAAAGGGGATTATGCCCCATTACTTTCAAGATGCACTGAGACAGGTTCACATTGAACAACAGCAGTCCGGTCTCTTTGCCTTTATTGAATTATTTAATGGGTTGATTCTTGAAAAACGCTTTGCGGTAGATCAATACGCATCACTGCCCATGATGCTGGAGCGATTCAACCATACCGAAAAGTGGCCCAGATCATTTTTGGATATCAACGGCCTGTCACAATCTACCGACAGTGTGATTTCAAACCAGGCTTTATTACGCTTTCATTCTATCCTGAAAGTAAAAACAACCTATATTGGTGACCTGGAGAGAATTTTATCGTTCTATTTTAATTTACCCATCAAAGTACGCCGGGGTCACTTGTCCCATTATACGCTAGGCCAGGATCTGTGCTGGCACCTTGGTTCAAATGCCAACCATCTTCTGGGAACGGGGTTGATACTGGGAAGATCAATTACCATCAATGAAATGCCATGTACGATCCTTATCAACATCAACGCTACCAGCAAAAGTCTGTGGTATAAACTGAAGAACAACCAACAGTTGATCAATAGCTTATACAACTATGGTAGCTTATTACTGAATTGTGTTCATTTGCAATGTTACGCAGAACTACCCGGCTACCTTCTTGAGGCTCCGGTATTATCAGCAGGTAGAATACGACTTGGGCAATATCAAATTTTACGACCTGAAGCCTGTCATAAAACCATTCAGGTTCTTTTAACTGAAACCCCATTCAGGAACCAATAAAAGAGCCTCCCCAGTTATGAATAAGTCGGCATGGTGGCCTGTAGTGAGTTCCTCTAATCACCTGATCAATAGCATTCGCCACCATATCAAATCGTATGGCTTCGTTAATAGCAATAATCAATCGCGCCAGACTACCACGTATAGCATTCATACGACCTCGATCTGCATTAAATTCAGAAAGTTCAACAACAGCTGATATTAAATCCGCATAATCAATTTCAGGCAGACCATGAAGAAATCCAAGAGATCGGTAACTACCATCTATATTTTGCATTATGTTTCTTGGACCTGAAATGCCACTCAAAAGGTCACCATCCAAGTCAAAGCAAAAAACACCTGCCCGATTCCCAAACCCAAGCGTATATAAGGAACCATTGACACTGGAATAGCTTGTATTTGCACTGAAGGCGAAATTGATAAAAAACCGAACAGACACCCCCTCATTAGTTTCGATGACTATCGGACTATCGGCTGCACATTATAGCGATCACCGTTTTCACGTATATAGTGACGAAGCCTGTAAATTGACGGCATGTATTGAGTCGACTGAAGACTTAACCTTACATCCATAATATCTTTTAAACACCAGTTCAGCACCAAGAATATAAGGTAAAAGAATTGTCTTTACTCAAACAAATCGAAAATTACAACCTGCGGTTCAACACACTGGTGATGATAACATTCCTCAAAGTGCTTGTTTAATTGATGGATATCCTGAAAATGATAACCTTCCTGTTCTGACGACAAAAACAGACTATCGGATTTTATAGAGTTAATAAATTTTAAAATCTGAATAGCTGCATCAGCGTGACTGCTCGATCCCTCTGACTCCTCTACCACCATCATATGAAAGAAATAGGCTATACAAGACATGGCAAATACATCCAAACAGGCTGTCTGCTCTTGAGATCTGCCAACTAACCGAGCTTTATGGCAAGTATAAGCCGCATAGAGTATAGCTCGCTTAAAGTTATATATTTCATTACTTTGCAGCATAGTAGCGTCGCTAGAAGCAATTTCCACAGATTCAGAACTTTCACCAGTTTCTAATGGGATCTGGTTTAATTTACCAGAAGAAATGGCTGTCTTTAACGTAAGAATATTTTCCACTCCTTTGGCTCTACCAGAACTATTAATATCTTTATCTTCTTCCTTCATGAATCGTGTTAAAAGCTTACTTATTCCACCATCCTTACCCTGTTTTATAGAAGAAGAATCTAATGAATAAGCAACTTTATCTTTAATATTTTCCAGGTCATCAAACCTGACCTCAAACGATTGTTCATCATAACTCAACGCATGAAGAAGGAGTTTCCATGATATGTTTAAACTAGCGAGCTGCCTGTATTGGTCGGGCACATCCATTGCTTTTACTAACTTACTTATATCTCCGCCAACAGTACTAAAGTCATGTTTATTTTGTACCATTACATCAAAAACATTTTTTTCTTTAGTATGTAGTCTTGACTGAACATCTGACTTGTTTTTGATCGCACTGCCGATACAATTTATTTTCATTCTTTCGATTACTTCTTCAACTTTTTCACGCATTTTTTTACTATTTTCACCACCAGAACAATCATTTGAGAAGGGTTCAACTTCATGATTCTCCATAAGAATATTTATAATATTACCAACGTCATTCGATACATCATTCTCATTATTTAATCTTTTCTTTAAATCTTCATCAGTCATCGACATATCAATCAATTGATCCCGTTCCATCTTGCTGTTATTTTTCTCCGCACATTCACTCGAGGCAAGGATGGTTTGACGATCTGTCAGAGTATTTTGAGAGATTGCAGAAGCTTCCACTTTTTCACTATCCTGATGAAACATCGGCTTATCCGAACAACAATCGTCAAGACCTAACTGCTGATAAACTGCTAATTCCATAATCTTTAACTCTTTAGCTATTAGTTGTTCAACCTCACCATTATGATCTCCATTCGTCAGGTAAAGAACCTTGACAACGACAGCCTTGATATCAGGAAAATCTTTCAATCTTTTGAGCAACCTATCGCTGGTCGTTACATATTCATTGCCTTGTTCTCTTCTTGCTTGCATTCCTAAGCAGTTTCCCGTGCTAAAAAAACGGAGAAATCTATTGACCCTCGATGCATTTCTCCCACCCCTAACCTGAGAAAAATCACCATCATAGCCCATCCGATTATTGGTGGTTGCCACGCCGACATCCATATAACCCTCCTGATAAATTACTATTGTTGTTTAATAATGACCAAAGATATCAAGCAGGCTGTCTGTCAATGTCGAGGGGACAATATAATATTGTGATAGGATTCACAAAGACCGCTGGAAGACATGTACCCTGCTCTTTTAAAAAAGAACGGAAACCAGTTGATAAATGCGTTTTTATCTGAAAAATAGAACTCACCATAGTTGGGATCAAAGAAACATGCGTCCTGCCCAATCCAGGCTGCCATCGCATGACCTCCATTGCCATAAATACCAATCACAGCATAGTTCCCATAACAACTTTTCAGGTCTCGCTGTATACTGACGGCGATCTCAGTGGCAAAGTCTTTTCTGCCCATGTCACCTCGCTCACCTCTGCGATCTTGCACCATGGTATATTTATTACTGCCAACCTGCGTAAAATTGATAGATCGACATTGCAGGATACCTTTTTCCCGCAGCCAGCGGATACTTGCATTGGTCTGATTAAAACAACCGGAATTTTCCTCTGCCATCATACCAGATCTCAATGTAGTACCCGCGATGTAAAGCTGCATAAGTTGCCTGATTTTCGAAGGATCTATATCATTTTTGTCAATCGATCCCCCGGAAGCAGATAACCAGCTGGCAAGACTGCTACCGGACGCATGCCTTTCGATCCATCGGACTGACAGCATTTCGCATATGCCGCCAGCCGTTTCCGAGTCTGTCTCGATAATGTTGGCTATTGGATTATTCCCTTGGCTAAAGCGCCAGGTACAATGACCATTATATTGCTCTGCAGAATTTCGAACCCTGTTAAAAAAATAGTTCGATATGAAGGCAAGCGGGTTTGGCATCACAGTTTACTCTTTATCGCTGAACTTAATGAACTACCCCATATCAAGCTGCCGGGAATTAGTCCTTCAATGATTAACGCTACAAATTTATAGATTAGAGTCCAGCATTTGTAAATTCACGTTCACAACCTTAATAAAAAATACTCCGAACTCTTTAAGGTAGGGATAGCCCCATAGCTACTGAATTACTCATATCTATCGCTTGGTTTTCATCAATAAAATGACAATATTTTTTCGAATCATGACAGGCAAACCTGCTATTTTGAAGTGGTTATAGTTTTCCGGACACACAAATGCTCATGACGATTGTTCGTCATCCTCAGCCATGAAAGTTTTGGCCACGGAGGCACGGATACACAGAGGAAAAGCTTTTTCTTTTCTCCGTGTATCCGTGGCAATTTTATTTCACGTCAAGCATAAGGTTTCAATGCACTTTTTATATCTCTCATGCTTCCCACAAACGGGTCAATAACTATGAGCTAATCGGCTGCTCAGTGATGGCATCAACTCACCGTTGAAGGTTTGAAGGTGGCTCTTTTTAGGGTTGCACTTGGGAATACTATCCTGAATTCTGGTCATACCAACTGAAAAACAGGATGGATACCAATTTGTACCCTTGTATATCTGCGATCAACGTATTTAAACTGCAATTCCAATTTGCGGCGTAATGCTTCGGATAAGTGCTCTGGCGGCATATTTAGGTGCAGCCGGTAATCCTTCATGATCTGCATATTCCCTTTTAATGGCAACACTCTCAAGTACTGCTTTTGCCAGAAGATTTTGGTGTTTTATAACTTCCTGACGTTTTACTTCATCGTTTTTAGCAAATACCTGTAGATCTGGATCTGTATTGCCAGCACCTGTCACCTCTTTTTTTTCTGGAGTTTTTAATTTCAAAATATAACATGATTCAAGGTACCCCTTTAGTCTGTCGTCTGATGTTTCGAAAGAAGCAAGGCATAATGTTTCCCCGGACATAACGCATATCGGTTTCCCCAAGCTTTCTTCAATCAACTTTAAATCTGCATCAGAAAATATTCTTCCCGGCGGGGCTGATGAAGCTTCAGATATTTCTTTTTCCATTTCTTTCAATTTTTTGATTAGTTCTTTTTTGGAGGCTTCTGGCAAAACATTGTAATCCTGATTAATATAATCGTTCTCATATATGTCTCTATCAGTCTTCCGATGCTCACTTGGATATTTGTGCTGAATAGCGAATTTTTTAATTGATTCGGAGCTATCAAACTCAAGGATGACAATATCATCAGGAATAGGACCAATATCAAAGCCTAAAGTTATCTGATTATTTATTAGAACTAGCGCATTTTTAATTTGTCGTTGTGTATCCTCATCTTCAAACTTGGCCTTTATGTCAGATTCGACAAACTTCTGCCTTTCAACAGCCATGGAATAATGGCCTGATATAGTTTGGCTATCTGCTTTGGAAGCACCTTGGAGCTCTGTCAACTTTCCATCCAGGGTTTCTAATAGCTCATTCATATGATCGTATGGATGCTTCGTATAATCATTACATACTTCATGTAGTTGAGATAAATTGCTCTCATTAGCGAGATTGCAATAGGCAAGAACCAGGGAAAGGAATTTTGTCAGTTCATCGGTCATTTCCTCAGATTTTGCCGATTCAGTTAGAATGCCGAATTTATTGACAAGATTTTGAGCCACGGGCTTTGATTTGTCTGGACGCTTTGAAATCACATCATTTGCTTCATTGATTCTATCATTCCATTTTTTTTGAAGGACCTCCAAACCCGAACCCCCTGCAGAGCCATTACACTTTCCACTATTTGAACCCCCCTTACTGTTTTGAATGGTTTGTGTAGAACCTTGGCCAATAGAACCTAAACCTTCCATCATAATAAGCACCATTATTAAAAATCAGTCGATTTATGTTTCCGTCCGGGAGTCACTCAATACGTTCCTTTAAGGAATCGAGTGTAGTTTAATAATTCGTTTTTTTAAAATACCTGATTGACTGATCTATTAATTTATTTTTGATTACCACCGAACGTACGTCATAAAAATAAAAAAAGAAGTAGATGACCGGGCAATGATTATGAAAACTATGGCATCCAGTTTTTTAAAGAATTGGATGCCATAAAAAAGCCTCCGGTAAAAATGTTTCGAACTCCAGGCACTATTGACTTTGAACTTTCACGCCTGCGAATGGCCATTATGTGGAGGCAATAGCTTCCGTAGAACCGCTGCTACGTTCCACTGGATAGTAAGGCTATCTTAAACGTCCACCACCCACTGTTTAACATTTATTTAATAGTAACCGGAACAGCTTTCCTGACACAGCAGGTCATTACCGGTACTTGTGGACCAGAAAAAATTAACCACTTTACAAGCCATCAGATCGGATCGAATTTGTATATTCTAATGCTGCCAAGTTTCAGATTCGGAATATAGAACTGCGTCCCTCCACCAGGCAAGTTCTTTGACCTTCCTTTTGATTCAACCTTGCTATCACGCTTTGAAGTGGCACCACTATCGATACGGCTCATTCCCTGAAAGCCGCCAAACCATGCGTAAACGGGGATTTTCAATTCAATGGTCAGCAACCATGACAAAGTACTCCAGTTCTCTTTGATTACTGATGTCAGACGTCCCCATTCTCTGAACGAGATGCCATTCAGCTCTGCGATTTTCCTGCGCTCGCTCAGCCCCGCATCATACTGGAATGCTTCGGTGGGACTCCACCAGGGAGACAAGACTGTAGTATCGGTGATTTTACCGCGACCAAGGGAGCTATATCCATTGAATTTATAAAGTGACGTACCTGTGTTTAGTAGCTCCTTCCTCGCATATTTCGAGGAAAATGCGTCTTTAACTGTGCCTGAGCCAGTGGAAATATTGCCAACATCATCCCAAGTCAATTCTTCGTTTATATGCATACATTACCTCATTTAATAAACGCTAAAGTTATAAAGAAATACGGCAGATTAAGTGGAGAGCAAACGAAAACAATTATTCTCCATTCAAGACTAAAGCAGTTAGTAAACTTCCTTACCGGCAAAAGTTGAACCAGTAATCTTTAATATTCACCTTTAACAACCAAGCTCAGTTGTAAAATAAAAAATATAGTCACTCAAGTTGCCCCCTTCAATGCCAGCTCTTTAAATAAAGGAAAAATGTCAGCTAATCCCGGTATTTACAATATTATTTTCGTTTTTTCAGGGCCTGTTGACGTTTCACATTGGTAGCCAGACTAAAGCCTACTGACAGCGATTACAGAGCGCTACAGGACAACCAGAAATAAAAGATTTAATAACATAAGTATTTCGATATAAAAACGGATAGATCAATCAGCATTAATGATTTCGGATTTCAATAAAAATCATATTTTTTGGAAGGGCATAATGTGAAGTGGAATACATCAGGAAAACACCCTCGCTGGAAGCGATAATTCTGCAGCATTATTTATTGATCAGCAGAATGGCATTAGCCACCACCTTAATTGTCATCACCATTCTGGCACTATTTCCCATTAACACTATTCGGGTTATTGAACTGACATTCTGGAATCTACCCATTGCTGCTGACAAAATAGCCCACCTGATGGGATGGCCTTTCTGGTTATTTCAGGTTTTATGGATGCCTTTCAGTATCAAAACCCTTTCAATTTAAAAACAGCAACTATCGCAGCTATATACGGTATTTATATTGAAGGTCTGCAATCCCTGACAGACTGGGATATAGTGGCAAACTGCGTTGGCATATTCATGTACTGGGCATTAATCCCTTTATGGAAAATAACACCGATATTACGAATTTACTGGACATATAAACACCAGGAAAAGCGGACATCAAAATCAATGAACATCCATTAAATCAATATCAGCCCCCTGTTTCTTCAGGATTTCAAACGCAAATCAGGGCGTTGAACTTTGACAAAAAGACAGGAATCACTATGTTGATAAGGCAGGTTACAGGGTCGTTCCTTGTCGCTGTGCGATATACAAGATGTTTGTTTTCTCCCTGCTGCTATTTCCCCATCCTCTTTTTCAGGCATTTCGTTAATGAACACTAAAAAAACCATCGGGTTTCCCTGCCCGGATATTTTCAAGGCAATAAACCCTTTTTTTACGGCTACATCCCTGGTTAACGGCCTTGCTGGCAGAATTGTGGCTACCTTGTTAATTATTGGCGTATACGGTATTCCAGCACAAGCTCAAGACTGCTTTCAACGACTCTCTGCCACTGAACTGAGCAATCAGCATATTGGCTATCCTGTTCACTCACTTTATAACCCCAAATACATAGCCGATGAAATCGGTACTACTTATGAAAACTTCGTCGTTTATTTAAATGACGAACAGAATAAGAGCCTTCTCAGCATCTGCCCTGATAGCTCCAGCTCTAGAGGCGAGAACAATCTGCCAACAGGATTCCTGATTGAAAAGGGAAAAAATACTATTGACACAAGTCTTCTGGTTTCACTGATCGTATCATCCACGAATACACTGGTTCTGGTTGACTACACATGTGTCACCCTGACCAGTGGCACAGAAGAGTTTAAAAACTATGCGGTGATTAGCAAGCTTGCGTTCGAGGCGAAAAAGAGCAGCAGTGACAGCCTCTCTTTTATCTATCAATAAGTGGGTTTATCCCATCCCTGAACAATATCGTTTTGGTTTCACACTGGCTGCAACCCAGAAAAGGCCTGATATAAAAAAACAGTCATATATGAGGATTGTTGCCAGTGAACCCCGGAGGTCAGAGATTTCAAATAACCTGACTCAAAAAGGTTTTCAACCGTTCATTGTCAGGCCTGTCAAAGAAAGTGTCTGGATTACTGTCAACCAGCAACTCTCCACGATCCATAAACAACACCCGGTCCGCAACCTCCCGGGCAAACCCCATTTCATGAGTGACCACAACCATGGTCATCCCTTCTCTGGCCAACTGCTTCATAACATCCAGAACTTCACCGACCATTTCCGGATCAAGGGCACTGGTCGGCTCATCAAAGAGCATGATACGGGGTTGCATGGCCAGAGCCCTGGCGATGGCAACCCGCTGCTGCTGACCACCGGACAACTGCGGAGGAAAGCTGTCAGCCTTATCCGACAACCCTACTTTCAGCAATAAAGCCTTCGCCCGTTCGTCAGCTTCAGCACGGTTAATTCCCCGAACCTTCATGGGTGCCAGACAGATATTGTCCATCACCGATAAATGGGGAAACAGATTAAACGACTGAAATACCATCCCCACTTCTTCCCGGAGTTTATTGACATCACCGGGAGTGGTCAGCGAGATGCCATCAACAACAATCTCGCCATCATTAATGGTTTCCAGCTGGTTAAGGGTTCTCAGAAAAGTAGACTTGCCAGAGCCACTGGGCCCTATAACAACGACAACCTCTCCCTCCTGAATGCACTGATGAACATTCCGAAGCGCATGAACCCCATTAGGATAGATCTTCTCAACACCGGTAACCTGAATAATGCCCATAGCGGGTAAAGAGCCTTCAATCTCTGACGGCATATCTCACCTCCAAACGACGAACCAGCCAGGAAAGAGTCGCGGTTAAAACCAGATACAAAAGGGCGATGCTAAACCACACCTCAAAAGGACTGAATGTCACACTCACCACTTCCCGACCCGCTTTGGTCAGATCCGTCAGGGAGATCACGGAGACCAGCGAAGAGTCCTTGATCAGATTAATAAACTGTCCGGCCAACGGGGGAAGCACCCTCTTAAATGCCTGGGGTAAAATGATATAGCGCATGGTCTTGCCACTACTCATCCCAAGACTTCTACCGGCTTCCATCTGCCCACGGCTGATTGACTCAATACCGGCCCGGATAATCTCCGCTACATAGGCCCCGGTGAATACCGACAGCGCCACCACCCCGGCGGTGAATCGCTCCAGATCCATAATGCTGCCAATGAAGAAATAAACGATAAAGATCTGAACCAGTAATGGTGTTCCCCTGACCAGTTCAACATACAGTGTGGCAAGATGCCTTAAGGCCGGATTTGGCGATATTCGGGCTAACCCCGCTAAAGCCCCCAGAATAATGGCAAAAACAATGGAGACCAGCGACAGTTTGATGGTCATCCAGAGACCTGTCGCTATTGGCCCGGGTTGCCATTGATAATTGACCGCCAGCAGATCCCCTTCAAAAATCAGATCGCCATCGCCTATCACCAGTTCCTGATAGCCTTTAATCGCTAACCATTCACTGTCGTCAATATCATTGATCAGAACTAACTGACCTTGCTCATTGGACTCAACCGTTCCATCAAATTCAGCACGCAGTTCATCACGGGCCTGGTAAACAATATACTGAGGAATTCTCTCCCAGCGCCAGATATAGTCAATGGCCTGACTGGACTTGTAGATACCCAGACCCAACAGCAGCAATCCGACAACGAAAACCAGATTCCAGAGAATCCGGTTGTGTTGCTTTTCCATTTGCAAAGGTCGGTCTTTTACGGGTTTACTCTGAAGCACCCGCCGGTTACTTCAACGTCCGGTGCCATGCAGAACTTTCGAACCATTTGGCATAGATTTTATCGTAAGTACCATCACCCTGAATCTGACGCAGGTAATTATTCAGCCAGTTCAGAAAGTCCGGATCGCCCTTACGAACACCCCATGCCAGTGGCTCGTAGGTAAATGGCTGGTCAAGATGGGTCAGCTTGCCCGGATTCTGTGTGACATAGACCGCATTAAACGGCAGGTCATAAATGAAAGCGTCTGCCTTGCCATTAACCACTTCAATGGCACCATCTGATTCTGTTTCAAACAGTCTCAGTTTGGCTTTACTGAGATAACGTTTCGCCGCCAGATCACCGGTAGTGCCCAATTTAGAGACCACAGTGTATTTGGCTTTATTGAGATCTTTATAAGACTTGATTTCATCTTTCAGGTCATTGCTGACCAGAATACTCTGACCAATGACAATATAAGGTTCGGCAAAATTGATCTGCAGATTACGTTCAGCGGTCAGCGTCATACCTGACATGATGATATCGAACTTGTCAGTCATCAGTGCCGGAATGATGCCATCCCAGGCGGTGTTCACAATTTCAAGCTCTACCCCCATTGCCTTGGCCATCTGACGGGCTATATCCACATCAAAGCCAACAATCTTGCCTTGCCTGTTGGTCATCTCAAACGGCATATAGCCTGCATCAAGCCCTACGCGAAGAACCTTACGCTCCATAATTTCGTTCAGTGTGGATTCTTTCCAGAGATCGTTGTCAGAGGCAAAAAGGCCTGCGGAGAACAAAGAGCTGAAGGCCAGCAGAAAAGCCAGCATGGTGGACATTTTTCTCATTGTAACTCCTGTGGGCAACCAGAAATTCCGTACGACTGATGCCGAATATATTTTTTATCATTATGCACGGCTTATCCCTGGCCGCTTTAACCTCGCAGTAGAGCAGTTACACGAGGAAACAATTTCGCATTGTACCTACCTTGTCGTTTTTAACCAGAGCCAGAATTAAAAAAACCATATAAAAAAACTGCCGGATTAACCGGCAGTTTTATCAACAGCAACTCATGGGGATAACATCAGGCAGCCAAAGCACCCACTGCATGCTGGCTACGCAGTTCCTGAATACGGTTCATATAGTTGTTGTATTCAGGCGACGCGTGATGTGCATAGTGCATGTTCTTGAACAAGCCGGTGAGCTTGATAAAGTAATCACGCACTTCCTCCTTATCACTGAAGTTGTACTGCTGACGAATCAGGCTGACCACCAGATCAAAATTTTCCTGCTGTCGCTTGATCGGGCAGGTAGCATCCACATCATCAAAGGCATCCTGTTGCAGGTAAACCATGTCCAGCAGGAATGATTTCTGGAAAGTGACATAGTCATCCAGAGTGATACCTTCTTCACCGGTTACCTGCATCATCTGATTGATGCTGTCACCGCGTATCAGAAGAGCATGCATCTCTTTAACATTACTCACCCACTCCGGAGACAGGTTTTTGGCATACCAGCCTTCCAGCTGATCAAGGTAACGGGACCAGGAAATCAGCGGATCAATGGCCGGATAGAAACGCTTGTAGGCGCGTTCATAGGACAACCCCAGGAAGACCTTGACGGTACTCAATGTTGCCTGAGTCACGGGCTCCTCAAAGTTACCACCGGCTGGTGATACCGAGCCAATCATGGTCAGCGAGCCTTCTTCACCGTCTTCGTTACGGATAACACCGCAACGCTCATAAACGCCTTTAATAGCAGAGTCCATGTAGGCCGGGAAGCCTTCTTCACCTGGAATCTCTTCCAATCGGTTGGAGGTTTCACGCATGGCCTGAGCCCAACGGGACGTGGAGTCAGCCAGCGCCAGAACGTTGTAACCCATCTGACGATAGTATTCACCCAGGGTCAGACCCGTGTAGATAGACGCTTCACGGGCAGCTACCGGCATAGACGACGTATTACAGATGATAACCGTACGGTCAATCAGGGCGCCGCCCGTCTTTGGATCCTGCAGGTGCGGGAATTCTTCGATGGTTTCCACCACCTCACCGGCACGCTCACCACAGGCCGTGACAATAACGATATCAGCATCACAGTAGCGGGAGAAACCATGCTGAAGTACGGTTTTACCCGAACCGAAAGGACCTGGAATACAACCCGTACCACCCCGGGCAATAGGGAAGAAGGTATCAACGATACGCGTGGTGGTGATCAGAGGCTCATTCGGATATAGACGCTCTGTCCTGCCTTTGCCAGCCAGTGCTTCCGCAATGGACTTACGCACCGGCCACTTTTGATACATGCTCAACGATATTTCTTCACCCTTCTGGTTTTTCACCCGGGCGACGATCGTGTCAACAGAGAAGTTACCTTCCTGGATCCACACCACTTCCACATCACCCACGGTATCAAAAGGAATCATGATTTTGTGAGTAAAGCGTCCTTCCGGAACGGTGCCTAAGGTTTCACCGGCATGCAGGCGATCACCAATCTTGGCAACTGCGGTAAACGCCCAGTTTTGGGTACGATCCAGGGATTCTATCTGTACCCCACGCTGAAGGAAGCGACCATGGAGGTTAGCCAGACGCTCCAGCGGATTTTGCAGACCGTCGTAAATCATGCTCAGGATGCCTGGTCCCAAATCAAGGGACAGCATTTTGCCGGTCTGAATAATTCCGTCGCCCACCGCTACACCGCGGGTTTCTTCGAATACCTGAATGTCGGCGGTATTACCACGGATACGCAGGACTTCAGCCATCAGCTGCTCTTCCACCGCTTCATTAGAGCGACGGCTTGGCAATACATAAACCACTTCATTCTTGACCAGGGGTTTTTTCTCACTCTCCGGGCCAATGATGCTTTCGATGGTGATAATATCCCCCATCACAGCTACTACCCGGGCAGTAGCCTGTTGCATCAGGTCTGTCTTTGTCTGTTCTGTCATGTGTATAACCGTTGTCGTAAATCGTGATGGGTAACCAGCGATCTGTCAGGTCGTCAGATGCCCGGTAATGATCAGTCTGGCGATCCGGGCAACTGATGGGCAAATGCTCCCAGGGCTTGCTGGGTGAGGTCATTAAAACGAACGATCGCTTCCTCACCGTTATAAGCAGTCCAGCGAGCCACCAGGTTCCAGCGCAGCAGGTAGATAACCACTGCCTCAAAATCAAACCGGTGTCGTGCACCAAGCTCATTGAGCTTATTCCACACGGCTTCCATCACCGTTTTTTCCAGCGTGAGATAGTCTTTTTTATGGAGACATTCCACCGCCACGGGAATCCACGGAAAAGCATTCTGCAACCCCAGATTCGGATGACTCCAGTTCCGTCGAATATAGGCGTACCGGCTGCCATAGCTCCAGCGAGCCGTGGTCGGTGCCTGAATACCATTGGCTTTACGGCGCAGTGCTGCGGCAATGGTGCGCATATCCAAACGCCAGTTGACCAACTCTTTCAGGTCAGGACTGTCCAGTTCCTGTATCAGACGCTCAGCCAGATTGATCAGGTATTTCTCTTTAATGTCTTCGCCCAAATGGCTCCAATGAACCAGTTGTTCCACCTTGACCAGCGTTTCACGATCGGCCATAGACAGCATCGACAGACGACGATCTAACTGTATCCGGGAGATCGGCGTGATCTTGCTGTTAAACAGCGAGTCAATATGAGGCAGCGATGTCAGCAAGGTATAGTAGGCATTTTCTGCCATTGTATTCTCCTTAGG
>NZ_JAVRMB020000380.1:0-2935 GCF_031844845.1 Endozoicomonas sp.
CCTTGCGCTTGAAAAAATGATTCCGGAATCTGTGGACAAAAAGAATGGCCGCCCGGGGATGGATCTCTGGAGAATACTGGTCTTTGGAACACTTCGGCTGGTGATTAATTGTGATTTTGACCGCCTGCGTGAATTGGCTAAGGGAAATAAAGGACATCCAGTTCGCCGAGATAAATCGGCAGAAGATTGAAGGTGAAAGCCCTTCATCCGGTAAGGCTCAGCAAGCCGCCGGAACCCCGAGTCATGGGCGGTTGTCAGAAATGGCAATGGTTAAGCGTTGACAGGGGAACGTACAGGCTCAGTATTGAGCTCCGAAACCATCATCGAGAACGCCGACCCTGTTGGATGAGGGGGAAGGCAACACGGCACAGGTACGTTATGCGAGTACCCTGCCGGTTCTCCGGAGTCATAGACCTGGTGCATGTACCGATGTCTTTTGTGCGGAACTCGGGAGACCCTGTCAGTGATTCGCTGATCTCAATGGAGATAGTTCAAGCGGGTCGGGTTCAGTGAAGTCAGAACGACGAAGGCTGAATATCTACGCTGGCAGGGAGTCAGACAGATTAATAGTAGTGAAGAAGCCGACGAACAATATGCAGGTAAAACAACCAAACCATAGCGGAGTCGGTGGAGCGAAGGCGTCTGACGACAAAGAATGGCGCAACATGCCGGATCTGACCTTTACGGCGATTAAATTTATCCATTGTTTAAGTATGGATATTTTAGTGGGTGTCCTTTTCTTGTCCTTTTCTTGGTTCCCCTTTCAGGGGAGCCAACAACCGAACCCTCCGATATCTCCAGGCCTTGATGAGTGCATGGTGGTTGGGTCACGATAGTCGGCTTCCTTTGGAAACTGACCTGCGTTGAAGCGTAAGCAGGCCAACGAATACATTCCTTAATGTCCACCCTGAGAATGATCACTAAAAGTCAGCCGTTTCTCTTTGTTCAACTTCATGGGCATGTGCCTCTCTGCTTCATATACCGCTTGCAGAGTTTTTTGAAATCATACGGCACCTATCAGGTTTCCTGTACGTCGCCACTGAAGTCAGATGATTTCCTCAATGGCATTAACCAATACCTCTGAAAAAATGATTCCGTCGTCTATCAAAAAGCCAATCTCGCCCCGGTAAGTATAGTGTTTACTCAGTGACTCTTTATCGTTCTCATCGAAGACTCTGATCAATGCCCAGACGCAGCCATCTCCGTTGTCTGTTTCTGTCAGCACGCCATCCAGGTAGAGGCTGGCGAGGTAGGAGAGAAGCTGCTCTGTGTAGTTAAAGGGTTCGTCAGACCTGAAGCGGGGTGCGGGGTTACTGTCCCGGTGAGGTGGCAATTCAAGAATTAGATTTTTGTCGTCGTCTAATATCCGACCATTTCGAGATTAGTGGTTGTATACCAGGTACATGGTTATTGCCTGTTATCGTTATTATTTACTTGTTATTGGCTACCGAGTGCGCTCAACCCAGACGAAGTTTTCAACTCTGAGCTGCTGCTCTCCCGACCAGTGTACGTGCAACAGGAGATGGCCTGCTTAACCATGATCCAGGTTTATCGGTCAGAATCATACGTGACTGCTCCTCGCCCGATTAGATCCGAGGGCCTAAAAGCCTAAAGCCTAAAGCCTAAAGCCGAGGGTTCACGACTGACTTGCTGAATCCGTGACTTCTTAATTAATCCCGGGAAATTGGAAAATCCGACAACCCTTATGACGCAATGGCCTGGTGATTATCGACCCATAAAAAATTCTGTTTTTTTAATTTTTCAAAAATGCACCCAGTGGGTGAAAAAAATGAAATCACTATTTATAGGCTGTAAGCCACGCATGGCAAGAGATGTAGCGGAATTTATCTCTCACAAAGTCACGAATTCAGGTCATAGTCTTCATCAGAACAGTAGCCTTCATCAGAATCCTTGTCGACTCCATGAACCTTGAATAAATTAATGTTCTCAGGAGCGTGAATTTCATATTCACAATTGATCGTCCATGTCTCTTCATCAATGGACATTGAAGTTATGAACACAACCTTACCATCAGGAGATGGGAGTGCGCAGTTTCCCCTAACCATTGATAGATAAACGGGCGATGGTCCGGAGCTTGGAACATAATATTTACCGGTTTTTTTTATCAGTCCGCCTGCATGAATGTGGTCATTGGTTGCGCCCCAGTTATATTGATATTTATGGCTCTCCCCGGGATTAAGGATCAATCCACCGCAAACCTCACCGTGGTCAAATCGGTGGTGCAAACAGCCAAGCGCTGTCCAGACCACTGCAATAGGTTGGTCGGTTTTATTAATCACAGTGGATTTGTTGATGGCACAGGCGGGATACACCAGAAAACAGCAAAGGAAGCCAGCCAGCTTTACAGGTAAAGTGTTCATAAAAAACCTCGATAACAGCTGTATCAGTGTAGATGTAGATGTAGATTGTCGTCTGTCGTTTATTTTATTTTGGGTTGGCTGTTTTATCTTGTTCTCACGGAGGGCGTGGGAACAGGGTCGGCAGGAGACAGTTCCTAAATCTAAAGGGGTTTTCGGGCGCAAAACGGGACGCGGGGTTATCATCCCGGTGAGGTGGCGGTTCATGAACAAGATTTTTGTTGTCGTCTAATACCCGACCTTACGGGTCTTATGATTATAGATTAGATACATGATTGTTGTCTTTTATTGTTGTTTTGAATGGTGGGTTAGCGGGTGCGTCCAACCCAGACGAAGTTTTCATTTCTGAGTTGCTGCTCTCCCGACCAGCGATAGGCTGCCAGTTTGCCTCCTGCCCGTGCAACACTGAAATCAACGCAGGCAACATTGTTTGAAAGGGTCTCAGGTGTGCCATCTAACCAGTAGTGACCAACAAACAGTGGTACATCATCCCGATAATGATACGCATTTTCCGGCAAAGGCGTTTCAGGGAGTTTGGCGTTTCCTGTCCCTGCCAC
>NZ_JAVRMB020000381.1:0-7835 GCF_031844845.1 Endozoicomonas sp.
TCCATTGCCGTTTAATAAAATTGAAATAAAAACCAGTTCGTAAGTATTCGAAATAAAAGGCCCACCATCACTATTTACAATGAGTTAATGTGCAGAATATGTTACGCACGATGAAAGACCTGACCCCGGTTTTCGGTTTTCCGGTTTTGACCCCGGTTTTCCGGTTTTCTTAAAGGTCGCATTGTCCGAGTGGTTTGGAGTCGGTTTATAAATGATAAAGGGGAGACGGAAACCAAGTTGTTCTTATCAACCAATCCTGATCTTGAGGCCAAGGAGGTTTTATTGGCTTACTCAATAAGGTGGCCAATTGAACCCATGTTTCAGCAGCTGAAACATCAATTTGGGTGGAAAAACCGGGGTCAGATCTTTCATTGTGCATATCCATTGCCGTTTAATAAAATTGAAATAAAAACCAGTTCGTAAGTATTCGAAATAAAAGGCCCACCATCACTATTTACAATGAGTTAATGTGCAGAATATGTTACGCACGATGAAAGACCTGACCCCGGTTTTCCGGTTTTCGGTTTTCTTTCCGCGGTTTTCCGTACCGTTCTGCGAGGGGCTGGCGGGGAAGTTCCGCCGGTCTACTCTTCAGGTACTGTCGCACAGGCAGCTTAGAAAACTCTGGGCAAGTTGCAAGGTAATGCTTTACGCCACAGCTGAACTCACTTGAAAAAGTCGTCAAAGAGATGAATTCAGGCGTTGGGTTGGTCGAGTCGAACCTTCAAACTGGCAGAGAAGGGTAGAGGCTGTCTATCACTCCATTTTTAGTCTGCGCCGTAAATAGACGATACGACCTGATTTCAATTCCAGACAGCATCGTAAAAACCGGATTTGACCCATGGCGTCAAATCCGGTTTTCTTCCTGTCAGGTGTTTACCCCATTTACCGGACGTAACCGGAATACATAACCGTATGCCTGTGCTGGTAACTGATACTTCGCTGGCGGTAATGACCCCCAGGAGTTTTGTCCACCGGTACCCATTTGCGCCAGGTCGATATTCCAGGTGGTCAAATCACCCGGTTGTACATCAACACCATGTTTACAGGTCATCGGTGTTAAACCGGAAGCACCCATACCTCCCGCATCTGCAACAAAATCCAGCTCATCTGCGGCAAAAGGCCAGGCGCTGGTATTCAGCAGAGTCTCTTCAGCAATAGCCTCAAGACCCATACCCTCAGCGTTCAGCAAACGCACCCAGCGAACATCGGTTTTATTGCCGCTTTCCTGGGGGCGTGGATAGGCATGGAACTGCTCCCAGGTAGTGCCGCCGTAAATAGCTGCTTTAGCACCTTTACGGTCTGCGTAGGTTTCTACGGGACCGCGACCAAACCATTGCATAAATTTGAACTCAGCAGGCAGGGTCAGCTGCATGCCGAAGCGCATCATCACTGGCAGTTCTTTATTCCCCGGCACAAATTGGCTTTCTACCCTTACTTCACCATCAGCAAAAATGTTGTAGGTCAGGGTGTATTCACTTTCAATCGTTGGCAGCACGAAGCGGGTAACTATTTTTACTTCATGGGTGTTCAAAGGCTCAGCGTCAATAGAGGTCAGTTGACGACTATTGGCGGCATTTTTCCAAATGTCGGCCCATTCAAAAGCCCTTGCACCCAGATCGTTGTCTGTGAGTCCGCGCCAGAAGTTGGGTTCCAGACCGGTACGAATCAGGTTGTGACCATTCACAGAGAATTCACTCATCTGACCGGTACTACGGTCAAAACGAATGGCAAAGTCACGGCCGGATACCAGCGTTTCTGAATCGGTATTATGGAGTTCCAACGTCTCGTGTTGTGGCATAACGGGGTGCTGGCAGGGCGGACGCTGAGTGAGCGCAAACTGATCCCAGGCGTATTCATAGCCAGATCCGGTAAACGGTTCTTCATTCTGGCTGACGGCACTGAGTGTGATCAGGTATTCGCTGGTTATTTTGCTGTCTATATCGGACAGGTCAATTTCCAGGGGACTGCGCAAACCTGCTTCAGCAGAAATAGTGCCAAGAGATCCTTTATGGATGGTTTTACCATCTTCGGAAATCTCATAGTGGATAGCCAGATGATCCAGATTGATATAGTCATAACGGTTTTCTATTTCGAAATGACCTGCCGCAGCATCAATAGCGTGGAAGCGAACCGGCTGATACACCTTTTTCACTTCTGCCATATGAGGGTGAGGCGTGCGATCAGCGGCGACCAGACCGTCATTCATAAAGTTGCCGTCGGTGGGCATGTCCGGATGATAGTCTTTACCGTATCCCCAGAACTTCTGACCTTTGTCGTTAGTCATTTCCAGAGCATGATCCATCCACTCCCAGATGAAACCGCCCTGCAGGCACTGACTGTTATCGATAATCTTCCAGTAATCTCCCAAAATTCCCACAGAGTTACCCATGGCATGAGCGTATTCGATCATGATCATCGGGCGACCGTCGCTTTGTTGGGCGAAGGCTTCCAGACGCTCCAGGGTCGGATACATGGGGCAGACAATATCGGTGTACGATGCTTCTCCGGCGGGTTCGTACTGAACCGGACGGCTGCAATCACGCTCTTTGGTCCAGTTATACAGGGTTTCAAAGACGCAGCCTTTGCCTGCTTCGTTACCCATGGACCAGATAATGACACAGGCGTGGTTTTTGTCTCTTTCCACCATGGCCTGCATGCGATCCAGATGAGCCGGAATCCAGGATTCGGTATCACCAATCTGGGTCTCCGGTGACAGAGCCAGTGGATGAGATTCTATATTGGCTTCATCCACCACATACAGACCATGTTCATCGCACAACTGATACCAGCGTGAATGACTGGGGAAATGGCTGGTGCGTACCGCATTGATGTTGTGTTCTTTCATCAGGCGGATATCGGTGCGCATGGTTTCTTCGGTGGCTACATGGCCCAGGGTCGGGTGCAGCTCGTGACGATTCACGCCTTTGATTTTGATGGCTATGCCATTAATGGTCAGCTGTCCGTTAATAATATCAATGCGACGGAAACCAATTTTATGGGAGGTGCATTCCAGAATCTCGCCATTGGCATTTGAAAGCGTCAGCAGCAACGTATAAAGGTTAGGGGTTTCAGCATTCCACAGGCGAGGGCTGTCCACTTCAGCAGTGAATGTCAGGCGACTTGCGTGGTTTTCGAAGGCAACGCTTTGCTGTTGGCTGACTATGGCAGAAAAACTTTTCTTGTCGTCCAGTAACTGCGCCTTAACGGTGAACCCGACAGGTCCGGTATCTGAATAATGTTTCAGATCAATACTCAGGTTGATGGAGCCCTGGGAGAATGTGCTGTCCAGAGAGGCTTTGCAGTCAAAATCAAAAATACGGGCTTTGCCGGTGGAGTAAATGAATACTTCCCGCTCCAGACCAGACATATCCAGCATGTCCTGTTTTTCAAGATAACTGGCGTTGGACCAGCGGTAAATCTCCAGGGCAATGGTGTTTTCCCCTTCTCGAACATAAGGGGAGATATTGAATTCTGCCGGGTTTTTGGCGTTCTGGGTGTAACCGACCCGCTGACCATTAATCCAGATAAAGGTGGCAGTACGGGCACCGGCCAGTTGTAGGAATATTTCACGATCATGCCAGCTGTCGTCCATGATAAACGTACGACGATAGGAACCTACCGGGTTGTAATCTCTTGGGACTTTTGGCCATTCTGTGGTGAATGGGAAGCGCTCATCCAGATAAATGGCCTTATCAAAGCCCTGGGCTTCCCAGTTGCCCGGTACCTGAATATTGTCCCAGGCAGATACATCATAGTCTTCGGTGTGAAAATCTTTCGGGCGTGATTCCGGATTATGGGCGCAATTGAATTTCCACAGACCATTCAGAGAAAGGTAATTACCTGCCAGCTCCGGCTTGTTGTTGATGGCCAGTGATTCATGGGCAAAAGGAAACACGTGAGTGCGGGGTGCTTCCTTGTTGATACCATTAATCTGGTGATTTTCCATCACCGCTGGAACATGGTTAATCTCTTCAAAAAGATCAATGGCTTGTTTGCCAATGGAAATAACAGCGCTCATGAGGATTATCCAGGGAATGTATGAAAGCCATCAGTCAGAGAGTCTGGCTGATGGCTGTAACAGTTAGGCTAAAAAGGGTACTTAAGACAGAACAGTCTGGGCAGTACCTTGCTCTTGAGTACGCTTGATATAGCGGCTGTACCACATATTGGCAGCACCCAGGAAGACCACAACACCAGACACATTATAGAGCAGAATCTGCACGATATCGCCGCCGGTAGGGAAGGTCGCTGCCAGGAAGCCAATAGTAAAGATGATCAGCAGCATAGCAGTGATGCCCATGCCGACGGTACGGGAACCCATACGGAATTCACGCGGGGTGTCGTCATACTTCAGACGCAGTACAAAGTAAGCAACCATGATGAAGATAGGTGGCAACATCGCGGTTGCTGCGGTCATGTTGATGGTGATACTCATCAAGTCCTGAGCCGTATCACTGCCCAGGGCAGGAATCAGCATCAGTGGAATAACGATGAAGAACTGAGCCCATGCTGCGCGTGCAGGTACACCGTGTTTATTCAGCTCGGTAGTTTTCTTGCCGTAGATACCTTTTGGAATCTCAGAGAAGTGAATCTTAACCGGAGTGGCAGACCACATCAGCAGGCTACCAAACATGGCGGCAAACAATA
Source organism: Endozoicomonas sp. (assembly GCF_031844845.1). Taxonomy (GTDB): domain Bacteria; phylum Pseudomonadota; class Gammaproteobacteria; order Pseudomonadales; family Endozoicomonadaceae; genus Endozoicomonas. The sequence continues at coordinate 4,651 of NZ_JAVRMB020000381.1, forward strand.
CGACACCAACCACACGACCTGTCAGTTCAGTAGAGAAGCCATAGTGTTTAGCCATGCCGGTAAACACTTCAACCATACCGCCGGTGTAAGTCAGTTCAGCCCGTGGCACGAATACGTTGATCAGCAGAGAGCCAACCGCATACATAATACCAATGGCGATACCGGCACCGATGATGATTTTAACGAAGGTTTTGGTTCCACCTTTCACATCATTCAGATAAACAGCAATACTTTCAGCACCACCAGCCGCCTGGAAAATCCAGCACATAATGCCCAGGGTGGTCCATGTAATAGTCGGGGTCAAAGCATCCATGGAAATTGGGTCAGCAGGCTCAAGTCCGCCTATTACAGCGCCGCCAGCGAGGACGATGTAACCAATCGTAAGAGCCAGTACAACAGTGGCTACCACCGAAGTGATCTTACCGAGCCAGCTGGCACCGCGGGTGGATATGAAGGTGGCAAATGCAAACAGCATGATGGAAACAACCGCTGTAGCCATCGGTGAGAAGGTCTGCTCATAGCCCAGCAATGCGTAGGAAGCGTAGGCAATAACGTTAGGCAGCAGAGAGGTGAACCAGAACAGGTTGACAAAGAAGTAGGTGAAGGAGCCCAGGTAAGCCGCACGTTCACCCAGAGGCTTTTTCAGCCAGTCATACATTCCGGATTCAGAGTTTTTATTAGCAGAGACAAACTCTGCCACGATGAATACAAATGGAATGAAATAAATAAGCGTGGCCAGCAGGAAAATCGGAGCAGAACTCAGACCCAGTTCAATATTGTTATTGACAATATTACGAACGTTGAATACTGCCGTGAAAGTCAGGGCAAGCAAGGCAAATTTACCTATAGTGCCCCTGTTTATATCGCTCATGATTGCTCCGGTTTTGCTAAAATTTATTTTAAAATCATTAGTTTGTGGCTGAGAGAACCGTCATGACTTCCATCCCGTAACTTCCATAAATGGAGCATCAGGGCGAATTTCCGGAAACCACTTAAAACCACTGAGTTAAATTTACTGGTTTACTTGCGCTTTTTTTCAGGGAAACTTTTACTAAAATTATTTTAACCAAGGGGGGCGGCGTTTTTCTTGATCCAGATCAATTTTTGTTCAGTAATTTGCTATTCAAAGCAATAATGAATGCTTTTTTACAGCTATTAACAGATACGCACATGCTGGCAGGTGGGGATATGTGATTCATATGGGGGGCAGGATATTTTGCTGGAATCCGCGATATTTTTGCTAAAAATGCCTGATCTATAGGCCAACATTACCGTGTTAAGGCAGCTGTGCCAGTACTCAATCCGACAGTACTTGATATGGCTCATCTCTTTATTCATTGACTTCAAAGTAGCTTCTCAAAGGGGATAACACCGAAAATACAGCTCGCCCCGAGCCATGAAGATAGCTGTATTTTTTATAGGCCACTGGTCAAGCCCGCACTACTCCCCGACAACCTCATGACGGGTTGTTCCCCGCAACGTTAAGGTGGCAGGTACAGTAACTTTTAGTGGAATTGACCGCGCTTCCCGGATTTGATCCACCAGCAGGTTCACGGCCTGAGTACCCAGTAGTTCTGATTCGATACGAAAGGTTGACAGGGGTGGGAAGGTGAATTTTGCTATGGGGATATCGTTCACACTGAGCAGTGAAAAGTCTTCTGGTATACGAATGTTGTTTTCGTGCAGTGCACGAAGAACACCAATGGCGATAGAGTCAGAGGCAACAAAAAAAGCATCAGGATAATTTCCTTTCAGCATCTTCGTAGCCAGTTCATAACCTGAGGAGCTTGAGAACTCACCACGATATATATCATCCGGGGATACCACGCCCTGCTGTTGACCGTATTCTGCAAAGGAGACTTCGCGTTCGTCCATAGAGTCCGTTGAGTCCTGTCCGCCAATATACCCGATTCGGGTATAGCCCCGGGAAATGAAGTAATCTATCGCATCACGACTGATTTGGGTCAGATCCGCATAGATACAATCAGTACTATCCCATTGTGTGTCTACACACACCAGATTGCCTGATAAGCGCCTGGTCTGGTTTAGCTGTTCTTTAGGAAGAATGCCCACCGAAACCACACCATCAATATCTTTGTATTCTTCATAGCCTTTTGGTTCGTAACTACTAAGCAGTTTGATATTCAGTTTTTTGCACTGGGTTTCAATGGCGTACCGGATTGACAGGTAATAGGGGTCGTTTATCTCTGTTTCCTGTGAGTAATTATATTGTGCAAAAAAACAGTAATCTGTCCGTTGTCGTGTTTTGCGGTTGCGACTGGTTGTGTATTCCAGTCGGCTGGCGATATCATGAATAGATTGTCGTGTTTCGTTCTTCACACTAATGGACGGGTCGTCGTTAAGAACCCGGGAAACTGTCGAGAGGGAGACGCCAGCCTCCTGTGCAATTTCCTTTAGAGTAGCCATTTTACATCTCCGATAGTAATCAGCAGCCTCCTCCTCCTGACATGTCAGGAAAACCTGGCTATAAATAAGTTGGAATGCGGTAAAACTGGAAAGGTAAAACTTTACTGGATTTAGATGGCTAAGTAAATTTTGTTGTCGGCTCCCCCCTCTTCAGGGGGAACCTGACAGGGTGATAATCTTATTCTGTCAAAGTGAACTACCTACTATCAGAAAAATTACTATGAAAATATGCAAAGATGAGTTCGGTGTAAACAATCATGGTCAAATGGTTCATAGCTTTGAACTGAAAACCGGAAAACCGGAATCAGGAAAACCGGGGTCAGGTCTTTCTTTTTGCATTGTGTCAACCGAAGCTTTCGACTAACCAAAAATCACACTACCGCCTATCAAATTTCGCCTTTCACTTATTAATAAAGTGCCTGAGTACGCATATATCGAAACAGCGTGTGTAGCTCTTGTTACCAGGAACGAACATCCGGGGTCTTTTTTAATCTTGCAGCTATGAAAGTTTCAAGATCCAAGCGTGTATTTGATGATGTTATCTGCGTTTTAAGGCTACAGATATACAATATCCGCTAAATTATATGTCTGATTGTCTTGATAGCGTTTTCATTGGACATTCCAACCCATGGCGGGGATAGGCCTGAAAACCGGGGTGGGTCTTGATTCTTGACTTTCTCATACCTCCGCCCCGAACTGCACCAGACTTGGCGCAGTACTTTTTAATAAATGCCTTCTGCCCTGTAGAAATTGACTCG
>NZ_JAVRMB020000382.1:0-28078 GCF_031844845.1 Endozoicomonas sp.
GGTCTGGCTGCGCAGTGGTGACAAGATCAACAAGATGACTATCAATGTGATGGGTGAGTTGAGTGAAGTACCCCGTGGACAGGATGATCTGTGCAGGATTATCAGCCATGTCTACCTGAATCAGGCTTATTTGCTGGGTAAGGTTTATCCATAAGACCGCTGCCCGCTATCCGCTGCCCGCCGCCCGCAAAAGCACAAGCACAAGCTGCTCTGGCTTTTTCGGGTAGCGGGTGGCGGGCAGCGGGAAGCGTTCTTTTAAATGGGAACGAGAATTAAGGATAAGTCGTATGTTACTGATAAAAAACGCCACCGCTGTTCAGTTTGAACCAGCCAGAGTTACCGAAGGTGTCGATATCCTTGTTGATGGTAACAAGATTGTCGAAGTGGGTACTCAGGTTGATCATGCCAAAGCGACTCGAACTATTGATGCCGCAGGTCGTCTGGTGATGCCGGGTATTGTCTGTAGTCATAACCACTTCTATTCCGGATTATCCCGGGGGGTAATGGCAGATATTAAGCCCAGCCCCGATTTTGTCAGCATACTTAAAAACCTGTGGTGGCGGGTAGACCGGTCTATTGATGAAGAGATTCTTTATTACAGCGGCCTGATCTGTTCTCTAGAAGCCATTAAGGCGGGTTGCACTTCCGTTATTGATCATCACGCTTCTCCTTCCTATATCAAAGGCTCTCTTAATACGCTCCGTAAAGCTTTTCTCAAGGCTGGTTTGAGAGGTATGACCTGTTTTGAAACCACTGACCGCAATGGCGGTATCAAGGAGATGGAAGCCGGTGTTCAGGAAAATATCGACTTTGCCAATCTGGTCACCAGTGCCAGAGCGAGAGGTGATGAGCCTTACCTGGTTGAAGCCCATATTGGTGCCCATGCGCCGTTTACCGTTTCTAATGATGGTTTGGGCATGTTGTCCGATGCGGTTCGGGAAACGGGCCGGGGGCTGCATATCCATGTAGCGGAAGATAAGTACGATGCTACCTGGAGCCACCACCACTATGGTCAGGAGCTGATTCAGCGTCTGGATAGTTTTGGTCTGGTTAATGATAAAACGGTGATTGGGCATGGCCTCTATCTGAGCGACTCAGACATTGAATTACTTAACGAAAAAGATGCTTTCCTGGTTCATAACGCACGTTCTAATATGAATAACCATGTGGGTTATAACGAACAACTGACGTCTTATAAGAATATAGCCCTGGGTACTGATGGTATCGGCAGTGACATGTTTGAAGAACTGAAATTTGCCTTCTTCAAGCATCGTGATGCCGGTGGTTCATTGTGGCCGGACAGCTTTGTGAAGTTTCTGAATAACGGAAACCGTTTGCTGGAAAGAAACTTTGGTGGTCATTTCGGTCGTCTGGAAGCTGGCTATCAGGCTGATCTGGTAATCTACGACTACAACAGTCCAACGCCTCTGCAGGCAGAAAACCTCCCTGGACATATGGCATTTGGTATGAACAGCGGTGGTGTGAGAACCGTGATTGTTGATGGTGCTGTGGTTTATGAAGACGGGCAGTACCCATTTGATGTCAGTGAAATTTATGCCGAAGCACGGAAGGCTGCACGGCGCTTGTGGCAGGGTATGGATAATCTACGGTAAAGCATAGGGAGTATGGTGCTATTGATCGAAAATATCACCATAACCTTTTTGTTAGACGGCTGAGATGGGAGTTAAGTTTATTATTTAACACATTGTAGCGATTCAACCGGATTATAATGACGCATTTCTAATTTTTCTATTATTATTTTTAAAGATTGTATTGAATTTAGTTTTTCGTCAATACCGAGTTGTCTCTTTACTATTATCAGTAGGTTGTTTAGTTTTTTTTCTTTGTTAATTGAAGTGTCATTTAATATGATTTTAGTTGCCTGAGGATCCCCTGGCTTGGCATGGTAAAGATTTGAAGTCTTATTTAATTTACTGGAAGATAAATGTGTATCTGAATACAAATCATATACTTCCAGGAGAGTATTAATGTTTGTGGGGTGCTTGTTTCTGGTTTTTTTTTTCGGTAATGATTCACGTATTTGTTGATATAAAGCGGCCTTTTTTTTTCGCCATGTTTTAATATATAGTCCATGTTCTTTTGTATGCTTGTTGTTGGGATTGATTATGTCAGTATTTTTAGTTCGTGGAAAAATCGTGAAGTATCGATGTGTTTTTTCGGTAGTTGATTGCTCGCTGTTACAGGAAATAATAGAATTCTCTTTTCTGGAAAATTTTCCGGTTGGTAATGCATCGTTGCAACTGGAAGAATGGGAGCGTTTTTGAGCTTTACCCGTGTTCTCATTATCACTATAAACTGAATCATCGTCACTTGTCTGCTTTCTTATACATGGGATATATAGCCTGGTTTCTGGATTTATTACTGTATTCTGATTGGTTATTTCAGGATTAATGCATGGGTGCTCAATGGCTTTTATTGATTGGCAGTCACCGCAGAAAATCTCAGTGCAGAACTCTGGATCAGGTTTTTTATTAAATGGTTGGATTTTTTTATATTGCCTAAAAAACTTACTGATTGTGTGTAATGATGGTTTTCTACCGGTAAGTTTTCCGTTTGTTGATATAACCTCATGATAGATATCCGCTGCTGACGATTTTTCAGATTTGAGGCGAGCTCTCAGAAGATTGTATGCTAATTCGGGATGGATTTTATTGAAGGTATGAATGGGTTTGACCGGTATCTCTTTATTTTCCCAGGATGCAGCGAGTGTTGCTGCAGCGAGTGTTGCCAGTTCAGCTTCTGTTAATGATGGTATTTCCTTTTCCGATGTCAATGGTAGTCCAATACTCTCGTGATCAGGAAAAAACGATACTGTGGGACTCAGTAGCGTTTCAGTAAATTGATCAGATGTTAGTGCAATCTCATCGGTAAAATATGAATTGGATGATTGATATGCATCATCAAATGGTGAAGATAATAGTTCTGTGAACGATGAGTAAATATAAGGAGGGGGGGGATGGGCTTCTGAGATTGCGCTAGAGTTTGGGCGTCGTTTTTTTATACATGTTGTAGTTTTGTCTCCTTCTTTTTCAAATGGCTCAGGAATATTCGGCCTTTTGTTAATGCGAACATGGTTTTTGGTTTTTGGTTGTGATTTAAAAGTATGCTGATTCGTGTATGTCATTGGGTCTGAGTTCTGTTGGCTTTCAGTAAGATTATCAGACGATGCAACTATATTAGGTTTCTCAGTAGTATCAGGGAATATTTCTTTTATTTTTGTGATTGTATTGGTTAATACTTGTTTCTGAGAGAGACTATTATCTTTGAATATTTTTTTTAGTATTTTATATTCTGCAATAAGGTCATTTCTCTTTCTCTCTGTAGTTCGACGTTTTTTATTTCCATGGCCTTTTTTTGTTGTTCTATTTAAATGTTCGCGTATTGTTTCTTTTATTTCTGGGTCTTCGGTTTTTTCGTGGTCTGCATAAATTTTAAATATTTCGGCTGATAGTAGTAGCGTTTCAGATTTTGTGAGTAGATTTTTGTCTGGTGGGTGGGTATTGCTTGATCCTATTTTATATAATAAGCTTCGTACTTTATGAAGTTCAAGGAGCTTTAAGTCGTATACCTTCTTTGCATTCTCTTGTATATGTTCTTTTGATTTTTTCGAAGTTGGTTCTGATACCGTCATGTTCTCAGATGGAGAGATTGTTTTTTCGAGCTGTTGGTGTTGGCTGGAATTTTCTTGAACAGGCGATGGTAAGTTTTGCAGGCAGAAATAACCTTGTTTGTCTGATTCGTCAAGATTGTTTTCAAGTTCTGTTATTTGATCTATTATTGTTGAGCTTGTTTTTTGGCCTTCATCGGCGGTATCTGTATCTGTATCTGTATCTACTGATGTATTTTGTTGCTCTGGAGATGAGTCTTCGGAATTATGCAGTGTGTCTATACAAAAACCTGTGTGATCATTAATGGATGAATCGGAGGTTTCTTCGTTATTATCCGATTGATCAATAATATTGTTATGAAAATATTCTTTATTGTCTTGTTGATTTCTCGGGGTGATATTTAGAGTAATACCTAACGCTGCAGGTGTGTTCTGTTGGATTCCATAATCTTTAGGCAGGAATGAGTTGTTTGTTGTTAAATAATCTTGACTTAATGATTGTTCTTTAAAGGAAGGAGGGTTGTTAGAAGTGGATTGATTTTGATTCTGGCATTCCTGAAAGTCTGAGATAATATCGAGTGGAAAGATAGAAGGCTGTTCTAGAAAATGACTTGGATAAGGTGGAGGTGGTTGGTCAGAAGGTTTGTCAGGAGATTGGCAAGGTATTTGAAAAGGATCATAAGATGTATCTGTTTTTAGAAAATTTATATAGGTTATTGCTTGTTTTACAATTTCGATTCGAGTTAGATGTATCAGGGCGGGATGTTTGATTGCACAGTTTAATTCATCGAAGGCATCGTCCATTATGAATTTTCGGTCAGTTATCATAGTGCTTTGGTCGGTGTAAGTTATTTTATATTTTTCACCGAGACCTCTAACTGTATTTTTATTCTGTTCGTTAGTGTCGTCGTTATGATTCAGATGATGATAAGGCGCTTGAAAAGGATCGATATACGTTTCTTGTTCTAGATGTTTTATATAGTTTGTTGCCGATCTTAAAATATGGATTCGATAGTTACCTGCCAGAAATTTTTCCGGGATTAATGATCGTAATTTATGTACCTCACGATCCAATATAATGTTGGTATTGACTTGAGTTATTATTTTTTTGTGTTCGTAATTTGTATCTGTATATTTATTCTGATCATTAGTGGGGCTGTGGTAATTCGGATGATTAATATATGTTCCCTGATCATATGCTTTAGCCCAATTATCCATTACCTGTATTACCTTTATGTAAATCTGTAAATATTTAGATTTTTTTATCAAAACGTTTACTATTTATAGATAAATTTCTATGGATTGCATGGTTTTTTTATATTAGCCGGTTGATTTTATCAGTTTGAGTTACCATTTTGAGAATGAATATATCTATCTATCATTGGTAACTCTTCTAAACGCTGTTTGATTGATAATGTTTCTCATTAAGTTATTTCAATGGGTCGTATTATTCTGGTGGTTATCAGATGGGTGATTCTGAGACGATTTTTTTTGAGCATAAGTCTGATTTTTCTCTGCCAGATTTGTTATAGATCATTTTTTCCATATTAAAGAGTTCTCATTCACCCCTTCTGATTCGCTTCTGGCTCGAATAATGCCTTGAAAAGTCGCTTAACGATGATATTGAGCTATCTCAGCTGAGCAGATATAAACCTGAGAAACAACTCGAGAGATGGCTTGAACGGACATCAGAAAATCGGGCTCTAGGGGAAATAATGTTAAATAACGATGTGGACCACTCTTCATTAGAGAAGAAAAAAGAATCTCACGAAAATTCTCTTCTGGAACGATTATTCCATCTAAAGGAACACGGCACCACCGTGAAGATGGAGGCACTGGCGGGTTGCACCACCTTTATTACCATGTGCTACGTAGTGTTTGTTATACCGGAAATGCTTTCTGCCGCAGGCATGGATCGTGGTGCACTGTTTGTCGCTACCTGTCTGATCTCCGCCATCAGCTGTATTGCCATGGGGCTGTACGCCAACTGGCCGGTTGGCCTGGCACCGGGCATGGGGTTGAACGCTTTCTTTGCTTATGCGGTTGTTTTGGGCATGGGCTATTCCTGGGAACAGGCGATGGGTGCCGTGTTCTGGGGCGGTATCGGCTTTATGATCCTGAGTGTTTTCAAAGTTCGGGAGTGGATTGTTGACAGTATTCCCAAAGGGCTGCGGATTGGTATTACTGCGGGTATTGGTTTGTTTCTGGCGCTGATCGGTCTTAAAACTGCGGGTATCGTTGTGGCTAACCCGGGCACCATTGTCGGTCTGGGTGATATCACCAGTTTCGCGCCGGTGATGGCCAGTTTGAGTCTCTTCCTTATTCTGGGACTCAGCTATCGAAAAATGAAATCTGCGGTGTTAGTTTCCATTGCCCTGGTTACCGGTATCGCACTGGTTACCGGACAAGTGCAGTTTACTGGCATCTTCTCTCTGCCACCGAGTATTACGCCAATCTTCGGCAAACTGGACATCATGGGTTCTTTGAACCCGGACATGCTTGGTGTCATTGTCGCCTTTATGTTCGTCAACCTGTTCGACACCACCGGCACATTGATCGCGGTGGGTGACAAGGCTGGACTTGCTGACGAAAACGGCAAGATGGAAAATATGAGCCGGGCGATGGTCACTGATGGTACTGCCTCCTGGGTGGGTGCCATCTTTGGTGCGCCAACGGTCACCACCTACGTAGAAAGCGCTTCCGGTGTTGCTGTGGGTGGCCGTACCGGTCTGACCGCCGTGTTTATTGGCCTGTTGTTTCTGCTGACCCTGTTCTTATCCCCTCTGGCTGGCATGGTGCCCGGTTATGCAACGGCAGGCGCTCTGCTTTATGTTGCGGTACTCATGACGGGAAGCCTGGGAGACATGGACTGGTCTGATCTGACTGAAGCGGGTCCCGTTGTTATTACCACCATTATGATGCCGTTGAGCTTCTCTATCGCTAACGGTATTGCGCTTGGATTTATTGCCTACCCGATTATTAAGCTGTTGGCTGGTCGAGTTAAAGAAGTCAGCATCAGTGTCTGGGTACTGGCCATTATGTTTGCACTGAAATTTATCATTTTTGGAATATAAGTCATTAGTCCGGCTAGTGCAGGGAAGCGTTAAACCCTATACAGATACCACCGCCGTCATTCCCGCGCAGGCGGCTGTCGTAAAACCCTCGTTCCCACGCTCTGCGTGGGCATGCATACGGATCTGGCCGCATGTGGAGAAACCTCTCCTTGTCCGAATCTGTGGTGGTTTCAGGCTGGTTATTCACTTGTGGCGAGTACGGTATGCATTCCCACGCAGAGCATGGGAACGAGATGTCCGGAGGGTTTTGCAACACCCGCCTTCGCGGGAAAGACGGCAGTAGTATAAATCGGTATTTAAGACCTTTTGCAACACCCACGAAGGCGGGGATCCACTGCTCGCGATGGATTCTCGCCTTCGCGGGAAAGACTGCGGTGGTATAAACCGGTAATTAAGATCTTTTGCAACAGCCTCCTTCGTGGGGATGACGATGGTATGGTTACTTCAGCTCAGATACACCAGAAACCTATAAAACCAATGTCGTTTATTGTAGTAAAACGGCCATAAACACATCAAGAAAAACCACAAATTCACAACAAATCACAAAGCACTTGATCTCCCCGCTATTTTATTTATAGTGACGCTATAAAAATAAAATCAATCCGGGGAACTATTCCATGAAACACCACATTTTTGCCCTGATATCAGCCGTGCTATTAGCGGGCTGCAGTCCTTCCAAAGAACCTGAACCACTGAAAAGCTCTGCATTAACGGCTCCGGCATTTATTGGCCAACCGGCGCAGGCAAAGCCTTTCAATGGCGACAATATCAGTCACCCTTTTATGGCCAAGGCGGGAAAAAGCACCATTCATGGTGATGGTTTCAATTCTGATGTCCATCAGGTTTCAGGCCCCCTTGGCATTAATCCACAGATACAAACCCGGGATGGATCCAATATGCCCGGAGGCATGTGTGCAACGGTCACCATCACCACCAAAGACCAGCTTATTGCACTCTGTGCATCGATTACCGGATTTGAAATCCATATGCTGAAGCCCAGATCCCTTGAGCTTCTGGCACGCTTTAAATTACCAAACCGCCCCAGTTCCTTTCAGGCTCTGGTCAAGCGTGATCCGGCGATTGTTATGACCGACACTTCTGGCGGCGCTTATTACTATCTCGATGATCAGGACCGTGTGGTACTGGCTGACAGTACACAGCGCATCCTGAGGTTAGCCAATCGCCAGACTGAAACGGGAGAGTGGGAGTTCTACCTGGATGGTAACTGGGATCTCAGCCAGGACGTTCCCAATGATTGTATGAATTGGAATAACTGGTTCCCGGATGGCGAATGCGATCCAATCACCGCCGTATTACCGGATCACAAAGGCTTAATATGGTGGGTTACCCGTTATGGCCGGGTCGGCACACTCAACCCTGAAACAGGAAAGGTAAAAAGTACGCAGTTTAAGGGAGAAGAGATCCAGAATAGCTTCGCGATGGATGAAAATGCAGCCTACGTAGTCACGGATCATGCAACCTATGCCATGAGTACTGATGCGAAAGGAAAACCCAGCGTCCTCTGGCAGGAAACATACGACCGTGGATCAGAACGGAAAGTTGGCTCCATTAATCAGGGATCCGGCACCACACCGACACTGCTGGGAGATCGATACATCACCGTCACTGACAATGCTGACGACCGGATAAATCTTCTGGTTTATCGTCGCCAGCCAGACTTTAACGGCCAACGGTTGATTTGCACGGTTCCCCTGTTTGACAGCCAGCAGTCAGCGACTGAAAACTCAATGGTGGGCTGGGGACGTACAATTATTATTGAAAATAATTTTGGTTACAGCAACGCTATCCAACAAACAGATTGGGATGGCATACCCGGCGGCATCAGCAGGATTGATATCCGGGAAGACGAATCCGGTTGTGATATTGTCTGGAACTCTCCTGAGAAAGCCCCTTCTGTTGTTCCAAAGCTCTCCGCAAACAATGGTCTGGTCTATTTTTACACCTTTGAGCAACAGGATAATGCTGATGATGTCGCATGGTATCTAATGGCTCTCGATGCAGAAAGCGGCAACACGGTCTTTAAAATTCGCACCGGCGCAGGCATGGATTTTGACAATAACTGGGCACCGATTACCATCGGCACCGACGGTACAGCCTATGTAGGCACCATCAAGGGCATCATTGCGATCTGGGATGATTCAGCAACAGCCTTGAGCCAATTATAAAGTTTTGAGCCAATCAACCGGAAATAAGGCAAACCAGGGATAATCAATTATGGGAAGACCCCGCGTGCGAAACCGTATTCTGGCAGCAGCCAGAGACCTTCTGGAAACTGAAGGCCTCCCGGGACTCACAACCAGAGCCGTTGCCATGCATGCCGGGGTTACCGAAGCCAGTCTGTTCAATAACTTTGGTGATAAAACAGGGCTACTGCAGGCTCTGATTAATGAAGCCCTGCCTGAGCAGACGACACTTATCAGACATATTACCGAAGACGCTCTTGATGATCAGAAGCAGATAAATTCCTGGCTGATGACCGTTTTTGAAGCCGCTATTGCCTACTTTGAACGGGTTCTTCCAATCGCAGCCTCATCTCTAACAAGAGGTCCGACTGCTATACCCGGGGATCGGGTAAACGGATTCTATACCCCCCGCCAAATGCTTTCTGACAGGCTGAGAGAGTTGAAAGAGAGCAACCAGATAAAAAGAGATATTACTCCAGAACTCACTGCCGTCATGCTGATGGGAACAGCCATGCATACCGCCATGACCCGGCTGACACTGGGCGACAGTGAGTTTTCACATCACTTCACATCTCAACAGCTTGCTGAAAGTCTTGGTCTCGCATAGTCCATAACAACCATGAGTGTGGTTAAGGCTGAGATACAATAGATACTCACACCAGAGACTGTTCACAATTTACCGCCAATCTGTTAAATATTATGAACAGGTTATTACCGACAATAAAATAAGCCAGGTAGTCCCATGCCCAATAGAATTCCTCTTTTTATCGATGGCGACTTCATCGCCAGTGAAAGCTCACAATGTATCCCTGTCACCAATCCAGCCACTCAGGAACTGCTGGCGGAACTGCCTTTTGCCACTGAAACGGAAATGGAAAAAGCCGTTGAAAGCGCTAAGTCGGCCTTTAAAAAGTGGAGAGATGTCCCTGTCTCTGACCGTGCTCGTCTGATGATGCGTTATGTTGCCCTGCTTAAAGAGAACCATGATGCACTGGGCGAACTGGTCTCTCAGGATACCGGCAAGACCTTTGCTGACGCCAAAGGTGATGTATGGCGTGGTATTGAGGTGGTAGAACAGGCCGCTAATATCCCTTCAGCCATGATGGGAGAAACCGTTGAGAACGTTGCCAATAACATCGATACCTACAGCTATACGCAGCCATTGGGCGTTTGTGTTGGTATCAGCCCATTCAATTTCCCGGCGATGATTCCCCTGTGGATGTATCCTCTGGCTATCGCTGCTGGTAATACCTATATCCTCAAGCCTTCCGAGCAGGTTCCCCTGACCGTTATGCGGCTGGTTGAGCTGTTTGTTGAAGCAGGCGCACCTAAAGGCGTATTGCAGATTGTTCATGGTGGTAAAGAGCAGGTCGACTACCTCCTGAACCACCCTGATACAAAAGCCGTGTCGTTTGTTGGCTCAGTGCCGGTTGGCAAGTACATCTACAAAACCGCCACCGATAACATGAAACGCGCCCAGTGTATGGCCGGTGCGAAAAACCATATGGTTATCATGCCTGATGCGGATAAAGACCGCGTACTGAATAGTCTTGTTGGTGCCTCTGTTGGCGCAGCTGGACAGCGCTGTATGGGCATCAGTGTTGCCGTCTTTGTTGGTGACAGCAAAAACTGGATTAATGAGTTAAAAGATCAGCTGGCAGTGGTTAAACCAGGCGCCTGGGATGATCCCAAAGCCGGTTATGGCCCCATCATTTCCACTGCAGCTAAAGAGCGTGTGCTTGGATTGATCGCCAAAGGTAAGGAAGAAGGTGCGACCTGCCTTCTGGACGGCAGTGACTGCACTGTTGCAGAACTTCCGGATGGTAACTGGGTTGGGCCAACACTGTTTACCGATGTAACCACCGATATGACCATCTATCAGGAAGAAATCTTTGGCCCGGTACTTTGCTGTATCACCGTCGCCACACTGGCAGAAGCCATTGAATTGATTAATGCCAGCCCATATGGCAATGGTACTTCAATTTTCACCGGCTCCGGAGCCGCTGCCAGAAAGTATCAGCGTGAAATTGAGGTAGGTCAGGTGGGTATCAATATTCCTATCCCGGTTCCCCTGCCCTTCTTCTCATTCACTGGCTGGAAAGGTTCATTTATGGGTGACCAGCATCCTTATGGCAAACAGGCGGTGCGTTTCTTCACGGAAACCAAAACCATCACTTCCCGCTGGAACTATGATGAGGAAGCCTTCAAGCAAAGTGATCAGCCGAACCTGACCATCAATCTGAAGTGAGCCGTTAAGGGCTGGCTTGTGCCAGCCTTTATTTACTGAGCATATTTTTCGGGTAGTTCATGGGTGTGTTCAAAAAATACTGGTAAAAAATAAAGAACCATCATACATAAATATTGCCGTGCTTAGGCTGCAGGTTTATGGAACGATCGTTTTCCAGTACGTATTGAGAAGTTACGTTCATGCAATATCCGGAACCTCCTCAAGCATTTTAATTTCTTCCCATCCCAATGGTTTAATCACTGAAGTCAGAACATCTCTTTTCTCAAATTTCCCTCCAAATTTATTAACTTCAGAAATTTTAACCAAATTATTTTTTGAATAGCCATCTCTGATTTTTCCTAACACTGTGTTGTATTGGATTGCGCTCCAGTTTTTTTTAACTCTTTCATCAATATACTCATATAACATTCTACTGTGTTCCGGTTCCCGTTTTCCCATAAGTTGACGATAGCTTTGATCATAATCTGCAGTTTTCATTTTCTCCCGACCTGCTTCCATACTTTCTATTTCATCTTCATATCTACTTGAAAATATTGCGCTTTGATATTGAAAGTCATAATCATGCGCAGCAATAAAGTGAAAGACCTTATCCTCTAGAGTCTTTATTTTCTCTTTAACATACCCAGTAAAAACACCTACATTTCCAATCATTTTAAAGAACTGTTCTTGAAAGTCATAGAAAACCTTCTCTGAGGGGCAGCCACAACCCGGATAGCTCATGCAGGACATCTCCGAAGAAAACAGGCAACCACGCATTAACAAGCGTTTATACCAGCCTCGTATTTCTGCTGACTCCTCATGGCAAATCAATTTTTCATTATCCAAATCACTGCTTGTGAAATTGGAAAACAAATCGTCAAAGACTGAATCATGATATTGTTTTTTAAGCCCGGTTAAAAAGTCAGACCATTGTATCTGCTGTTTTTCTGGAATGGTAAAGAGTGTATCCAGTTCACATTGCACCGCCATCATGTCTAAAATGCTAGCACACCTGTCAATGCAAGCATCTTCTAAAGTCCCTGCTAGCACACAGATCCCTTTCACCATGCCTGGTTTAACTTTGCAGGCATCAAATACTTTTTTTAATGCCTGACGCCGGTGCAATGCCTCCTTATAGCTTTGGCCAAGTTGTTCCATAAATGTAATAAGATTTGGAATATCCCGTGACTGCAACGGGACAGCCGCTATACTCCGGGCAAGACTCTGACTGGAATCCTCATTACAAACATTGCCAACCTTAAAAAATTCAATCATTACTTTTTCCAGTTCTGAACTGTTCTGAATGACTGGCTCGTCCTTATCCGATTGACTTACCTGTGAAACCGGATTATCCTGCAGTCGCCAGGCTGGTATGGCGTAGGCTCCCAAGGTCTCTTGATCATCATCTCCTGATTCAGGCTCCAATAATTCTCGATCATCTTCTGATTCAGACTCCGATAATTCTCGATCATCTTCTGATTCAGGCTCCGATAATTCTCGATCATCTTCTGACTCAATCTCCGGGTTATCGGCTTGCCTGACACCCTCATAAAATGGACTTCGTTCCGTTGGGTAATCCTCCATACATCCCGCTGCAAACTCACATAAAATCGGTGTAGATAAATGCTGTGCCAAGTAGTTCATATTTGCTCGAACAGTAAATCTACCTTGACAAAATACGCAAATAACTGAATCAGATTTAGCGATGATTCTATTATGCAGGCTTTGGCCAACTTCGCTACCCGCAGGGATCAATCCCTGTAGAGCTAATGTTTCATAAACAACACAATTACTAATATAATCCCACTGTGAAAATGGACTATTCGTCTGGTCGCCCAAATTTTCAAAGAAACTCTGAAATTTTTCCAATCGTTCTGGGTAAGATATACAACCCTCTCCCGACGACCGTACATGAGTATCAAACATAATTCCCATCCATATAAAACATAATTCATTGACAAATCACGCTGCTATTAGCGTCATCATATTAAAAAAACCCCTCTCCTGACTTTTACCATTTTTGAACTTGCCCGTGAGTTTCAACTGTTCAGACCAACCTCTTTTTGCCAGAGATCGGAACTGTTTACCCAGAGATTGAGCCGATACTATCCAGACAGCGAAAAATCCCAGCGCAATCGCCGCCACATAAGGTGTAATTGCCGAAAGAGAACCAAAAATAATAAGCAAAACCTGCTGAATAAGGGAACCGGTAGACTTACCCAAAGGATTACCAATAACATCCACCGCCGCTTTGCCTTTCACTTTTTTCTCAGGATCCAGAGGGATATAACTCATCTCTTTTGTTGGGTCGAACAGAGAGTACTTGGTGGATTTACTGAGTATATTTTGCAGAGATCCCAGGATCACCGTCATCATCAAGGGAGACATCCCCAGAATAAACCAGCCATTGGGTACGTTATCCCGGAACAGGACAAAACTGAAAAAAGGACCGCCAGTAGTTAAAAGCACAATCGGCGTACATAGTGCTGCCACAGTCCTGCCAAATCGTCGAATCACATTATTGGTCACAAACATCATCATGAAGATGGTGAAAATCCCGGTACAGGTAGAAAATAATCCCATAAACTGGTTGTACTCATTGGGCGACGGGTATTGCATTCGCAGCTGATTTTTCCAGGTCACCTCCACCATATTGATACAAACCCCATAACAGATGACCAGCATCGCAATACAAAGTAAGTACCTTGAGTTGAGAATAAGCCGCAGGCTGTCTTTTATGGAAAGACTCAATTTTTCCAGTTTTGACTCTGCACTAAGATCTGCCAGATAGAGTTTTGGATCGGTTATCACAAAACGGTTAATCCACCAATAAACCAGCATAATCAACAGACCGGCAATGGTTATGACTCCGGTCATAATATTGAGGGAGTATCCCCAGGTATCAGTGCCTTCAGACAGACTTTCCCGAGCTTGTGAGGCGTAGTAAACAAAATAGCCCGCCGTAGGCAGTGCCAGATTGCCCATCATCCCAAAGAGGGCATAAAACCGCTTTGATTCCGATATTTGGGTAATATGATTAGCAAGGCCCCAGAACAGCAGTGACAGGCATACACTCCCCCAAAGCCCCGACATCACATAGAAAAGGGAAAACGTCCAGTTACGCAGTACTGCAATGAACCCTTTGAAACCTATGGGAAAAACAGTTTCCAGATAGTCCGCCAGCTGATCGGCATGAAGCACATCCCGCCAAGGATATAAAACAAAGGAAAACAGACAAAAGAACAGTATGAATCCTGAAATTATAAAATAGAAAAGCAAATTCCTGCGAAGAACATTACTCAGCCTGGCATAAGTCAGCGTAAAAATAATCGCAAAAGGGACATTCACCCATAACTTCAGAAAAGGAATAATTTCTGCGCCTGAGCCAGGCCCGGTAATCACCAGCATATCTTTTGTATCCCTCAGAATGGTGTACACAAATAAAACCAGATAAAACATCAGGATCATGGGAATCACCTTTTTCAGCTCATAGCCATGAACAGGCCACAGTCTGGCTCTCCACTTACTGAATTGATGAGTATCTTGCATTGGTTATCCATTAAGGCGTGTGATTCATGATTCTGCATATAGATAGCTATTAAACCTATAAAGTTCCATTCAACCGACAGCTTTACGTTTACGTAAAGGGAATTTATACTCAAGTCATAACAAGAAAAGAAGCGGCTGCAGACAGGCTACAAAGAAAGAGCAGAGAATAATGTCCGAGACCACTTTCACCATTTCAGAACTTGCCCGTGAGTTTGATCTCACCCTCAGGGCCATCCGCTTTTATGAAGACCAGGGACTTCTCAGCCCGAGCCGTAAAGGGCTTCAACGTATATACAGCAAAAAAGACCGGGTACACCTGAAGCTGATTGCCCGGGGCAAACGTCTTGGCCTGAGCCTTGCTGAATCCAGAGACCTGATAGCTCTGTATGACCCAACCTCTCGAAATAAAAGGCAGCTGAAAGCAATGCTGGAGGCCATTGATACTTCCAGCTCGCGCCTTGAGCAACAACTCAACGATATTCAAATGATGAAGGATGATCTTGAAGAAGCCAGAAAACGCTGCCTGAAAGCTCTGCAAGCGAATGAACGTTAGGAATTAATAAAAATAACCAGTGAGGAATCCCAATGAGTCAATATTCAGAGCTGAACTTCAACCTTGGAGAAACCAATGACCTGCTCAGAGAACAGGTCAGACAGTTTGCCGAAAAAGAGATCGCTCCGCGGGCCATGGAAATTGACCAGACCAACCAGTTCCCCATGGATCTCTGGCAGAAAATGGGCGCTATGGGTTTATCCGGCATCACCGTATCTGAGCAGTATGGTGGCTCCGAAATGGGCTATCTCTCCCACGTGATCGCCATGGAAGAAATCAGCCGGGCCTCTGCTTCCGTTGGCCTTAGCTACGGCGCCCATTCCAACCTTTGTGTTAACCAGATTTTTCGAATGGGAACCGATGTACAAAAAGAAAAATATCTGCCTGACCTGCTCAGTGGCCAGGCTGTCGGAGCCCTGGCCATGAGCGAACCGGGTGCCGGCTCCGATGTTGTCAGTATGAAGTTGAAGGCCGAAAGAAAAGACGACAAATTTATTCTGAATGGCAACAAGATGTGGATTACCAACGGGCCAGATGCATCTACCTATGTTATTTACGCCAAGACTGAACCCGAGAAAAAATCCCGGGGAATAACGGCATTTATTGTCGAGCGGGATTTTCCGGGTTTCTCCAGGGCACAAAAACTGGACAAGCTGGGAATGCGTGGCTCCAACACCTGTGAGCTGGTCTTTGAGGATTGCGAAGTTCCGGCAGAAAACATTCTGGGCAGCCTGAATGGTGGCATAGAAGTTCTGATGAGCGGGCTTGATTATGAACGGGTTGTTCTGTCCGGAGGTCCTGTCGGCATTATGCAGGCCTGTATGGATGTGGTGCTTCCCTACATTCACGACCGTAAACAGTTTGGTCAGTCCATTGGTGAATTTCAGCTGATTCAGGGCAAGGTTGCCGATATGTACACGCAAATGAATGCCTGCAAAGCTTATCTCTACGCTGTCGCTGCGGCCTGTGACCGTGGGGAAACTACCCGTAAAGATGCGGCCGGGGTCATTCTCTATTGCGCTGAACGGGCAACAGCCCTGGCACTGGATGCCATTCAGATTCTCGGCGGGAATGGCTATATCAATGACTACCCCACCGGACGCCTGTTAAGAGATGCCAAGCTTTATGAGATTGGTGCGGGGACTTCCGAAATCCGTCGTATGCTGATTGGTCGGGAGCTGTTTCAGGAAACCGGGCGTTAAATAGGGGCTGGCAAAGATTGATGCACAGGGCAGGACAGCGGTTTAACCGACTACCAGAACTAAGGTGCAAGCGGCGATTGATTACCCCTTGAACCGGCTTATACTTGTCTTACTATGTATAACAATGTAAGACAAAAGGAGGTCATATGAGAAATGAAATGCTCAGCGCCCGTATCGACCAGGAAACCAAGGCCGCTTTTACCGATGTTTGCGAATCCTTGGGGTTAAGCACCTCTCAGGCGATCAAACTGTTTGCCAGGGCGGTTATTAACTACGGAGGTATTCCGTTTGAACTGCGTGTTCCGCAGCCAAACACGGAATCTATTGATGCCATGAAAGAGCTGGATGAAGGCAAAGGCCATAAAGCAGAATCGGTTGACTCCCTGCTGGACGAGCTGACAGAAGGCAAGGTTAAGCATGTACAGCCTTGAATACTCAACCCGGTTCAAAAAGGATTTCAAGAAAACCACCAAAATGGCCATCCCCGATATTATCGCGGCAGGCCATGTTATTTCGACGCTGCAACATGGCGAGACACTTGAGGGTCGTTATACAGATCACGCCTTGACGGGAAACTGGCTTGGTTTTCGGGATTGCCATATCAAGCCCGATCTGGTGTTGATCTACCGAATAGCCGATGGAACGCTGCAACTGGCTCGCATCGGTTCCCATAGCGATCTGTTTTAATGCCCTCAAAATTCTAAACAATATATCGTGACTCGTCCCAAAGGAGGACTTCCATGGTCGCACTCACCACAAAAAAAAATATAGATAGTGCGGAGTTTAATGAGAACCGTCGTCAGATGCAGGCACTGGTTGATGAACTTCAACAGCATTCTGAACGTCTGAAACAGGGAGGGCCGGAAAAGGCCCGGCAAAAACACCTCGCTAAAGGCAAGCTTCTGCCCCGGGATCGAATCGCCATGCTGCTGGATCCCGGATCGCCATTTATGGAAGTCGGGCTTTTTGCTGCAGAAAAGGTCTACAACGAAGAAGTCCCCTGTGCCGGCGTGGTTGCCGGGATTGGCCAGGTTTCTGGCCGTGAGTGCATGATTGTCGCCAATGATGCCACGGTCAAAGGAGGTAGTTACTTCCCGCTCACGGTTAAGAAACATTTGCGAGCCCAGAGCATTGCCGAGCAGAATCTCCTTCCCTGTATCTACCTGGTGGACTCCGGCGGTGCCAACCTGCCCAGACAGGATGAGGTCTTTCCAGACCGGGAACACTTTGGCCGTATTTTCTTTAACCAGGCCAATATGTCCGCCCGGGGGATTCCACAGATCGCCGCCGTTATGGGTTCCTGCACCGCCGGTGGTGCTTATGTCCCTGCCATGGCTGACGAGAGCATTATTGTTCGCCGGCAAGGCACTATTTTCCTCGCCGGCCCGCCTCTGGTTAAAGCAGCGACCGGTGAAGAGATTACTGCAGAGGCACTGGGTGGAGCAGACGTTCATTGTCGTAAGTCAGGTGTCGCCGATCATTACGCTAATGATGATGCCCACGCTATCAGCCTGATTCGTCAGTCTGTGTCCCGATTGAACTCCGTTAAGCAAAGTCACTGCGATATTCAGCAAAGTATTGAGCCACTGTATGACACCAGAGAACTCTATGGGGTTGTTCCTTCGGATTTGAGACAGCCCTATGACGTCAGAGAGGTCATTGCCCGTTTAGTTGATGGCTCAGACTTCGATGAGTTCAAGGCGCTTTTTGGCGAAACTCTGGTTTGCGGCTTTGCCCGTATCCATGGCTATCCGGTGGGTATTCTTGCCAATAACGGCATTCTCTTTTCCGAATCGGCACAGAAAGGTGCCCATTTTATTGAGCTATGCTGCCAGCGCCGCATACCTCTGGTATTTCTGCAAAACACGACCGGTTATATGGTTGGATCCCAGGCGGAGTCCGGAGGCATTGCCCGTCATGGCGCCAAAATGGTGAACGCTGTCGCCTGTGCCAAAGTCCCCAAATTCACCGTGATTATCGGTGGCAGCTTTGGCGCTGGAAATTACGGAATGTGCGGAAGAGCCTATGATCCCAGATTCCTCTGGACCTGGCCCAATGCACGTATTTCCGTGATGGGGGCAGAACAGGCCGCTAATGTTCTGGTTCAGGTCAAGCGGGAGGCCATGGAAAAACAGGGGCAAACACTCAGTGATAAGGAAGAGCAGGCAATCCGCCAGCCCATTCTTGAAAACTATGAACATCAGGGTAATCCCTACTACGCCAGCGCACGACTCTGGGATGATGGGATCATTGATCCTGCAGATACCCGGACCGTTCTTGGGCTGGGTCTTTCAGCGGCAATGAATGCACCCATTGAAGAAACGCGCTTTGGCATATTCAGAATGTAAAGAACATGATTGGCAAAAGAGGTTGTCACAAAAGGTTTTAAACGCCAACTTATACCTCTGTCGTCTTTCCTGCGAAGGCGGGAATCCACCTCGGGCAGTGGATCCCCGCCTGCGCGGGGATGACGGTATCTACACAAAAGGTCATCCATAATGAATTATAAGAACCTGACACTCGATATACCGGCACCCAATAATCAATCAGCCATGGTGGCTACTCTCTGTCTGAACAGGCCTGAAACCGGTAATGCTCTGAACCAAGACCTTATTACAGAAATGCATCAGGCTTTTGACCAGCTTGAGCAGATGCCTGTTCGTCTTCTGGTGCTCAAAGCCAATGGCAAACACTTCTGTACCGGGGCTGACCTGAACTGGATGAAACAAGCCAAAGGCCTGAGCAAGGAAGAAAACCTTCAGGATGCCCGGAAACTGGCCAGGCTGATTCAGCGGCTGGATCAGTTTCCTGCGCCAACGGTCGCTGTTATTCAGGGTGCAGCCTTTGGTGGTGCCCTGGGGCTGATCACCGCCTGTGATATTGCCATCGCCAGTAAATCAGCCAAATTCTGTCTCAGTGAGGTGAAACTCGGACTTATCCCTGCCGTAATTAGCCCTTATGTCATTCGTGCCATGGGTACACGACAGGCAAGGCGTTATTTTCTCAGTGCCGAGATCATCCCGGCAAAGCAGGCGCTTCGCCTGAATCTGATTCATGAACGGTGCAAAGATCAGGATTTATCGTCAACAGCTGACACCCTTTGTCAGCAGATTATCCAGAATGCTCCTGTTGCAATGGCTGAAGCAAAACAGTTGATCGAAGAGGTAAGTAACAAACCCATTGATGACCATCTGATCGGACTGACCTGTGAGCGAATATCCAGTATTCGCATATCACCGGAGGCACAGGAAGGATTGAGCGCCTTTCTGGAAAAACGTGAACCTGCCTGGAAGGTAGAGCCTTCAGCAGGGGAAAGCCATGATTAAACGCCTGCTGATTGCCAACCGGGGTGAAATAGCCTGTCGTATCATCAAAACCGCCCATGCCCTGGGCGTTGAAACCATTGCCATCTATTCCGATGCAGACCATCGGGCACTCCATACGACAATGGCCACCAAAGCGGTCTATGCAGGCCCAAGCCCTGCCCTTGAGAGTTATCTGGATATTGAAACAATACTGACCATTGCCGGGCAGGAAAATGCTGATGCCATTCACCCCGGCTATGGTTTTCTATCAGAGAATGCTGACTTTTCTGAAGCATGCCTTCAACGAGGCATTACTTTTATCGGTCCACCAGCCTCTGCCATCAGAGCCATGGGCTCGAAAAGCGAAGCGAAAAAAATCATGGGCCAGGCGGGTGTCCCCCTTGTCCCTGGTTACCACGGCGATGACCAATCCCATGAACAATTAATGGCCGAAGCGGATCTAATCAGTTACCCACTACTTATCAAAGCAGCCTTTGGTGGTGGCGGTAAAGGGATGCGGGTGGTCGAAACCAGAGAGACATTAAAACAGCATCTGGATTCCGCCAGACGGGAAGCAAAAAAAGCCTTCGGTAATGACCAGCTGCTGCTCGAGCGCTTTGTCACTAAAGCCAGACATGTAGAAGTTCAGATTTTTTTCGATCACCAGAGAAACGGTGTTTATCTTTTCGATCGTGACTGTTCATTGCAGCGTCGGCATCAAAAAGTGATTGAAGAGGCACCGGCACCCGGCCTTTCGCCTGAACTCAGGGAAGCCATGGGTAATGCTGCCGTGGCTGCAGGACAGGCAATCGGTTATCAGGGGGCAGGCACCGTAGAGTTTCTCCTTGATGGTGATCAATTTTACTTTATGGAGATGAATACCCGCCTTCAGGTAGAACATCCGGTGACCGAAATGGTCACCGATCTGGATCTGGTAGAGTGGCAAATCAGAGTAGCCTCTGGTGAGCCTCTGCCGCTGGATCAGGAGGCTATACACTGCCATGGACATGCAATTGAAGCCCGGTTGTATGCTGAAAACCCAAGGCAGGACTTTCTACCCACCTCTGGTCGTATTATTGCCCTGGAGTGGCCAGCAACCCATGGCAACCTTCGAATCGACACTGGAATTCAGGCCGGTGACAGTATAACGGCCTGGTATGACCCGATGATGGCAAAAATCATCGCCCGTGGCTCCAGCCGTGAAGCGGCTATAAAACAGTTACAGGAAGCCCTGGCCCAATATTATCAGGCTGGTATTTGCGATAACCGGGACTTCCTTACGCACCTGCTAAAAACTCCGGAATTTATTGAAGCCAGACTAAGCACTGACTTTATTGATCAATACCCATTCCCTTCACTGTCACAGGAGCACCAACACCTGCTATTGACTGTTGCGGCTATTTACCAGTTTGAAACCCTGAACCAGCCCCAACCAGTCCACGACCTGCTGATAAAACAGCAGTTTGACTCTACTTTCACTACAGAATCCCTGATTCAGCTTTATCTGGATGAACAGCGCTGGCAGGTCAGCGTCACAAAAAAATCGGATGGTTATCGACTCTGTATTGAAGACAAAGAACTGGATCTGACGGCTGATTTCAAAAAAGAAACGCAGGGCATGTCATGCACAGTCAGCTTTCAAATTGAAGATAAGGACAAAGCACCATTATTAAACTGCCGTATAATTCCCCTGCCAGGGGAATTATTGAAAGTGATCCTTCCGGATATCAGTTACGAAGTTGCACTTCCCGGCCATCCCATAGAACATGAAGAAGATCAGGGTCATTTTCCCATCGCCCCCATGAGTGGCTCAATAACCTGCATTATGGTTACCGAAGGCCAGTCTGTTGATCAGGGTACGCCTCTTCTGGTGATGGAGGCCATGAAGATGGAACATTGTATTACCGCGAAAGAGTCAGGGATCGTTGAGCGGATACTTTATCAGGCAGGAGATCAGGTGGCGGCGGGTTCACCACTGCTGACGTTCAGGGAGTGAGTTTCTGATCAATGATGATTTTGCCACGGAGACACAGAGTCACGGAGGAAAAGCTATTTTTTCTTTACTCTGTGTCTCCGTGGCCATTTTCTTTTAGCGTACTAACGCATAATAAAAAATGGAGAACTAACAAATGTCCAGGGACGATGGTAGTTCACAATCACCGCCAGAATACGCCCGTCCAAAAGCGCTGCCAGAAACGGTAACACTGGTTGAGATGGGCGCCAGAGACGGATTACAAAACCAGCCGAAAGTGCTCTCTGCTGAAATCCGCTCGGAGCTGATCAATCGACTCGCAAAAGCGGGGCTAAAGCGTATTGAGGCAGGTAGCTTTGTTTCACCCAGGGCTATTCCACAGATGGCGGATTCCGACAAGGTCTTTGCTCTGCTTCACCGACAACCCGGTATCGTATACAGCGCCCTGACTCCAAACCTGAGAGGTTTTGAGGCAGCGTTGACTGCGGGTGCTGATGAGGTGGCCGTGTTTGCTTCGGCATCAGAGGGTTTCAGTCAGAAAAATATTAATTGTTCGATATCTGAGAGCCTGAAGCGATTTGAGCCGGTCATGGCAGTAGCACAGCAACATGGCCTGAAAGTCAGAGGCTATGTCTCCTGTGTAATGGGATGTCCCTATGATGGAGATATCCAGCCTTTCGCCGTTGCTGATGTTGCTGATCAGCTCTGGCAGATGGGATGCTATGAAATTTCACTGGGCGACACCATTGGCGCCGGCACGCCCCTTAAAGCCAAAAGACTTCTGGAACACACATCAAAAAATATTCCAGTCCAATCCCTGGCCGCACACTTTCACAATACCTACGGACAGGCTTTAGCCAATATTTATGCACTGCTCGAAGAGGGTCTGTCCGTTATTGATACCTCTGTTGCAGGCTTGGGAGGGTGTCCTTATGCCCCCGGAGCATCGGGCAATCTGGCCACAGAAGATGCGGCTTATATGCTGGAAGGTATGGGAATAAAAACCGTTGTAAATATGGAGGAACTGCTAAAAGCAGCTACATTCATTTGTGACCAATTGGGCATAACTTCAAGATCCAATGTCGGGCTTGCTCTTATAAGCAGACAGCCGTAGCCAGTGGTCTGGTACACGGTTTCAATGGGTTTGACAGGTAGGTTGGGTCGAACGGAGTGAGCCCCAACAATGTTACCGGTGATGCAGATAGTTTGTTGGGGCTCGCATTCGCTCGACCCAACCTACGTCACCTGTCAATTTCAATGAAACCATGTACTTGAGTAACCCCTTACCAACGTTCACCGGAAAAGAGAAACCCAATGACCGCACTGTGGATACCGGATCAAAAAACAATAACATCATCCAATCTTCAGGCATTTATCAACCGTGCAAAAGAAGTCACCGGTTTGCCACTGGCGGATTATCAAGACCTTCATCAGTGGAGTGTCGAAGACCGTCCCGGTTTCTGGCAACTCCTTGCAGAGTTCTACCAGGTCAACTTCCACAACAAACACTCCGCCACCTTAATAAACGACAGTATGCCGGGAGCCCAATGGTTTCCAGACGCAACGCTGAACTATGCAGAACATCTCCTGAAAAGAACGGACAATAAAACCGCCCTTATTTTCAGAGGTGAGAATGGCAGCCGGAGAACATTGAGTTACCAGGCGCTTTATCAATCGGTAGCCGCGGCTCAACAAGGCTTGATTCAAGCGGGTATCAAAAAAGGTGATCGTGTAGCGGCCTTTATGCCCAACTGCCCGGAAACCATCATTCTGATGCTGGCCACCACAGCGCTTGGGGCCATCTGGTCATCCTGCTCCCCTGATTTTGGTATTCAGGGTGTACTGGATCGCTTTGGACAGATAGAACCCAAACTCCTGCTTGCTGTCGATGGCTACTTCTATGGCGGAAAAACGATCAATTGCCTGGAGAGAATTGATAAAATTCAGCAACAGATTCCTTCACTGAAAACCACTGTGATCGTACCTTTTGCCAATCCAAAACCGGATATCAGGCAACTCAGGAACTCCACTCTCTGGCCAGACTTCTGCCAGCAAAGCAATGAAACCGTAAACTTTATTCCTGTCGAATTTAACCACCCTCTTTTCATTATGTACTCTTCCGGTACGACCGGCGTTCCTAAATGCATCGTACATAGCCATGGTGGAACCCTGTTACAACACTTGAAAGAACTTGGCCTGCACACAGACCTTAAAGAACAGGATACGATTTTCTACTTCACTACCTGTGGCTGGATGATGTGGAACTGGCTGGTGTCTTCCCTGGCCATCGGTGCAACGGTTGTTCTGTTTGATGGTTCCCCATTTCATCCTGAACCTTCAACGCTCATTGATATGGCAGAGGCTGAAGAAGTCACCATCTTTGGCACCAGTGCCAAATACATCGCCGCCCTTCAGAAAGCCGGTGTAAAACCAGTCAACAGCCATAACCTGAAGCATCTCAAAGCGATTCTCTCAACCGGCTCGCCACTGCTTCACGAAAGTTATGATTATGTATTTCAGGAGGTAAAGGCAGATGTTCGTCTTTCATCCATTTCCGGTGGCACCGATATCATTTCCTGCTTTGCCCTGGGCTGTCCGATACTGCCGGTATACCGGGGCGAACTGCAATGTCGTGGCCTGGCCATGGACGTTCAGTTTGTGGATAGTGAAGGCACGCCTCTTCTGGAAGAAAAAGGCGAGCTGGTGTGCCAGTCCAGTTTTCCATCCATGCCGGTTGGCTTCTGGGATGATCCGGATGGTATCCGGTATCACAATGCCTACTTTAATGTATTTGAAGGCATCTGGGCCCATGGAGATTATGGTGAACTGACCCGACACGGAGGGGTTGTTATCCATGGCCGTGCGGATGCCGTATTGAACCCCGGGGGGGTACGAATTGGCACTGCAGAAATTTACCGTCAGGTGGAAAAGGTCGAAGAGGTTGTTGAAAGTATTGCCGTGGGGCAGGAGTGGGAAGACGACACACGCATTGTACTGTTCGTTCAGCTACGGGACGGGATTCTTCTCAATGATGAACTGATCCGGAAAATCAGCCACACCATTCGCAGTAATACCACCCCCCGACATGTTCCGGCCAGAATTCTTCAGGTGACGGATATCCCGAGAACCATCAGCGGCAAGATTGTCGAGCTGGCCGTTCGTGAAGTTATCCACAACCGTCCGGTGAAAAATACGGATGCACTGGCAAACCCCGATGCGTTAATGCTCTATAAAAATCGTCCGGAGCTCTCAACATAGAGAGCACTTTACCGTTCCTGACAACATGGCTTGGTAAGGAATTTATCAGGGATTTCCAGCGGATATTAAGGATTTGCATGCAACATGCGCAACGTGCTTCTGGCCAGACAGAGAGTCTTCCGACATCTCAGGAACCCGACGCTGAAAATCCTCTAAAAAAGATGGTGTATGCCGGGCTGACCGATGCACGGAATCAACCTGCGTACAGGGAGTTAAATAATACGGAACTAATTCGAACACATCAGCTCTAAAAGATTCGACAATGACATCAAAACTGGATTCTAAAATGCCTCTAATAAATGGTATACCTGCTCCTGTCAGCCCAACAAATAACACTCCGGACTCCTCACCTCCCAATGTAGCGACCACTTGCCTGTATAATGGGTGCAGATACACAGTACAAAATGACAACCGAAAAACCAAGCTGCTACGCCAGCACAGAAATTACCAACACCCTGACAATAAACCTCCTCTGCAAAGACGCTTGTCCACTGCGAAAGCAGAATACCTCAATAAGCAGGAAAAGCAGGAAATAAATGTGCAAGACTATATTGGCTGCCCTGAAAAGGACTGCTGCTTCATTACAGAGGCTCCTGACAAATTTAAGGACGCCAGAAAAAAAAATAGCCTGAGACATCATAGGATACACGCCCATAATATCTTTTCTCCACTTCCACCCTTGAAAGCACTTCAGCAAGCGAGCGCTAATGTCTTGGGAAAAATGGATTGGGTGATTATACCTGCTCCTGCTCCTGCTCCTGCTCCAGTCAGCCCAACAAATAACACTCCGGACTTCTCACCTCCCAATGTAGCGACAGAAAGCGAAAAAAAAACATTCACTTGCCTGAATAATGAATGTGAATACACAGTACAAAGTGACAACCGCAAAAACAACCTGCTATACATGCACCACAATCGGGAACACTCTGACGCTAAACCTCCTCGGCAAAGTCTCTTGTCCGCTGCGAAAGCAACATTCCTCAAGAATCACGTAAAGCCGGAATTCAATCTGCAAGACTTTATTGGCTGCCCTGAAAATGGCTGCAACTACATTACACAGGATCCTGACAAACTTGAGAACGTCAGAAAAAAAAATAGCATGCAAGATCATAGGAAAAACGCCCATCATATCTCTTCTCCACTTCCACCCTTGAAAGAACTTCAGCAAGCGAGCGCTAATGTCCTGAAAAAACTGGATTGGGTGATATGGGGTTAGCCAGAATTCAATGGGCTGCAGGAGGAACGGTAGCATTCTGCATCCGTAGCTCCACACAGTGAGTTCCGGGTTCAATGGATGATCAGTCTCCCATAACGGTACCTTCACGCCGTGGATCCGCGGCACCCTCCAGCCCTGTTTTTTTAATAACAATGGCGTGCAGGCTACTATTCAGATCACGAACAGAAACACTGTACCCCATCTCTTTGAGGGGCTTTGCCAGCTCTTCTGCGTCGGTTCCGGCTTCAAGCTCATAAAGACCATTCATATTTATCCGGTGGGGGAAATTTATGGCTTCATCCACGGGTAATTTCCAGTCCAGATGAGCGATCAATGTTTTAGCTACATGGTTAATTATACGACTGCCACCAGCGGACCCCAGAACCATATAGGGTTTTCCTTCACGTAAAACAATCGTTGGCGACATAGAAGATAATGGACGTTTACCGGGCTCTATGCGATTGGCCACCGGCTTACCATCGATGGATGGACGAAGAGAAAAGTCAGTCATTGAATTATTCAATAGAAAGCCACGAACCATGAGGCGTGAGCCAAAAGCATTCTCAACACTGGATGTCATCGCCAGCGCATTACCATCACTATCAACAATACTCATATGAGAGGTCGCAGGAAGTTCCGGTGCGTCCCCGGGTGCCAGGGTTACTTTTTCTACCCCGGGAGGTAAGCCGGGCATAACCTCATTCAGGGCCCTGTTGGTTTTAAGCAGCTCACTGCGCTGACGGAGATAGGATTCATCCAACAGTCCCTTCGGCACTTCAACAAAGTCCGGGTCAGCGATATAGAGTCCACGATCAGCAAAGGCCAGACGGGATGCATCCCCGATCAGACGCCAGCTCTGGGGATTATCCTTACCCAGTTCAGCCAGATCAAAGCCCTCAAGCAGCCCGAACATCTGCCCGATGGTCAGCCCGCCGGAACTTGGCGGCCCCATACCACACACGACATCACCACGATAATCCATACAGACCGGAGCACGCTCCCGAACTTTGTAGTCTCTCAGGTCTGCCATGCTCAACATACCGGGCCTGTCTGTTACTGAGCGAACGACCGACACGATATCGCGACCTATTTCGCCCTCGTAGAAAGGCTTAATACCCTGACTGGCAATCAGGGACAGGGTATCGGCAAATAATGGATTCTTCAGGAGGTCACCTTCCTGAATGGGATTGCCCCCGGGAAAAAAATAGTTTTTTGTTACCTCATACCGACTCAGGCGAGCCTGATCCATGGCAACCAGACTGGCCAGTCTCGGAGAAACTCTGAATCCTTCCTGAGCCAGATAAATAGCGGGCTGAAACAAAACCTTCCAATCAAGTTTTCCATGCTGTTGATGCAGTTCATACATTAATTTGAGAATGCCTGGCGTGGCGACAGAATGCCCTCCCACAACCGCATCATAAAACGCCAGTGGTTCACTACTTTCATCGAGAAAAAGGTCTGGCTTTGCTGCGACTGGTGCCGTCTCACGCCCTTCCCAGGTGGACAGTTTTTTTGAATTATTATCAAAATAAACAACTAACCCCACCCCGCCAATACCGGATGACTGAGGCTCTACCAGATTCAATACCAGTTGGGTGGCAATCATGGCATCAATAGCCGAGCCACCTTTTTTGAGTATCTTATAGCCCGCACTAGCGGCATAAGGATTTGCCGCCGCCACCATAAAACGGGAGGATTTGACCAGTTCCTGCTCTGTGTTTCCGGTGCCTGGCTCCGGAGCAATTTCCCCGGGGGAGTCCGTTACCGCCTGTAAGGTATTAACCTGTAACCAGAAGAAGCCAACAACAATCCATGTCATTCCTTTTTTCACGATCCATCCTTTTTTCGCTTTCCAGGTTCCGGCACAGGATGCTGGCAGACAGCGAAACC
>NZ_JAVRMB020000383.1:0-7172 GCF_031844845.1 Endozoicomonas sp.
TTGTCCTACGGGCAGATTAGCCTTATTGCTGGACGCGTGAAGTTGTGGGAATAAAGCTTATTCACCCTTAAACTCCAAGACTTGGAACTTATTGCTAACTTACTGGTCAGAAATATTGCAATACAAATGATCAACTACTTATGGAAAAAACTGAAACCACTACAGGATTGGAAGTTACGGTAAATATAATCGATAAAGTCTTTGAAACAGGTCGTAAATATGCGGCCGATTTTAAAGAGAAAATGAGCATTCAATTTGACAAGTTTCTGCCAAAGTGGAATTACATCATTGTTCCAGAAACAGGATAAAATGGGAAAGTTATTTTTAGACAAATCCTTAGGGGCTTAATGTACACCGTGAATTCATCTTTTCAGCAACCTTTTATCGTTGAATCTTCACCAAATAAATTAAAAGCTAATCGCTCAGGAAGAGCCCGGTCAGTCATGAAGAGAAGTGGTAATCGTAAAGTCGCTCACGCTGAATTTGCGTTGCAGGGGATGCCTTATTCCAAGAGGGGTCAAGACTTGTCAGTACCAGTAAATGGTTCTACATATACCCCCCAAAAAATAGTCGAGGTTAACAATATATATAATCGCCTTCATGGCCGAGTTAGTTCCTATTCCGTAACTGTTGTGGAGCTGGCTGGTGGGGTGGTGCTGAGGGTAAATCATTCTTCCCGGTTTTTGAATCCTTTCAAACAGCCTTCACAGCAAGCAAGAGTTTTTCTGAGAGGTTCTGAGGTAGGTGTTAAGATTGACAATTATATCAATAAACCCAATGTGCAATGTGTTGTAAAAGTAGAAACCCCTTCTTCTGTGATTTCTGTAACTTCACTTGACGATTTACCCACTAAAATAGATCGGCTTACCCTTTCACATAAAAGTATTGCTGAAAAAATGACCCCTCTTGACGATTTGCCCACTAAAATAGATCGGCTTACCCTTTCAGATAAAAGTACTGCTGAAAAAATGACCCCTGAAGCACTGTATAAGGCAGCTGAAAGTGGTGATGTTGATAGGGTTAAGCTGTTTTTGCGGGCTGGACTGGATCCAGATAATTACATGCCCGGTCGGACGCCGCTGGGTGTAGCAGTTGCGAAAGGGCATAGTCAGGTAGTTAATGTGCTTATTAACCATGGTGTGAATTTGAATAAGCGTAATTTTGCCGGTTGGACTTCGTTAATGGATGCAGCACATAGAGGTTATCGCGACATAGTTGTTGAGCTTTTACAGGCTGACGCTGATCCTGATATCAAAGTTAACAGTAAGTGCTCTGACAAGTCCACAGCTCTTCTCTTTGCTGCATCGAGAGGGCACCTTGATGTGATTCGTGAGTTGTTGGCGTATGGCGCGGATCCTGATATCGCTAATAAATGTGGTACTACAGCACTTTTTTATGCTGAAGATGATACCGTTGAGATGGCTGAATTGTTAGTCGAAAAGGGGATCAATATAAATGCAAGGGACTGCTTTGGAAGAACAGCCCTGGAATTAGCCTTAACCAATGGCTGCCCTGCAACGGCTGCTTTTTTGCTGACACGAGGGGCTGAGTATGAACGGATATTCCAGTTAGATTGGAACCTGTATCTGAATATCCCGAAGACGATTCTAAAGATCGTTAATGCCTGCCTTTTATCCGAAACTGATAAAAATAAACCTGTTAATTCTTTAAGGATAATCCAGTTCTTGAGTCGTGCTCTTAAGAAGAAGTTGATGCTGTCAATGGAATGCAGCAATTGGCAGCAATTGAGCGAGCCTTCCGGTAGTACCCTTCGACAGGAGCAGTATGAACGAAGTCAGAGTTTAAGAAGGGGTAACTTTAGTGAGACAAATCCTGACGACAATGACAGAGAGCGCTTATCACTTCAGTCAATCACGTCAAGCGCAATGGAGCGGTGACAGTTTTGGGGCTTCGAACTTCCAATGTTAAGTACGATGTTCAAGTTTTTTTGATCTGACTGTTTCCGTTTTGTGCATGGGTATTTGCACATGGTTATCGGGTAAACAGAAAAGTCGCCTTTTTCATTTCGGAAAAGGCGACTTTTCTGTTTACTATGTTAATGTGTAATATCTGAACTGAAAGGAATGAAATATCCTTTCAATTGAACGATTCGCTATGACAAGGAGCCGGAGCCCACAGCAGCATGCTATGAATGGTTTTGTTACCGTAGTTCTATCAAGAACCCCATAGCGGTAACCATGCAATGGCAGATTGGTCAGTATCAATGCTTATGGCCCCGACAGTGAAGAGCTAAAGGAAACGATGCGTTTAAAATCCATCAAACTGGCCGGATTCAAATCTTTTGTTGACCCGACGACGGTTCATTTCCCCTCCAATATGTGTGGGGTGGTTGGCCCTAATGGTTGTGGTAAATCAAATATTATTGATGCCGTTCGCTGGGTAATGGGGGAATCATCCGCCAAACACCTGCGTGGCGAATCCATGACCGACGTTATTTTCAAGGGTTCCAACAGCCGGAAGCCGTCAAATCAGGCTGTAGTCGAGTTACTGTTTGATAATAACGAAGGGCGTATAACCGGTGAATTTGCCGCCTACCGGGAAATTTCTGTTAAGCGTTCCCTCAATTCCGATGCCAAAAATACCTATTACCTGAATGGCAGCAAATGTCGGCGTAAAGATGTGATGGATATATTTCTGGGCACCGGTCTCGGGCCCAGAAGTTACGCCATTATCAGTCAGGGCATTATTTCCAACCTGGTTGAATCCAAACCGGATGAGCTTCGGGTGTTTATCGAGGAAGCCGCCGGTATCTCCCGCTATAAAGAACGTCGCCGGGAGACTGAAAACCGGATTCGCCGAACCAGGGAAAACCTTGAACGACTCACGGACCTGCGGGATGAACTGGGACGTCAGTTAGGTCATCTCCAGCGTCAGGCTCAGTCCGCTGAAAAATACAAAGAGTATAAGTCCGAAGAACGTCTGAAAAAGGCTCAGCTGCAGGCACTCAAATGGCAAGCCATCAATACCGGAGCCCAGTCCCAGGAACAGGCTATTCGTGAGTTTGAGGTGCAGCTTGAAAGCGCTATCAGTGAACAACGTTCCGCAGAAGCAGCAATGGAAGAGGATCGTGCTCAGCAAATGGAACTGAGTGATCGTTTTCATGAAACCCAAACAAGCTACTACAGTACGGGCAATGAAGTGACCCGTATTGAGCAGACACTGCAACATCGTGAAGAACGCTCAAAAGAGTTATCGCGGGACCTGGAACAGGTAGAACAAAGCTGGGAGGAAGCCCGTGAACAACTGGCGGATGATCAGCAACAGTTAGAAGCCTTTCAGGAAGAGCTAATCGAACTTGAGCCGGAGCTGGAAATGTTACAGGATCAGGAATCTGATTCCGGTGACATACTGACTCAGGCAGAAGAAGCCATGCACCGCTGGCAGCAGGAGTGGGATCAGTTTAATCAGCGTTCCCATGAGCCCAAGCGTACGGCCGAAGTTGAGCAATCCAGAATTAGCCATGCGGAACAGGTGATGGGCAGGCTTCAGGAGCGGGATACCCGCCTGAAGGAAGAATCTGCGGCCCTGGCCGGCAGTGAAGATCAGGAAGAGATGACACTGCTTTCTGAAAGACTGACCGAGCTGGAATTGACCGCAGAAACCGTAGAAATTCGCATCGAAGAAAATGTTGAAGCTGTTGAACATCAGCGTGGTCAGGTACAGAACCTCAGTGCAGAGCGGGAAAATAATCGTGATGAGCTGAGCATGGTGCGGGGGCGACACGCGTCTCTGGAAACTCTGCATCAGGCCTCGTTGAATGAGGATACCGGCACCATTGAATGGCTGGAGCAACACCGGCTTAGTGAACACTCGCGGTTGATGGATAAACTGCAGGTTGAGGCTGGCTGGGAGCGTTCTGTTGAGACCATTCTTGGTGATAGTCTGCAGGCCGTATGTCTGGATAGCCTGGACCCGGTAGCAGAGGCGCTTGGTTCTCTTGAGCAGGGCTCGCTGGTGTTATTGGAAGCTGGCAATGGGGCTCGCTGTTTAGCTTCACTGAATGAGTTGCCTCTACTTACCGACAAAATTGTCAGTGGTCAGGAAGCACTGCCTTTATTAGCGGGTGTCTACGCCGCTGAGTCATTGGAAGTGGCCCTGTCACTGCGCTCCAAACTCCAGGCCGGCGAATCAATCATTACCCGGGATGGTATCTGGTTAT
Organism: Endozoicomonas sp.; assembly: GCF_031844845.1. Classification (GTDB taxonomy): domain Bacteria; phylum Pseudomonadota; class Gammaproteobacteria; order Pseudomonadales; family Endozoicomonadaceae; genus Endozoicomonas. The sequence goes on from NZ_JAVRMB020000383.1 coordinate 4,181, forward strand.
CCTCAGGCTGGCTGCGGGTTAGTCGTGGCGTGGATAACAATACCGGCGTGCTTGAACGTCAGAAAGAGATGGAGTCGCTGGCAGAAAAGCTGGAATTATTGGAGGAAAGCAGCCAAACCCTGAAGGAACAGCTGGAAACGGCCAGGGCAACGCTGGAGCAGCATGAAGCCCTGCGTGAACAGTTGCAGAAACAATTATCGGGAATTAATCGCAGCCAGGGAGAAGTCAGGGCAGATCTTGGGGCACGAAGAGTGCGTCTTGAGCAGTTTTCAGAGCGCCGCCGGCGTTTGGAAAAAGAGCTTGAGGAAGTGAAGGAACAGCATCAGCTGGAGCAGGACGTGATTGGTGAGTCGCGGATGCGGCTGCAGGAAGCACTGGATCACATGGAGGAGGATATTGGTCGCCGGGAGGAAATGCAGGAGCAACGTGAGAAGCTTCAGTCAAAACTCGAAGGCGTCAGGCATCAGGCACGCTTTGATAAAGAGCGGGCGCATCAGCTGGCTTTACGACAACAGTCTATCAATACCCAGATAGGTTCTATTAAGGCTGCTATTGAGCGATTAAGTCAGCAGGCGACCAAACTCAGGGAACGTCGGGAATTCCTGAAAGAGTCCATGTCAGAATCCAATTCGCCGGAAGGGGATTTGAAGGAACAATTAGAGGAAGTGTTAGCCCGTCGCCTTGAGGAAGAAGAGGCCATGCAGGCGGCACGAATAGCACTGGAAACTGTGGAACAGCGAATTCGATCCGGTGAAAAAGTGCGTCATAGTGCCGAACAGCAGGCACAGAAGGTTCGTGAGCGGCTGGAAAAACTGAGGATGGACTGGCAGGGCATGCAGGTTCGTCGTACGACACTGGCCGAGCAGTTGAAAGAAGATCAGTTTGACCTTGAAACGGTAGTGGAAAATCTGCCCGATGATGCCTCAGAGCAGCAATGGGAACAGGATTTGGAACGTATCGCTGCAAGAATTGAACGACTGGGTGCGATTAACCTGGCGGCCATTGAAGAATATGAAACCCAGTCGGAGCGTAAACAGTATCTGGATGCCCAGAATGACGACCTGGAGTCGGCACTGAATACGCTGGAAAATGCCATTCGAAAGATTGACAAGGAAACCCGTCTGCGCTTTAAAACAACCTTTGATAAAGTGAACTCAGGGCTTCAGGAACTGTTTCCCCGGGTGTTTGGTGGAGGTCAGGCTTATCTGGCATTAACAGGGGACGACCTGCTGGATACCGGTGTGACTATAATGGCTCAGCCTCCCGGAAAGAAAAACAGCACTATTCATCTGTTATCTGGTGGCGAAAAGGCATTGACGGCCATTGCCCTGGTCTTCGCCATATTCCAGTTGAACCCGTCACCTTTCTGTATGCTGGATGAGGTTGATGCGCCTTTGGACGATGCCAACGTTGGCCGGTATGCGAAATTGGTGTCTGAAATGAGTGATAAAGTGCAGTTTATTTACATCACTCACAATAAAATAGCTATGCAGGCGGCCAGCCAACTGGTGGGTGTGACCATGCATGAACCTGGGGTGTCCAGACCGGTCTCGGTGGATGTTGAACAGGCGGCGGCTATGGCCGAGTTATAATCGTTGGATGAATAAGCTATGGATTATTAGCGTAGCCAGTCTATAAGGCACGTAAAAGAAAAGATCTTAGCTTAATTTGTTATTTTTTATTGTAAGATTGCAGCATTGGCTGGGTGCAGTAGTAAATTATTCATATGTGATAAATGACAATGGTCACAGATTTGTCATAAAGTAATATCACAGGGAAAGAAACTGCAATTCGGGCGTTGTTTCAAGGTCTACAGGACAACAAGGACATGAGTTTGCGAGATTGGCTGATACTCATTGGGGTGATGGTGATCGTCGGTGTACTGGCTGATGGTTATCGCAGGATGCGGCTGGCCAGAAAAAGGTCATCAGAGATCAGCTTTGGTCTGGAAGACGTCAAAGGGTATGACGATGATTTTTCCAGTGAACTGCCCAATGGTGGCGCTCGTTCGCGCCCATCAAACGAGGCATTTTCCAGAAAAGATCAACCAAGAGAGCGTGTGGAGCCCGGCTTCTCAAGTTCTGGCTATACAGAGGATTATGCTGAAGAGGCGCCTGTCTATCCTGAGTCTTTAAGGCAAAAGTACCAGCCAAAGCCCCCGGAAGAGGCGTTTGAAACTGAAGTGCACCCGGAAGATATGGTTGATGAATCCGGGGTTGTAGAAAAGACCCGATCCCAACGGCCACTTGACCTTGATGAACCGGTACCGGTTTTGATGAATCTGGATGAGTCTCGACACTCTTTAGGGGCTAATGGCTCCTTAGGGGCTAATGGCTCTTCAAGGGCTGATGGCTTTGACCGCTCAGTATTGTCCCGTGCCGCCTCTACATTGAGTGAGGAGCCAGAAGATCTGGTTGGCACCAGAAGGGTGGTTTCCCGCGAGGATAAAGCCCCTATTCAGGAGCGCGAGATTTCTGCCAGAGGGAATGCTCACCCTCAAAAAGAGCTTAACCTCGGTGCTGCACAGCGTGAGAAACCAGAGAAGCTGAAAGACCGTCCACCGGCCAGTGACGTAGTCGTTATTAATGTTCTGGCAAAAGGTGGACAAATATTCAATGGTGAGCAGTTAATGCAGACCATGCTTTCCTCCGGTATGCGTTTTGGTGATATGTCGATTTTTCACCGGTATGCCAATGCGGATGGTACTGGCAAGATTCTGTTCAGTATGGCCAATGGTGTAAAACCGGGCACTTTTAATATTGATCGTCTGGAAACCACTGAAACCCCGGCCTTGAGCCTGTTTATGGGTTTGCCCGGGCCGGAAAAGCCCATGCAGGCTTTTGCCCTGATGGAAGAGACGGCTCGCCGTCTTGCTCTTGATCTGGGTGGTGAACTGAAAGATGAACAGCTCAGTGTGATGACTCAGCAGACATTAGAGCACTGTCGTCAGCGTATTCGCGAGTACGAGCGTAAGCAACTGGCCAAACAACCG
>NZ_JAVRMB020000384.1:0-19320 GCF_031844845.1 Endozoicomonas sp.
AGCTCATCTTGCTGCAGATTCTCGGCAACAACTTCACCTTTTTTGCCGGGATCTTTTTTGCCGGCATCTTTTTTGCCGGAATCTTTTTTGGCTTCGGCCTCGGCTTTTTTCGCGGCTTCTTTCTCTGGTGAGTTCATTAATTCATCACGGATCTGGGCTTCGATTTCAGCAGCCACTTTCGGGTTGTCAGTGAGGTACTGAGCAGCATTGGCTTTGCCCTGACCAATCTTGGATCCTTTATAGGCATACCAGGCACCGGACTTATCGATCAGATTCTGTTTCACACCCAGATCAATCACTTCACCCATATGGTAGATACCCTGACCGTAAAGAATCTGGAATTCTGCCTGACGGAAAGGAGGAGATACCTTGTTCTTCACGACCTTAACGCGGGTTTCATTACCAATAATCTCATCACCCTGTTTGACGGCACCGGTACGACGGATATCAAGACGGACAGAGGAGTAGAACTTCAGGGCATTACCACCGGTGGTGGTTTCCGGGTTGCCAAACATCACACCAATCTTCATACGAATCTGGTTGATGAAGATCACCATACAGTTGGTCTGCTTGATGGAACCGGTCAGCTTACGCAGTGCCTGAGACATCAGACGAGCCTGAAGACCCACATGGTGATCACCCATATCACCTTCGATTTCAGCCTTGGGTACCAGTGCTGCAACCGAGTCAATCACAACAACATCCACCGCACCGGAACGAACCAGCATATCGGTAATTTCAAGCGCCTGTTCCCCGGTATCAGGCTGGGAAACGTACAGGTTATCTACATCAACACCGAGCTTGCCAGCATACAAAGGGTCAAGGGCATGTTCCGCATCAACAAACGCACAGGTAGCGCCCTGCTTCTGGGCCTGAGCAATAACACTCAGGGTCAGTGTGGTTTTACCGGAGGATTCAGGTCCATAGATTTCGATAACACGGCCTTTTGGCAAACCGCCAATGCCAAGCGCAATATCCAACTGTAGAGAACCCGTAGAAATAGCCGGAATCGCTTCCTGCTTCTGATCGCCCATACGCATGATGGCGCCTTTACCAAACTGACGGTCAATCTGACCCAGTGCTGCGGCTAACGCTTTTTTTCTATTATCATCCATTCTTCACGCCCTTAGTTCGATTCTGACTTCATCAGGAACAGCTTAAAAAGTAATACTGTGTATTTAAACAGATACTGGTTATTTGTCCAGTATATTTATCTCTTCGACAAAAACGGATTTTTTTTCAGGTTATAGCATCAGGATCCCCTGCAAAGCCTGAAACACTGTCTGCTCCCGAATCTGATCACGGTCACCTTCAAGATGAAAATGTCTGGCAGCCGTTTCCTGCCCCGTGCTCCAGGCAATCCATACGGTTCCCACCGGTTTATCCGGTGTGCCACCACCCGGCCCCGCAACCCCGGTCACGGCTACAGAAATATCGGTTTCCAATAGTTTGCGAACGCCCTGGGCCATATTGACCGCCACCTGCTCACTCACAGCGCCGTATTTATTGAGAATCACTTCGGGTACGTGCAGCAGACGGCGTTTCACTCCGTTGGCATAACAAATGACGCCACCTTCAAACCAGTCCGAACTGCCGGGTAAGGCAGTCAACGCATGACCAATCCCTCCTCCGGTACAGGACTCCGCTGTAGACAGGGTCCAACCCCTGGCCATCAAAAGCTCAGCAACTTCGCAGACGATGGGGTTCGTAGCAGAATGCAATGTAAGTTCCATGGTCACTCGCCAATATAGTTAACAGAGGAGCCAATCGGGAAGTGAAGTTATAACACGATCAGAAGCAGTGTTCACAAATAATCATGAAACTATGTTCTGATCGTTAGAAGATCCGACCACCGGGCAGTATAACAGCGGCTCAGCAACTGCTGATTCATATGCCAGTCCTGCTTTGCAAATCCCACGGAAGCCGGGCGAAGCATATTCCGACCGAAACGATGGTTAACAGCATCTAACACCGTCATGATCGAGTCTTGTCCTTGCTTTTCCTGAAGAGATTGAGTTGCCAGTAAATCTCCCTGAAAACTGTGACTACCACAGAGATCCAGTAATACAACTCCCCCTTTTTTATACTCACACCCTTCATTGAATATTTTTTCCAGTGCTGGCCTTAACCGTTGCAACCATGGGCGCGTATCAGCACTGGGCTCAGGCAGGGCCAGCCGGATACTGCCACCCATTGGCCAGGAACTCTGGCGGAAAGGATCGGTTCGGATAAAGACAATCGCTTCACGAGCAAACTGATTCTGCTCCCGGAGCTTTTCACAGGCCCGACTGAATATAACAAACCAGCGCAGAGTGCAGCTCTTCAATGGTTTTGATTCGTTTGCCAAAACTGCGGGAGCACATAATCTGGTGTTTGTTATCACTATGCTGATCGTCTGCAGCAATACAGCTCTCGCCCTGAAGTTCACACACCGTTCGCTCCAACACCACAGAAAACTCACGTTTGATCCACTTACGCTGACAGCCCACCAGCTGCCCGCCAGTATGGATACCCGCGGCTTCCAGTCGTTTGGCAATACGGCGCCCTACTCCCCAGACTTCACCAACCGGAGTAATATCCATCAAACGACGCTGACGCACAGGGCTGGTTAAATCCACAACGCCTTCTGTGGCACGATATTTCTTGGCCGCATAGTTCGCCAGCTTGGCCAATGTCCGGGTGGTTGAGATGCCAACGCCTATGGGTAATCCCGTCCAGCGATACACCTGATCTCTCATTGTCTGCCCCATACTCTCCAGCGGCTCATCAGGAAAACCGGAAAGATCGAGAAATGCTTCATCAATGGAATAAACCTCGAGGTCAGGCGTAAACTGTCCCCGTACCGACATAAAGCGGGAAGACATATCGCCGTAGAGAGGATAATTGGAACTTCTCAGCACGATATCTCCCCGCTCCACTAAATGACGAACCTTGAAACCCGGTGTCCCCATGGCAACCCCCAGGGATTTTAACTCCCAGGTTCTGGCAATAATACAGCCATCGTTATTGCTCAACACACCCAATGCCCGGTTTCTCAGGGACGGATCAAAAACCTGCTCACAAGAGCAGTAAAAAGCATTGGCATCACGCAGGCTATGATCGGTTTCATCGCAAACGGTGCACCACCTCAGTGACAACGCCCCAGACATCCAGATTCTGTTCAGAATTCAGCACTATGGGTGGATAGTCCGGGTTCTCTGACTGAAGCATCAGCTTTTAGCCCTGATAAACCAGCCGTTTCACCATCAGATCTCCATCCAGCAGGGCGATGACCACATCCCCCGGTTTTGGGGTCAGTGAGCGGTCAATAATCAGGATATCCTCATTAAAAATGCCCGCCCCTTCCATCGACGGCCCCTGAGCCCTGGCAAAGAAAGTAGCTGCCGGGTGCCGAATCAACAGCTGGTCCAGGGACAGTGTTTCCTGTAGATAATCCGCTGCAGGACTGGCAAAGCCACAGGCCGTCGGACTCTAATAATAGGGGTATTTTGTAGGTTTCAGTTCAGGGATCAAAGGAGCAAGCTTCATTGCCGGGCAAACTCCAATACTGTATTTATACACAGTATAATTCATCCATACGCTGAATGCTGTCAAGATAATAAAGCTATTTATCAGTCTAAGTGGGGCAGGGAAAAGAGAGAGATAACTGATGATGAGTGATTAAGGTGAGCCAGAAGATGAAGATCACAGGAAGGTCATTAAGATTTTTTCCCGGATGTCACTCCACCGGCAGCAGGGTTTTGCGACTGCCTCAGAAGCCTGCAGACCTACCGTAGGGCATACGGTAGGTTAAGCCTGCGGAGCGACCAGAACGGGGATAGCGGCTTGGCTGCTACCCAGGGAAGGCGCGTCGAAACAGGAAACTCTTGGAGCGATCCAAGAACCCTCGCCTTCGTGTCCTATGGGTACTTTAGGGCGGGAAGTGTCAGACCGCTATTTTTACCCAACAACCGCCAATGTTGCCTGCAGGATAATCAGATTAACGATGTCGATGAAGAAAGCCCCGACGAAAGCCCCCGACTCGACAATAGGCACAACCATAATTGTTTCTGTCGAACCCTGCTGTTACTGCCAGCAGCACCCAGTGCAGCAAGACCGGCAGCACCAGCACCAATCACCAGCACTTTAGCCGGTGGGATTTTACCGGCGGCAGTAATCTGGCCGTTAAAAAAGCGACCAAAATTGTGAGAGGCTTCAACAACGGCACGATATCGCTTGCAGCGAATTTTAACACGGAGAATTTTTCTAAAAACTGCTGGAGGTCATCTTTCCGAAAAAGAATAAGAGTCTCTCTCTGGTTGGTACGATAATTCCCGTATCAGGCCTCAGTCTTGAAACTGATAACTCATGCTACGCACTCACAGCATAACGTTATCCTATTTGCCCAGTGTCCGCAGGTTGGGTCGAAAGCCCCAACAAACCCTCAACTAAGCAAAGCAGCTTAAGTTGAAGCGACCACTATGTTGACAAATACCATGGCTGATTAAATGAAATCCAATATTCCTAACAAGGTGGTTAGTTTAATGCCTTGCAGGTGCTGGTACAGTGGCTTTGCCAGTCTGAAAAACGTGCAAACGAAGAAAACCATATGCGAAAGCTAATGGTTAATTATTTAACATTAAAGTACTTGGGAAATTGTCCTGAAATAACATGGTTATTTTACTTCGCTCTTATCCCCGGCATGGGAATAGAGAGAAATAAAAGGGAAAGTTATTTAAGCAGGGCTCTCTCTAGTTACAGGATAGATTATTTTATTCGGAAGGATGGATAATGATACCAATTACAGGGGCTAATACTGACCAGTTCAACTCTTCCAAACTAACAAAAGTGGAAAGCGATAAGGCGCCCGGACAACAACGTGTCGGGTTGCCCAGAAAATGCAAACGCGTTCGTGAGCCTGGTACACCTAGTTATCTTTCTGGCCAACCGCTAACAGGTCACTCCGGTGAAAAAGAAAAACGACGGAAGGTTTCTCAAGCATCCAGCAAAAGTGAAGCGTTACTTCCTGAAAGTACGAGTTTTCAAAATAATCAGTCGATCATTAATGACCTTGATAAGGCTGTTCAGCAAGGAGATTATGTGAGCGTAATACATCTGATCGAAAAATATTCCTGGCTAATTGAAAAAAATCCTGACTGCCTCTTGGTTTGTGATGAAAAAAACAGAACAGTGGTTTTTATTTTATGTGCGCTGAATAAACCTGAACTGTTTAAGCTGGCAATAGCCACAGAACAGGGAAAGAAGGCATTAGTCCAAAAATCAGATCTGTTTTTTAACTTAACTACTTTACATTATGCAGCGACTATGGATGGTTTTGTGGAGATAATCCATGCTGAAAACGTAGACAAAGAGGCTTGGCTTATACGAGATGATTCTGGTCGGGTTCCACTTCATTATGCTGTCGTAGACCAAAGTTTGAACATATGTCTATCAATGGTGAAAATGCAACCAGAAAGTCTTATCGTCAAAAACATAAATAATAATACACCCATTGATTTGATGATGCAGCACAAAGAATCGTCACGAGAAGTTAAAGTAAAGTTTTTAAGTAAGGTGCTGGATTATCCGTGTGTCCAGGAAAAACTTTGTCACGTAGACTATTTTGCAAACCTTTCCACTGGTGATCAAAAAGGTGATGAAAAAATTCATCGCCTGCGAAAAAAAGTGTTTCATGAATTTCAAGCGGTTCCCTTTAATAAAGCAGCGGCTCAGGCAGAGAACAATATACCGTTAAAAAGAGCTTTGGACGCTGTTGATACCATAAGTGAAATCCCCGGCCCCAATGTTTTGAAAGGGCAATCTATTGAAAAATGGCTCGATTCAGAAGCAGCTGAGGGAGATCACAACCTGCACTTAAAGAGAGCCAGAGCACGGATGCCAAAGTTGAATTTGTCAGGCAATCTTCCCTTGCAAAGTAAGGCAAGGGAAAGTAAGGAAAGGGAAAGTACAACTCTCCAGGGATTGCATCTGAAATCCAGCGTTGAAGTTAGCAATCATGAAAAGGAAAAACAGGCCAGAGCGGTGCTTAAGGGGCTTGGTCAAGTAGGCGTTTACAGCAGCTTTACCTGTTATACTGGCGAAACAACAAAAAAGTTTTGGTCACTGGGTGATGAAAATGCCGCTGTGGATACGATCAGATCGCTTGCTTATCTGGGGGTGCCGCATATTCAGATGCGACTATCACCACCGAATGATATAAACCCCGGAAAGACCATACAAGTTACACCGGCAGAGCGAAAGCAATTTAGTCAGGCTGAAAAGGAACGATACGAGAGAAATCGTCAGGTCGCCTGGCATAAATTAGCTGCATTACTCCCTGAATTTAATCCCGCTCTCGGGCTTCCCCAGGACATCCATATTTTAGACACTAAGGTGACGATCCTTGATTGTGATGATGTCGCAAAAGAGCCTCCATTAACAATCTCAATGGTGGATCCAATCACTAAATACGGCCATTGTGGAACTCTGGGAAAAAACTATATGGTGCTTAAACCTTATCGTTATGGGAGTTACCTGCAAACACTTTGTACCGACATTAAGGGTTCGTGTCACAGGGCAGTACCTTTGCATTTGCCACCCAATAGCATCATTCCGGAGCCGGGCCATCAGGCATTGGATTTTAAGAACAATGATGATGAAAAACGATGGATTGACGATAGGCTTAAACAGTCATCTATGGGGAATTCATCTCTGGCAGAAAATGTAGCTAAAATATGCTCTCTAAGCCGACAAGGCAATGTACATAGTGGGGTTGTTTATGGTTTACATCATCACGACCTCACCTCTAAGCAAAAGGAACGTGTCGTTGGCCGATGGTTTGATATCGTGAAAGAAAGCGCTGAAAAAACAGAACCGAATAAAGCAAGCCTGATTTGTATGGGTAAATCACAACTGATGGATGAATTATTACAAAGTATCTGCCGTGAAAAAAATATTCCCGTTATCGACATGGAACAAGCAGATGCAAAACAACCGCTGGATCAATTAATACAGCAAGGAAAGGTTGGCCTATGTCTTCTTCCAGACCTGCCTAAACCGGTTTTCCAGCATCTGATTACATCCTCAAACCTGCCGATGTTGACGGAAGGGGCTAATTCCACTTCATTTCTTTTGCAAACAGGTCATGCTTATCTCTCTGCACTCCCCGAGGGCAATACTCAAGTGCCAGTTGATATGGGCTACCCGCTGGAAGCATTAAAAGCTAAAGTTTTTTCTTACAAGCTTAAATTGAACGAGGAGAGTCAGGACGAACTTAAAACTTTGCATGATTTAATCAAATCCAGGTATTATTACGGTATAGAACATCATCTTGAGAATGAAAGCTCGTTAGAAAATTTGAAGTTCCTTCTGAATCAAAAGGGCAGAGAGCAACAAACGCAATTAATGGGCCTCACTATCTGGGATTTGGTGAGAAAAGAACAAAATGGAACCCTGGGCGATATCGAAAGGCAGGCATTGCTTTCGGCTCTTGATCCTTCGAACGAGGCAATAGTTGAGTACATTGCCCACACCCAGGATAGCAATACCCCAACAGCCCATCATATTGCCATGCAACAAATGCATGTGGGTCAGGCTTTTAATAACGCACTCATATCAGCGCTGGTTGAGTTTGCCAAAATCAAAAAACTGGATGTATGAATATGAGATTTTCCCCGGTTGGTAACTTAACCTACTACATTTAGTACTTTTCAATCTGTAAGCGTGAGTATCAGGTTCATTTTATGCGTAGCTGACCCACAGAGTCAGAAAATCAGTTGTATGAAATGGTATCTTTGTAATCATAGACTTAAGAGTATGTTTGTATGCCTGACCTGTCCTTCGCTGACTCTATTCCAGAAAATTATGATCGTCTGATTTTCCCTCTGAACATCAAACCCTTCGCTCATGAAATGGCAATAAGAGTAGCTAAGCTTCAGCCAAACCATGTGTTGGAAACAGCAGCCGGAACAGGTGCATGCTCGGAATTGATCACCTCAGCCCTCCCCGGGAATACACACTATATTGTGTCAGATATCAGCGAATCGATGTTAAGCATTGCCCGTCAAAAATTAGGCCGTAGAAAGAACATCACCTTTGAACCGGTGGATGCTGTTCAATTACCGTACACTGATCAACAATTTGATGTGGTGGTGTCCATGTTTGGCCTGATGTTTTTCCCAGACAAGGTTACAGCGTTAGCAGAAGCCCACAGAGTATTACAAGACGATGGATCATTATTGCTCAGTGTTTGGGATATCATCGAACGAAACCCGTTAGGGCAGGAATTTTATCACTGTCTGAGTCAGTGCTTTGGTACACAACCGTTGGAATTTCAAGAGATCCCTCATAATTGCTCCAGCCTGGACCTGCTCAAATCCGTGTGTGAAAGCGCCGGTTTTTCTGATATTTCAATCCATGTGGTCAAACGAGAGCTAGACCCCATACCAGCACTGGATGCCTGCAAAGGCTTTATATATGGCACACCTCTTTTTAATGAGTTCACTGAACGGGGTATGGATACAGAAGACGTTGTTAAAAAAGTATCCACTGATTTAACCCGTTCTTTTGGTGAACCGCTCACCGGCTTCTACAGACAGGCCCTGTTTGTTGAAGCCCGAAAATAAGCAGCCCATGGTTTGCTGCTGCATCTGTTGTAAAATCTGTTATAAATAGTGCCTCAGTCGTTTTTAGTAGTTATCAGCCATGCGCAATATAAAAACAAATGATCAACTGCTTACCCCGCAGAGCGTGGGAACGAGTCAGAAGATATCAAGCAGGGAACTTTTCAAAAAAAACTGCCAAAACAAAAAAACAGGTGGCTTTGAAAAACGGCTTTGAAAAACGGCTTTGAAAAAAGTATAAACCCCAATCCCAATGCTTTATTCAATGGGCGTACTGGGAAAATCCGGAGTTTAAAGTGTCTGAGGATGATATCGGCTCTGTTAGAGCTAATAGAGAAACGACAATTACCAGCTCTTCAGATGGAACTCCACCCAAAAAAACCGGCCGCTTTGAAACATCTAAAGCAGATTCCACCAACGGTGTAAGTAATGACCGACTTTATCGGGAATCATCAGCCATTGGGTTTCAAAGCTGCGGCCCCATTGTTCCAGGTACTTGGCACCCGTCACACAGATCAACTGCTGAATTTAGGATAATCGCGTTATAGGCGACTCGATAGAGCCAGGCCCCATACTATCTTCGGATTTCAGTGTATGAAATTGGGTGTGCGCCTTGATACATACTACCTATACAATGTCGCTTACCACTGTTTCGTCATCGTTCCGACTGCCAAGGTAATGCTGAAGATGTATTTTGTGAGCTTGCCAGTGGTTTTCCATGATAACTAACTGATCTTCTGTCTGCTGTGCCAGATATTGATCACAGAACTTTTACCATATCAGCCCCCTCTGCCGTGACAGCAATAAAAACCATTACAGGGTTTATAAGAACAAGGATTATGCTTTGTGTTTTTCTCCTGCAGGGTTTAAGCGCAAGCCATCAGCTGGTGATGATTGAGCCCGTTGGTTAGAAACCACCGCCAACAAAGACGACCAGAACGCGTCCGCTTTCATCACCGAAGACCGGCGCTGTTCAGCGTATAAATAAGCCTGCAAGGCGGCAAGCTGCGTCAACATACCAGATCGCGTTGTGGCAGAACTTATGCCAGCCAGTAAACTCTGTAATTGTGCATCATAGTCAGCAGACTGGCGGTAATCGAAATAGCGGTAAAACATCGCCTGCTGCTTTAACAGATCCTCCTCTGCACAGGCAGCCTTTAACAGCCGTCTAAGCGCTATTGCCTGCTGCACATGCGGGCGTTGCCAATACCGATACACGCCCAAAGCCGCAAGCCCCGGCAGTAATAACGCCAGCCCCGTGGCAATGCCCATAAGCCACCGTCGACGGCTTTGCTGTTGTTGTTCCTCTGCACTCAAGACAAAGGGTTTCAATGTCGGATTTTCACCTGCCTGCAATAGCACTTCATCCAGTTCTATCACTTGATGGCGTTGATTGACGGTATCCCACCAGTGTATCTGCCGTGCCGGAAACTGATAACGGCCATCCTCTTCAACCAGATAATCGACGCGAATGGTTTTCTCTGCCGTATAGCGACCGCGATTAACGGATTCCGCTGTCTGTGCCGGTTTCTGATAAGCCGACAAGCCCTGATAGGAACGGAAGTTGAACGTCGGCAGCATCCGTGGGGCACTATCCTGCGCCCATATATGAATCGTTCTGGATAGCGCATCACCCACGCCTATGACCGGCTTGTCGCTACTCTCATCCAGCAGGTCTGGCTCAAACGACCGTTCAACCGTCACCGCCGTGGCTGCAAACCAGTGCTCTATACCCTGCATAGCCTCGGGAATGCTGGCTGAGAATTCGATGCTATTGCTCTGTATGCCAGCAGTCGGTTTTAGCGCGACCTGTCCGTCATCATCACGCACCCACACATCAATCTGTAGCGCAGGCAATCGGTAGGGGCCGGGTGCCTGGGGGGTCAGCAGCAGCTCCCATTGCTGAACAAAATATTCATGTCCCTGTCGCTGCGCGGTATAACGAGTTGAGAAAGGTTCTTTTTGTTCGATCACCAGGCCGGCAACCGGCTGCCAGCGAATCTGGCTGCTGCGGGCAAAGTCCTGACGGCTGAATATATCAACCGTCAGTTTCACTTGTTGCGTGATGGCTATGGTGCCCGTGACCGGCAAGCTGGCTTCGGCAAAGATATCCGCGCCACAGCCCTGACTGTGATGACTTAAGCCCAGCACCAGCAGCCATAGCTGTAGGTAATATTTAGCGGTTTTCACCTTTATGCTCGCTCCCCTCAGACGATTGGCGTCGGCTTTGCTGGATGCGAAATTTGGCTTCCAGAAAGTCGGCCGGATCCTGCTGAACCAATGTCATCCACTGTTTCTGAATCGCTTCATCCGCCAGAATCTGCTGCGCCGACAACTGACCTTCTGCCACGGCCGGGGCGTCGGTTTCTACCGTCATCGCATCATCATCGGCGCTGGCATCTGCGGACTGTTCATTACGGCCCAGCTTGTCTTCTGCACCGCCACTGCCTTTATCGCCCTGCTCCAGAGCCTGACTGCTGTCCTCAGATTCCTGCTGCTGGCTTTCGGCCATCTCAGCATTTTCCCTGACGATTTTCCTGACAATACGCAAGTTATCTCCTGCGGCGGTGAATGCCGGAAAATCCTGCAACAGTTTTTCATACGCCACAACTGCCTGACTATATTGGCGTCCCTGGGCCAGCGCATTAGCCCGATTAAAGCGAGCGGCCCTGGAATCCAGTTTGGCAAACTCGCTGGCCGCGCTGGCAAACTCTTCGGCAAAATACCAGGCCTGCGCCTTGTGAAAAAGGTTATCAAAAGCCGCCGCCGCTTTTTCATAGTCACCGTGGTTAAAATACCACTGACCCTGCTGATCCGCCGACAACCACCAGCCAAGCCAGTTATCAGGCAATTCAAAACTATTGGCCTGAGCCCGCTCTGAAACCAGCGGGTTAATCAGCAGCAGCAACAACAACAACAACAGACTTTTACCATTGATCAACCATGTCAGGCTCCAGCCCCGGCGAAACCACAGCAAAAATATCAGCATAAAAAAAGGCAGCAGATAATAGCCCATATCCTGCCATGACTGTTCTGGCTTCTGCGCAGCTTGACCATCTGTCGTATATTCCCGCCGCCTGGGGTTGATTAGCGGCTTTTGCAACTGTTCTATATCACGCCCGGATATCGATAAGCGCTGGTAAAAAGCCCCGGGCAGTTGGGCCAGCTGCTTCAAGCTGATTTCATCAAAGGCCTGGGCACCGTCTGTGCTGTCTGCCTGATTGCCGCCAACGCCATAAAAGCCTATGGCCATATCCTGCTTACGGATAAAATCGGTCATGGCTGATGTTGCCTCAGTGCTGATGCCATCGCTGATCCATAAGACATAGGGCTGGTAATCCAACTCAGGGCTGCTCTTCAGCAACGAGTCCAGTAACGGTAAAACACTGGAGGCATCATCTCCGGGCTGCGGCATGATAGAAGGTGTCAGAACGCGGCTGAAGTTCAGGATGATATCCACATCCGGCGTAAACGGCGTGACCTGATAGGCACTGTCGGCATACACCAGCAACGCAACATTACCGGCCGGTTTAAGGCGCACAAAGTCGTCTATTTTCTGCTGAGCCCTGTGCAGGCGAGTGGGTTTGACATCATCCTGCAGCATGCTGTCTGCCAGAGAGATAACAATAATCACATCAGAAGCGGCCTGGCCACCGCCATCCTCCTGCAAATACCAGCTGGGCCCGGCCATTGCCAGTACCGCAAAAAGCAGGGCTAACAGACTGGCGTTTTCCGGCGTCCACCAGGCTTTTTTCCGGTTCCTGACCGTCAGCACGCGCTGTAGATGCGGGGCTATATCGACGCCAGTGCGTTGCTGCTGACGACTCAACCGTCCTATCAGCCAGAGCAGCAAGACCGGTACCGTCAGCAGCCATAAAAACTGTGGCCTTAGAAAGTGGAACTGTGTCAGCTCCTGCAACGGCAGAAAATCACTGGGCATCGGTGGTGCTCCCGGCTTGTTTCAGCTGCGCCACAAGCCGGTCTCTCTGTCGCAAACGGTACCGATTATTTATCAACAACAGCACATGAAAAAGGCAGTAAACCACAACCACCAGCCCCAGCGGCCAGTAAAAAACATCCTGCCTGGGCTGGTATACCGAGACCTCATATTGCTCCTGTTCCAGGGCGTCTATTTCACCGTAGATGGCCTGCAGCTGCTGGCTATTCATGGCCTGATAAAATGACCCACCGGTCACTGTGGCCATCTGTTGCAGACTCTTTATATCCAGTGCCGCCTCGCCAATGGAAGCAGGATCCCCCATGGCGATGCTGTAAATACGGATACCCTTGCTGGCGGCCACTTTAGCCGCTTCGATGGGGGGCACGCGGCTGCCGGTGTCATTGCCGTCAGTCAGTACCAGCAGGACACGATGCTTTTTCTGGCTGCTTTCAAACAGCTGAATCGCCAGCCCTACCCCATCGCCGAGGCGGGTCTGCTGACCAGCCATCCCTATCTCCAGTTCATCCAGCAGCTGCAGAAAAGTGCCATGATCCGCCGTGAAAGGCACTTGCAAATAGGCATTATCAGCAAACACGATCAGCCCCAGCCGGTCATTTTCCCGCTGCCCGGCAAAATCGGCCAGCACCTGTTTCAACGCCGTCAATCGATCTACGGCTTGGCCGGAAGCCAGCAGAAAGTCGGTTGCCTCCATGGACGCGGATAAATCCACCAGCATCATCAGATCTGTAGTGGATTTTTTCTCACTGACAGGCTCGCCCAGCAATAACGGTTTAGCCAGCGCAATCACCAGTAAAAACCACGCGGCACCCAGCCAGATACGCTGGAATAAAATACGGCGAATCAATGCCGCCCCACCAGAGGGTGTCTGCCCGGACAACTGCGCCAGACGCTGAAAGAACGGGACTTTTATCGCCGAACTGCTGTGGTGATAGGCGGGCAGAAAACGATTGATCAACCACGGCAATAGCCATAACACAAAGAACTGTGGGTGCTCGAAGCGGATACTGGCGAAGTCAAACATCCGTGGGCTCCCGAATAACACCCTTATCATGCTGCTCAATCCAGTGCCGGCACGCGGTAATCAGCTCGCCAGCAGACTCCGCAGGCAAGAGCCGGGGTTGATAAGCCAGCGTCAGTAAATCCTGGCCGGTGGCGCCACTAAACGGAGAGTGCGCATTGGTGCGCTGAAGAGTGCGCTGAAGAGTGCGCTGAAGAAAATCAAGCCACGATTGTCCGGTCAACGGGGTAACCTTTTCCCGACCATAGGCCTCTATCGCCACGGCACGCAACAAACCGGGCAGAGCCCGAATATCATCAGCCATGGCATGCAATTGCGCCACCGCCTGACGCCGGTAAGCATTGCTACGATACAGCCGCCATTTTTTCACGGCCAGAACAACCATAATAACCACCAGTGCCAGCAACAGCAGAGTCCAGCCTGGTGTCTGCGGCCACCAGGAAACCGGTGCCTGCAAAATTATCTCTTGAAAATCATGTTGCGCCAGATAGGCGTTGCCAAACGTGGCATCCATCACCACCACATCGTCTGCAGCCATAAGACTTGCATCAGACTGAAGGGTGCCGGAATCAGTCACCTGCCCGTCCTCTGTCAGTACGCGATGCCCCTGATGCCGCCTGGCCCAGCAAACGCCTGAGCTGGCGATCTGCGTCCTGATCGGTAGTAATCGGTAGCACCGGGATATTATAACGGCGTAATTGCGCCCTGAGCTGCTGATTAAACTGCAGGAAGTCCTGCGCAAAAGCCTGCTGTATGGCGGGCTTTTGGGCATCAATGACCAGCTGCAAGCGGCCATCACTGACCACAAAACCCCGGGTATCAGGCAGTTTCTCTTCCAGCTTGTCGTAGACCTGCACCACAACCACATCGTTATGCAGACAGAGCTGACGCAGCCCGCGTATGCCCTGTTCATTAATAGCCTGCATATCGGATATAACAATCAGCAGGTGATTTTGTGGTCGCTGTCGCAGCAGGGTTTGCAAAGCCCGGTTGATACCGGCTGCAGAGTCATCTGTGCTGATCGTATCCAGCGATAACCTGTGATTGTAATCCTTTAACAAGGTCAGAAATTCCAGCACCGCTTTCTCGCCACGGCGAGGTTTCAGATAGTGCTGATCGCTGTCATTAAACAGCAGTGCGCCAACACAATCGCCACCGGCATTCACTGTCCAGGCTGCCAGTGCGGCAGACTCGGCGGCGGTCACCGACTTCATCTTATAGCTGCTACCAAAAAACAGGCTCAGGCTTTGATCAATACAGATCACCACCTGGCGTTCACGCTCTTCGTTATAAACACGAACATAAGGCTTTTTGGTTCGGTTAGTGACTTTCCAGTCCATGGTGCGAATATCATCACCGCTGCGATATTGGCGCAGTTCCTCAAAACTCAGGCCCCGCCCCCTCAGCCGTGAGGCATGGCGACCCGCCAATAAACTGTTGACCGGCTGACGGGATTTAAGGCTTAGCCCGGCCGTTTTATAGCGCAGGCTATACAGGGACTTTTTCTGCACCCAGATACGCGCATCCTGGCGGTCTTGTGTCGAGCTGGGAAATTGGGATATCACGGTATGACTGCACCTATCCAAGAACTTGCGAAACCCGTTGTCCGCTACCCGCCGCCCGCAAAAGCACACGCGGACCCGGCTTTTTCGGGCAGCGGGAGGCGGACTGCGGGCAGCGTTTGTTGAAAGCAACCTATGCCACGGCCACTTGCTTGATTAACTCGTCAATCACCTCGGTGCTGGAAATATTATCCGCCAGTGCATCAAAGGCCAGAATCAGCCGGTGCCCCAATACCCCGTGAACCACTGCGCGGACATCATCGGGGTCAACATAATCCTTGTCCCGTAACCAGGCCATGGCACGGCAAGTCTTATCCAGATTGATACTGGCCCTGGGGCTGGAACCGACGGCTATCCAGTCCTGTAACGGGCTATCAGGGTAACGTCCGGTTTTGCGGGTAGCCATGACCAGCGCGACGATATAGTTTTCGATATTTTCGCTGATATGAATCCTGTGAATTTCGTCCCGCGCCTGTTGCACCACCTGCTGGCTGATGGAGACAGCCGCTGTCTCCGGGGCCTGTTCCTCGCCTCTGACCAGACGAATAATGCCCAGCTCTGCCTCATCGTCGGGATAGCCGATGGTGACTTTCATCAGAAACCTGTCCATCTGCGCTTCCGGCAAAGGATAGGTTCCTTCCTGCTCTATCGGATTCTGCGTCGCCAATACCATAAACAATTCAGGCAACGGATAGGTCTTGCCGGAGACGGTAATCTGCCGTTCTTCCATCGCCTCTAACAGTGCAGACTGCACCTTGGCCGGAGCGCGGTTGATCTCATCGGCAAGAATCAGATTGGCAAATATCGGTCCGGGCTGAAATGTCAGCTGCTCACCGTCACCGGTATTATGATAGACCTCGGTACCGGTCACATCCGACGGTAACAGGTCCGGGGTAAATTGTATTCGCCCGAGATCGGCAGCCAGCACACGGGACAGGGTTTTCACCGAGCGAGTCTTGGCTGTGCCCGGCAGGCCTTCCAGCAATACATGGCCATTGCACAATAAGCAGACGATGATTTTTTCTACCACATCGTCCTGACCAACAACCGACTGCTGCATGGTGCTTATCAATTGTTCAATGTCCGTTAATGCCTGCGACATAAACATCTTCCCGTTTACTTGAAAACTTATGCCTGGTTTAAAATAACCCTGTTTTAATCAGACAAAAAAAGGGTTGTGTATCAAAGCAGTTGATGATGCCCTGACACCCATCCCCCACACTGTCATTGTGTACATGGACTGTACACAATCCATCTGGAGGGAAAGCCACCAGCAATCACCTCCCTGTGGATGGATCCTGTACATTCCCTGTACAGGATGACAGTGCCGGGTAAAAATAAAGTGTGCTGTTTATCAACGGTTTTAATACATGACATAAAAAAGCGGATTTCAACCCTCTGGTCATCCGCTTTCAAGGTTCACAATCGTTTATTTACTACCGGGATTTTCCTGCAGTTTTGCCATCACATCGCTCAGGCTGAAGCTGGCCGCCTTCTGTCTTGGGGGATATTCTTGAAAGGTCTTCAGAAACCCGGCCACGTACGTCTGGGCAGGAACCAGCAGATATGCCCTGTCAAGCATCCAGTCGTAATAGGTATTGGATGTCTTCTGTGCTCGTTCAAAAGGATCACGGCGCAGATTGAAAATTAACGGTACACGCAGCTCTGTGAAAGGGTTAGCCCAGATTTCCAGAGTCTCTTCAACACGTTGCTCCAGGAACACCAGCTTCCAGTCATTGTAACGCAGTGCTGTCAGATCCCCGTCATCGGAGAAATAGAAGATTTCCTTGCGCGGAGTATCTTCAACCTTGCCCGTTAAATAAGGCAGCGTATTGTATCCATCCAGATGATTTTTGTAAGAACGGCCAATAGCCTTGTATTTGGTCAGCAGTTTCTCTTTAACCTTTGGCTCACCGGCCATGGCAGCAAAGGTCGGTAACCAGTCCATATGGTGCATGATATCGTTGGATACCGAGTCAGCCTTGATATTGCCGGGCCAGCGCACCATGGCAGGTACCCGCCAGCCACCTTCCCAGTTGGTGTTTTTTTCGCCACGAAATGGCGTCATTGCCGCATCGGGCCAGGTATTCATATGCGGCCCATTATCGGTAGAGTAGAAAACCATGGTGTTGTCGGCAATCTTCAGCTCATCCAGTTTATTCAGGAAGAGCCCTATATGCCTGTCATGTTCTATCATACCGATCGTGTATTCATCATACTTTGCATACTTGGGGTCATTCATCAGCTCATCTTTAACATGGGTACGGAAATGCATACGCGTACCGCTCCACCAGATAAAAAAAGGTTTGTTGGCTTTATGGGCCTTTTCGATAAACTGTAAAGCGGCAGCCGATGTTTCATCATCCACCGTTTCCATACGCTTTTTGGTCAACGGACCGGTATCTTCGATCTTGCCATCGGCATAGGAATGAACGACACCCCGTGGACCAAACTTCTTGCGGAACCCAGAATCTTTCGGGTAATCGCGATTTTCCGGCTCTTCCTCGGCATTCAAGTGATAGAGGTTACCGAAAAATTCATCAAAACCGTGATTGGTGGGTAAATGCTTATCCTTATCACCCAGATGATTCTTGCCAAACTGCCCCGTCATATAACCCTGATTTTTCATCACTGAGGCTATGGTGATGTCTTTTTCATGCATGCCCAGTTCTGCACCAGGCAGACCAACCTTGGACAACCCGGTACGGAACACCGACTGGCCGGTGATAAAAGAAGAACGCCCCGCTGTACAGGATTGCTCACCATAGTAATCAGTAAACATCATGCCTTCGCTGGCAATCCTGTCGATATTGGGGGTTTGATAACCCATCATGCCACGGGAATAGGCAGAGATATTCCATATCCCGACGTCATCCCCCCAGACAACAAGAATGTTGGGCTTTTTGGCCGCGGCAGCTGACCACATGCTGCCAAGGCTTAAGGCCGCTATCGCACCGACACTGGCCAGCCACTTGAGCAGCTTCCGGATCATTGGGTTCATGCTTGTTTCTCCTGACAACCTGTTGAATTAAACGACAGTCATCAACTTCAGTGAAAACGGTATTATTTTAGTACATGTTTTCCATATGGGTTCCATTAGGAAGCCCAATAATAAAATCCGTATTTTACTGGGACTTGCAAAAACCGTTGTCCGCTATCCGCTTCCCGCAAAAGCACATGCGGACTCGGCTTTTTCGGGAGGCGGGCTGCGGGCAGCGTTTGTTGAAATGACAAATTTATTTAACGGTTGGGAAAATCCGCCGCCACTCTTGCTTCATGTCTACCAGGGTCCAGTTATCACGCCTGGCCTGATCCATCGCCTTATTTAAGCGACCTGTCTTTGACTCCCGATCGTAGGCCCATTCCCGCACGGCGTCGGTGTGGTGAACTATGCCGGCGAAGCTAAGGTAAGGGCTGCCCTTGGTCCATTGCAGCATCTGCCAGTCGCCATCGGAGTTACCGAAGGCGAAGACTGGACGTTTGCCAATGTGGTAATGGATCGCTACTGGCTTGGTCGCCTTGTCGTCGATAAAGTTTATCTTCGCCTGACGGATTATTTGCGGCTTACCGTCGTTGTAATCGTAGCTGACCTGCAGGCTAGAGCCGATCACTTGCTGAGGGGGAATGCCGTATACCGCTTCCACCCATGGGCGCATAAAGTCGATGCCACCGCCGGAAACAATATAGATCTGAAAACCGTTCACACGCAGGTAATCAAGCAATTCCAGCATAGGTTGGTAGACCATATCGGTGTACTTCCGTTTGGTGGTCGGGTGGATCGCAGTGGCCAGCCACTGGTTGACGAGCTCGGTAAAGGCTTCACTGCTCATGCCAGCATGGCTGGCCATAACCATCTCGATAAGGGCGTGCTCCCCCCCTTTAAGGGCCGTCGTCAAGTCGCCTTCGAGTACCGCCTTAAAGGGCTGCTGTTGTTGCCATTCCGGGTGCTGGGGGGCTAAGGCATGGATGCGGTCAATGGCAAATGCCAGCTGACTGTACATTGGCTGTTCGGCCCAAAGGGTGCCATCGTTATCAAATACGGCGATACGGTCGGCGGCGGGGATGTAATCCGGGCTATCACTCCTGGTTACGGCTTTGACGTAGTTAATGATGGCCGTCTTGCTTGGGCCGGGATTCCAAGAGGAAAGCGGCGCCTCAGCAGCGAATGCCTGGCCCAGG
>NZ_JAVRMB020000385.1:0-9425 GCF_031844845.1 Endozoicomonas sp.
GTCAGAAAACGCCAGGGCCGAAGGCGGGCATGATCCGGTGCTCTCAGCGCTGCCTGAAACATAATGTCCAGCTGCTTATCTGTTGGCCCGGGATTTTCCAGCATGGGTGATGACACCCTTCCCAGCAAAAGCTCTATTCCACCCATCTGCAGATTCTCTCCCACAGATCACTGATTTATTTTTTCGATGTATTCAGGGCCATAGACAGAATCATTTCTGCCAGTGCCTCAAGGGACAAATCCCCGCCAAGCTTAAACCAATTGATACTCCAGCTTATTGTACCGGTTAACAGTCTGGCAATTCTGTTTTTTGTCTTTTGCCGACGATTGGAACCTTTGTTTTATCTGGATGATAGCTCCAGGGCCTGGCAGGATGTCTGATCTGCTGGACAGGGTGTTGGTGGTACCTCTGATATAGTCAGCTGCGATCGTTTAATGGATCATCAGCGAATACACCGAGAACACTCATTCTGCACGTAATATAAAAATAAGCGGGGGGAGCCTTTCAACATTTAATACCTAATCAGATAATACCTATCAGGTAATTCTGGCAGAATGGGATGAAACTTTTAGTACTATTCAGTGTCTCAGCTATCTTACTGATCCGTATTATGAAGGAAACAACCAATGCAGGCTGTTAATGTGGCTGGCCAAGGCGATCTGGCATCTCAGCCTGAATCGTCCGCTGTGGCCGGGGTTAGATCGAACTCAGGCTATTTTCATGGTATACGATGTTATTTTTATCGTTATGAACCCTTAAGGGGCACTTGCGTTAATTGGCTAACCAGCTCAGCAGTGGTGGCAGGATCGGCAGGAGTGGGGGCTATAGCCGGTGATTTGCTGTTGTCAAAATTACCTGCGGGGTTGGCTGCGGGGACGACGCTTCTAGAGCGTGGGGTGCAGAAGGTTGAAGACGCCATCCAGCAGCATCCCATACTTTGTGGCGCGACAGCAGGAGTGACCACCGCTGCATGTGGCATATATATGCTGAGCAGCAGCTTGAAACCCCTGACTCAAGAGAGTATCCAGGCGTTAAGGGATAAGCTGGCTAATCAACTCCACAGGGATTATTCCTGCATTAGCAATTACAGGGAGCAGATTGCTCACCATCAACAACGATTTAATGAGCTTAAGGTTTTTTTACCGGAAGAACAGGCCCGGAATGAACGTGAAGCAAGGGCTCTGTATACGAAACAAATGGCGCGTTATCAACAAAGCAATAGCTATATCCTGGGACAGCTGCAGGAGCAGGTGGATGGGATTTTTGCACGGCACCGTGTTCCCGGACACCTGCCTACCTATGATGAAGCTACTACAGAGCGAGGTACTGCCAGTATTTATAAAGCGGGTCGTGAGGTAGCGAACTTTATTAACGGTAAAACTCATTCGTTGTGGGCTCAGGATCACCTTTTAGAGGTAATGAAGCCAGTGCTGACAGCGGAAGATTTGGAAAAGGTTAAAAAAACACTCTCGACACTTCCATGGAAACCCGTGTTGTACATAGGTCAGGGACCCCGTGAAAAAGAATTTAATCAAATAAAGAACGATAGTTCTGTAGTAAAAGGCAAGATGGGCTTGCTGGAGGCAAATATCAGGGAAATAGTGGGACATTTTCCCGTATTAAAGCCAGACTCTGAAGGCAAGATACCCAAGCCTGCCATTAATGCCTTTGCAGGTTATTTACCGGAATAATAAATTTGTCGCCAAATGGGACAAGCCATACCCGTCACAGCCAGCATTTCAAATACTTTATGTAAGTGCCATTAGAAATAATTAGAACTCAACAACCACCGGCTAAAGCAGGTGGTTTGGTGTTACGGACTGAAAGTCCGGATACGCGTCAAAGACGCGTTATCGCTAACCTTCACTCCTGAAATTTATCATCACCTCTTGATTCCCTGGTTGCTGTCATCCTGTACAGGCGACTGCATGGATGCAGGAGGTAGAGTAATGCAGGAGCAATTACCGAGATTGTACAGGATCCATCCACAGGGAGGTGACTGCCTGACGGTTGGCTATCCCTGCCGGATGGATTGTACAGTCCATGTACACAATGACAGCCGCGTGTGCCTTGGGGCGCTTTTAATTACATCCCGTAGGGAGAGGAAACCATCATAGCTAAAGCTGACCGGCTAAAGCTGACCGGCTAAAGCCGGTGGTTTTAACCTTTCAGGAGACTAATAAAAACAGTGATTCCCAGAAAGATTCTTCATCCTCGGAAAATTCTGACTCTTCACAGGAAAAGCCTAACCCCAAAAGCCTCAGACCATCATCTGGTAACAAAGCCGGGGGGCAAAAAGGGCATCAGGGTGTTTTAAACGAGTCGATACCCCCGATTACATTGAGTACTACACCGTTAAACAGTGCCATTGCTGCCAAGCATCTCTTCTCGATGTTGATCCGGTCAAATGCATTGAACAACAGGTGTTTGAGCCAGGCAAACCGGGCGAGTATGAAGTGACTGCTCATATGGGTTAAGCCAAAATCTGTCCTTGTGGCTGTCGGAATCAGGCTGCCAGTGATTACCTGAAAGCTCCCGAGAGTGGAAACCCTCCGAACTCCACAACAGAAACGGCTGTTTAGGCTGAACCTTACCAGATGAAGGATCCTCACCTTCAATCTTTTGCCGATTTATCTCAGCACGCTAACTATCTTTTTTATTCTCTATTTATCCTTTAATCTTGCATTGAAACCACGAAGAACACGAAGAGCACAAAGAATAGCTTTTCTTCCTTCCTTAGTGCTCTTCGTGTTCTTCGTGGTTAAAGCGGTTCTGTAGCCCCTGAAATTAATGGATAGTGCTTAATGTCTACCGTAAGAGCACCCTGTCACCTTGACTCTTTAGGCGGAACATGGCCTGGTTTTCCGATAAACCGATCATACAAAGTCTGAGCCATCACCCCAAAAATCTTGTCAGCCGGAGTGGCTTTTCGCATGCCATCATAACTCCATTTAAATGGGTATTGTTCCAGTTTAAAGAGTCTTAAAAAATCATCCGAGTGTGTATACACAAACATTGCCTGTTGATCTGTATGCTGTTTAAATGCCTTTCTGAACTCTTCCTTCAACTGGAATCTGGTCCATTCGACAGGACTCCCATTAACCGCATTACTATCCGATATCGGTTTATTTTTAAAAAGTTTTGTCCGTCTCCTTACCGATGGCGGCTTGATCACTTCAGCAACTTTTCGATAAACTACCGTTTCTGAAAAGCGTTTCACACTATCACAACGTGTCATTGTCTTGCGCAACACTTGTTCCAGGTCTTTTATAATACATTTTGATTTTTCAGCACACCGATCTTGAAGAAATGAATTAAGATCACCTTTCGCATCCTCACTATTAAAAGCTTCTACGAATTTCAAGATGGTATCGACAATAGTAATATCGTCACTCATATTTTGAATACCAAGAATTGACGGACAATCTTCTAACATCTTTCCACCATTGAAATTTAGTTGCTCATCTTTTTCAACCACCTCCTTAAGTTTGTTTATTTCTTCACGACTCTCCTCATTCTCGCATGTTATTATGTCGACTTTTTTTTGTAACCTCTTATTATTAAACTGCTCGAATGGCATAAACTTGCCACTGTCAGAATCATCAGCTCCCGAAGCTTCTAAGCTCGAAATACCTGAGTCTCTCGCCAACGCATTCACTTCAATTATCATAAAATTAAATGCCGCTAATCCCTGTAGATTCTCAATAATGGATTTATCAACATCCGACAGGGCTTGCCTCAGAGCATCTTGAAAAACTGAATTACTGAAAGATTTGGCAATACATGCGGTGCGGTTCTCGTCCGTCAGCGCGCCCATTTCACTTATCATTTTTTTCAGACTATGATCAATCAATTCTACTTTTTCAGGACATTCATTTACTGACTTATTGGAAAGCCCATATATGTCCCGGACATAGTTGAAGAATCTATCAAGCGCTTTAGATTTATCCGGATTGGCAAAATCGAAAGCCTTTTTGGAAATAATGTTTTTTTGATCGCCCTTCTTATCAGGCTTATCAGGCAATTGACATTCCTTATAGTTGATACCCATGGCTTTACACTCGTCTATCGTAAACTCAAAATCATTTTCAAACTCCATAAACAAGTCATCAGGTTTTTTATTTTGATTCACGTTAGACTTGCGAGGCATCCGCTGAAAAGACTCATTTTCAACGATTTCAACCCCCCTGGCCTTTTGTCGAGCAAGCACACCGTTAGACAATAAAGTATCATTAGCTGGCATTTTATTGTGTTGATCATCAATACCTCTACAGGACCACTTAGAATTACTGCACCCTTCATCATCACCACTGTTATGGCACTGATCAGCACGTAAATAGTACTTTTGTGTATTATTGACAGGTGTTACAGTCATTGTATTAATACCATTATGTTCCTAAGTAGTTGATCATTCGCCATCTAACATTGTGATCACTCGTTTAAGAAAAAGTTCCCGTTTTTTAGTCATGATGTCTGTCGGTTGCATTTGAAGCTGCTCGTTGCAAAATAGCGTGCAACCCTGGTTCGCCCTACGTGGCCTGAGATCATGGGGAATCCAACTTTGATATACTGAAAAGCCCACTACGTCTTACCGGGGTGGTTGCCTTTATCAGGGCGTTTGGGTAAATGGCAACCCTGGCCTTCATTGAGGTTAAAATTTTACCAACGCCGCCCCCTTGCACCTCTTTGACAGACACTGCGGCTCAACCGGATTGTCTGTACCCTGACCTGCCGTTATACTGCCCGTCCTCTTATTGGACACTGGGCGGTCACACCGCCAATATCACATGACTACTGAAGACACACTCCCTCCGCAGGGCGAAAAGCTGCAAAAAATCCTGGCGGGTGCTGGCCTTGGCTCGCGCCGTGAGATGGAGCGCTGGATTACCGAGGGCCGGGTTTCGGTCAATGGTAACAAAGCAACCCTGGGCGATCGTTCCTCCCGTTTCGATACGGTCACCGTCGATGGTCGACCGGTAAAGCTGGACGCTTATGCCGCCGGTATTCGCCGGGTTATCGCCTATAACAAACCTGAAGGTGAAATCTGCACCCGTTCTGATAAAGAAGGACGACCGACGGTTTTTGACAAATTACCCAAGCTGAAAGGCGAACGCTGGATTTCCATTGGCCGGCTCGACCTGAACACCTCCGGCTTATTAATGTTTACCACCGATGGTGAACTGGCCAGCCGTTTGATGCACCCGTCTAACACGGTTGAGCGGGAGTACGCAGTGCGTGTTATGGGTGTCGTCACCCCGCAGAATGTAAAAAATCTGTTTGAAGGTGTTGAACTGGAAGATGGTAAGGCTCGCTTTACCGATATCGTGGATTCTGGCGGTACCGGTATCAACCACTGGTTTCATGTCTGTATTCTGGAAGGCAGAAACCGTGAGGTTCGTCGCCTGTGGGAATCCCAGGACCTGAAAGTCAGCCGCCTGAAGCGGGTTCGTTTTGGCAGTCTGATTATTCCTGAGCGCCTTCGTCAGGGTCAGTTTCAGGAGCTGGAAAAGCAGGATATCGATACCCTTGCCGCCCTGGTTGACCTGCCACCTGCACCGAGCTTCCACAAGAAACCTCAAGATCGAGTGAAGAAAAATGAAGTGCTCGCCAAAAAAGTAAAAGGTGGAGCCAGACGCTTCAGTCCCCATCCGAAACAGCGTTCCCGGTAATAAAACCTAAAAAAGCCGAATGAGTCTACACTTGTTCGGCTTAATGGATGGATCCGTCTGGACAACAGTACTGTACTTATATACAGTACTCATAACCTAATACAGGAGGAAGCCCATGTCCATTACCCCCATGTGGCGAGTTGACCGGGACGGAAGCATGTTTACTGATAAAAAAGCCGCGGAAGAACACGATCGTATGCTCGAGCTGGCCGATGGTATCACCGGCATGCTGGAAGCCCATTTCGAGATCAACGAACAGCTGGCAGAAGAGATCGGCCTGCTGATGTCCCGTAATAAGGATATTCTCGCCAAAGCCTTTAAAGGCAAGCCTGAAGTGCTTCAGGATATTCAGAAATCCGGTGAGCCAGAAGATAACACGGTAGATATCCGTGAAGCCGTGGCCTGATCCATTTTCTCCTGTGCAGCAGGGTCGCTTTATTGAGATTCTGTTTGCCCGGCCCATTCTTTTTTCACCTCAGGCCAAACCTCCATAAATGTTTCCAGAGACTTTACGCCATTGATTTTTGGCTTCTCTGTCAGTTCCTTTTGCAGAGCATCTGCATCTTCAGAGCTCATTTTTCGCAACTTCGGCACTTTGCTATAGCCCCCATAGAGACTGAGACCAATAACCTTGGCAAAACTCGGGAGTGACAACATCTGGCCTTCATCAGCCTGCGTCTCTGAGATCTGGCTAGAAGCCTCACATTGATAATGAACAATATCCAGAACATCCGCACACAGAGCCTGTTCAACAGGCGTTTTCAGTGCCTTTTCATATATCTCCTTTTCTGTACCCGTTAGTCGATACTTATCACGAAGCTGTTGTTTAACATAACTGGCCAGAACCCTGGAATTATTGAGAATAAGTACCCCATTCCCCCTTTTCTTTTTGTCAGTAGTTTTTTTTCAAATAATTTGCAGAAAGCATTGAAGTCACTGCCCCCAGGCACCGTTCTAAACAAACCCTTTTCCTGCTGTTTGATAAATACCATCAACTGCACTTTCAACAACTTGCTATTAAAAAGCCTGATTAAATCACCAGGAATTTTAATCATTTCACATAACCCCGTTAAATCCTCGAGACTACAGGAGTCAAGACAGCCGGAAAGATCCTTAAGCGTTGCTGGCAAACAGTTTCCTCCACTTTTCTCTATCGTGTTACTTTTTGATATTTTATCCAGCGTTTTCTCTAACTTTTTTTTAAGCGCTTTTACTTCATTGGGATAAGTGGTCTGCCTGTGATCAACATCAGAAGTTGAGATATCATCCCTGTTGAAAGCACTTACTTCAGCAGCTGAAATTTCACTTTTGAGCTCATCAATACTTCTCTGGTCTGCTTCAGAAAACAATGGTGACAACTTTGAAATCAATTCCAATTGATATTTAGCCCGAAAAGCATTGCCCTGGTCTTTGTTATGAGAACCACAGCATCCAATGGCTTCGAAAATCCTTTGACGCAGCCCTTTGTGTTGTTGCCTGACACCGCAAGCTTCACTCTCACCAATGCCGCTGTAATAATTAACAGGTGATGAGCAATTTCTGACATCTCTGACACATCCAATAATCGTTCTTCAGCAACAAAAAAAGCATGATTTGCAGGCTCTTCCAGGGTTTCTGCGGTTAACAGCAACAGAGCCTTCAGCATCATCAGCATGGTTCACCGTTGTTTCGACACTGGATGTAGATTGAAGCGCGCTGAAACCGTCTAATCCTGAGTCCATTTTTAACTACCTGTGAAGTCTTTGATTTTTTTATATGAAAACCCCCAACACCTTACTTAAACGTAATAGCGCTGCCTGATCACAGAACAGAGTAGAGTGTCTAATGAAAACTGCATGCTTGTTTTATTGAAAAGATTGCTATCAACGCCAGACTACCCAGCAGCCTGTACTGCAATAATCGATAAAATCACTTATTCTAAAGCATCATTCAGAGAAGGATTCCAGACTTGGTCAGCAGACGCTTCAGCCAGCCTCAAAAACAGTTCATTGCCCGGCGATTCATACTGCTGGTCTGTATGGTGCTGGCTGTCTGCCTGTGGCAGCGGGCCGGGTTTGGTTCCACCTGCCCGCTTAAGGCTGACCACTTTACCAGTGGCTTCTTTTTTTCTTCTGAAGCTAATCACCCTGACCACCAGCAGGATGCTTCTGAATCCACGGATACCGAGTGTGAACTGAGTAATCACTTGATTCAGGCCAAGTCACAGCTGATCGAGCCCGGGATTCTGTTGATCCCCCTGTTATTACTTATCCTTGCCTGGCTCTGTGCTGGCAACAGGACTACCTTTCCCTCCCTTACAGAACCCATTATTCCCCGCAGGAGGCATCATCTGGTGCTGTGCGTGTTCCGGGAATAGACACAACTGAAATCGCTAACCATTGAATGTTCGCTGGTCTCTGAGCCTGCGTTGTCGATTTGTGTCTATTGGAGTATGTGACATTGAAACACCCTCTTAAGCCTCTGGCTGCTGCTCTATCATTTTTGAGCATTTTTCTGCTGTCATTTTTGTCGCTAATGGCTTCCGCCAGTGAAGTCAGCACTGGTTGGTTAACCGATCCAAAACATCCACCCCTGTCCGTACGTTTTATGCTGACCGGACAAACCGACCCACAGGCTAAAACCGTTGAAGGCCTGCTGGAAGTTCAGCTGGCCGGTGATTGGAAAACCTACTGGCGTTCCCCCGGTGAAGGTGGCGTTGCCCCCAGTCTTGACTGGAGTCAGTCTGAAAACCTGAACCAGGTGGAGTGGCACTGGCCTGTTCCCGGGCGCTACGATTTTCTGGGCGTGGAAACCCTGGGCTATAAAGGGCAAGTGGTTTTCCCGCTGACCCTTCATATCAACGATATGCAAGAACCAGCCTGGTTTCTTGGCAAGCTGACCATGCCGTCATGCACCAATATCTGCGTGCTTAACGACTATGAGTTGAGCCTGACTTTTCAGCCTGATCAGCCTGATCTCTCCGAACAGGCACTGCATTTATATAACCAGGGAAT
This sequence comes from Endozoicomonas sp., assembly GCF_031844845.1. Classification (GTDB taxonomy): domain Bacteria; phylum Pseudomonadota; class Gammaproteobacteria; order Pseudomonadales; family Endozoicomonadaceae; genus Endozoicomonas. Next base: position 8,663 of record NZ_JAVRMB020000385.1, read on the forward strand.
CAGCCAGGTTCCCAGACCATCAACCACCGTTGAGCTTCTGGGCGCTTTCTGGAATAAGGCTGAGGAGACCGCCATATTCCAGATCACCAAACCACAGGGCTGGATAAACCCGGACGTTTTTGTGGATGGCAGTAGCGATAAACTGCAGAACTTTATTTTTCATTCTCCTGATATCCATGTGCAGGGTAATACCCTTACAGCGTCGTTCAAAGTCAGCAACTGGCTCGAACCCGTTGACCTGAATAACCAGACATTGCCTCTTGTGGTAACTGACCAGAACCTTGCCACAGCACTCGGTGCAACACTCTCTACAAGACCGGACAACCAGCCAATAGAAGACAGCCACGGTAAAGGTTTTTTCACCATTATCGCTATCGCCCTGCTGGGTGGTTTGATTCTGAATATTATGCCCTGCGTGCTTCCGGTACTGGGGATGAAACTGAGCAGTGTTATTTCTGCAAAAGGTCTGGGGAAACGGCAGATTCGAGGACAGTTTCTGGCGTCTGCCGCAGGGATTCTGGTGTCTTTCTGGCTGCTGGCATTATTTTTGGCCGTATTAAAGCTATCAGGCCAGGCACTGGGCTGGGGCATTCAGTTTCAAAACCCTTACTTTATCGGCGCAATGGTATTGGTGACCGGACTGTTTGCCGCCAATATGATGGGGCTTTTTGAAATACAGTTATCCAGCAACAGCAGTACCTGGCTGGCCTCAAAAGGTGACAACTCCTACGCCGGTCATTTTATCCAGGGTATGTTCGCAACC
>NZ_JAVRMB020000386.1:0-23315 GCF_031844845.1 Endozoicomonas sp.
CGTTGAGAACGGTTGAGCAATAGCAAGCGGTATCTTCAAATTTTAAAGAACGGCAGGATTGAGTAAATAACATGAAATTCAGTGAAAAGTGGTTGCGGCAGTGGGTCAATATTGAGGTTGATACTCAGGCGCTGGTGGACAAAATCACCATGGCCGGGCTGGAAGTTGATACTGTTGAGTCCGTTGCCGGTGATTTTGCCGGTGTTGTGGTGGGTGAAATTGTTGCCTGTGAGCAGCACCCGGACGCCGATAAACTGCGTGTGACTCAGGTCAGCACCGGCAGTGAATCCTTCCAGGTAGTTTGTGGTGCTCCTAATGCCCGCGTCGGCATCAAGGTGCCTTTTGCGACCGTGGGCGCGGTATTGCCCGGCAACTTCAAGATCAAGAAAGCAAAGCTTCGTGGCGTTGAGTCATTCGGTATGTTGTGTGCCGAAGAAGAACTCGGCATGGCAGACTCTTCCGATGGTTTGATGGAACTGCCTCTGGATGCACCTGTTGGCCAGGATATTCGTGAATATCTGTCCCTGGATGACAAGATTATTGATGTGGACCTGACGCCTAACCGGGGTGACTGTTTGAGCATGGCCGGTCTGGCCCGTGAAGTCAGCGCAAACTTCCTGGCGGATGTGACCGAAGAACAAGTGGCTGAAGTGGCACCTGCTATTGATGACACGTTCCCGGTTCGTATCGATGCTCCCCGGGGCTGTCCCCGTTATGTAGGTCGTGTTATTCGTGGTGTGGATGTTTCCCGTCCCGCGCCCTTGTGGTTAACAGAACGCCTGCGTCGTTCAGGTGTTCGCTCCATTGATCCGGTTGTTGACGTGACCAACTATGTCATGCTGGAGCTGGGTCAGCCTATGCATGGTTTTGATCTGGATTCCCTCTCAGGCAGTATCCATGTACGGATGGCAAAAGCAGCGGAGAAGTTGACTCTGCTGGATGGTCAGGAAGTAACACTGAACGACAATATTCTGGTGATTGCTGATGAGCAGAAAGCGCTGGCCATTGCCGGTGTTATGGGGGGTGAAGGTTCGGGAGTTAATAAAAATACCCGGAACATCTTCCTGGAGAGTGCATTTTTCGACCCCATCACCATTGCAGGTAAAGCACGCTCTTTCGGCTTGCATACTGATTCTTCCCACCGTTTTGAACGTGGCGTTGATTTCCAGTTACAGAAAAAGGCCATTGAACGGGCGACTGCCCTGATTGTGGATATTTGTGGTGGTGAGCCAGGTCCGGTTACTGAAGTGGCCAGCGAAGCTCACCTGCCTGCGCTATGTGAAGTAAGGCTTCGTTCTGAAAAAGTGACTTCACTGCTGGGTATGACTATTGAAGACAGTCATATTGAAGCACTGCTTTCGCGTCTTGGTCTTGGTTTAGTCTCTACTGGTGATGGTTGCTGGAATGTTTCTGTTCCCAGCTGGCGCTTTGATATTTCCATAGAAGAAGACTTGATAGAAGAACTGGGACGTATTTACGGCTACAACAATCTGCCTGAGAGCACACCTTTTGCTGAGCTAAAGATGAAGCAGGTGGATGAGTCTCTGGTTCAGGAATCAGACATTCGTCGTGCATTGACGGCCCGTGGTTATCAGGAAGCGGTGTGTTTCAGTTTTATTGCGCCAGAACTGCATAAGCTGTTTGATCCTGAGGGTGAAGCCGTTGCGTTGTCGAACCCCATTGCCAGTGACCTTTCGGTCATGCGTACAACGCTATTGCCAGGTCTGGTGAAAACCGCCGGATACAATCTGAATCGTCAGCAAAGCAGGGTTCGACTGTTTGAAACAGGCCTGACCTTTGTTAAAGAAGGAGATGAACTCAGGCAGGAACCGATGCTGGCGGCATTAATTACCGGTAGTCGTTATCCAGAGAGCTGGCAGGGCAAAGCAGAGTCCGTAGACTTCTTTGACCTGAAGGGTGATTTTGAAGCGGTATTTGACCTTGGTCAGGCGGGTAATGAGTTTGTTTTCCGTAAAGGAGAGCATCCTGCCATACATCCGGGCCAGTGTGCTGAGATTGTGCGGGCCGGAAATGTTATTGGTCATATGGGGGCACTTCATCCTTCGCTGGTGAAAAAGCTGGATATGCCCGGTGCGGTTTATCTGGTAGAACTGAGCCTGAAGGCTGTGACTGAAGGTAAGGTGACTCGTTTTGCATCCTTATCCAAATACCCTGAAGTTCGACGAGATCTGGCCCTGGTTGTTGAGGATTCCGTTGCCGCTGGAGCTCTTGAACAGGCGATTCGAAGCGAGGCCGGTGAGCTGCTGCGTCGGGTCAATACTTTTGACGTTTATGCGGGTAAAGGCATTGAAGAAGGCTGCAAGAGTCTCGCTATGAGCTTGACCTTACAGGATCCTTCCCGCACTCTAAAGGATGACGAGGTTAGTCAGCTGGTTGATCGTGTGGTTGCGCGATTGAAGCAGGAATTTGATGCCAGCTTGCGTCAGTAAACGCCAGTCAATGGCTTTAGAGAGTAAATAATAAGACCATGGTAATTGCCTGTTATTTCTTCACTGAGAAAACCGATATAGCTATTACCATGGGAAAAACAAAAAAGGGGATTGGTTCATGGGAGCCCTGACGAAAGCCGATATGGCTGAGCGACTTAATGAAGAGCTTGGTCTTAATAAACGCGAAGCCAAGGAGATGGTTGAGTTGTTTTTTGAGGAAATTCGGCAGTCTCTCGAAAATAATCAATCGGTGAAACTGTCCGGTTTTGGCAACTTTGATTTACGGGATAAGAGTCAAAGACCAGGCCGGAACCCTAAAACGGGAGAGGAAATCCCGATCACCCCCCGGCGTGTTGTGACCTTCAAACCCGGTCAGAAACTCAAGGCAAGAGTGGAATCTCATGCAGGACTTGGAACTCAGGACGAGTGATCTGCCAGCCATCCCTGGCAAGCGGTATTTTACTATTGGCGAAGTGAGTGAGCTGTGTTTTGTAAAGTCTCATGTTCTGCGCTATTGGGAGCAGGAGTTTGCTCAGCTTTCGCCGGTTCGTCGAGGGAATAGACGGTATTACCGTCACGAAGACGTACATCTTGTACGGCAGATTCGCAGTCTGCTTTATGACCAGCGTTTTACCATTGATGGTGCCCGTACTCAGCTCAAGCATAATGCTATCAAGCAGAAAAAGTCTGACTATCGTATTGTAATAGAACAGACAATTTCTGAGTTGGAGAGTGTTGTGGATATTTTGACTTAAGCTTGTTGTGCCTCTGTTTGAGTTATTGCAAATTATTATTTAACAGAACCAGAGGCTTTCTTCGTTTGGCTCACAAGATTTTATGCCCCTGGTGTACCCATTCCTCCCAGCAGTTTTGAAATATGTTGAATTGCTTGTTCCCATGCTTGTGTATCATTGGGGGAGGCTCTATTTTTGAATTTTGAAAACTCTGCTTTCAGTGTATTTAATTCCTCTTCACTTCGTATGCTGTTCAAGTCAGTGTTGAGCTGATCCCGGTTTTGATAGGTTTGTGCGTTGATTTTATTCATTACAGTATTTGCTGTAACTTTTTTTGCAGGGGTTGGAGGTTTCTTTTTTGCCACTCTCTGGGCTTTTTGTGTGGCAGTAGTGTGGTCCTGTCTCGATAGCTTACCAGTTGAATTCGAGTTATCTCCTGAAGATAATCGGCTATTTCTAACTGGAAAGTTTACATAGGGGTTCTCAGTTTCGATTGTATCTCTTCTGGGGGTTTGCGGTGGTTGCTGGAGTGTTATTTGCCTGTTAATTTCTTGCAAGGCAGCAGTTTTTATAGTGTTATGGGTGGCACCGGTTTTTTCTTTGTACTCTTGCTCAATTTTATTTTTTGCTTTTTGCAAGTCTTCATTCTGCTGCTTGATATAGTTAACGGCCTTCTTTTTTCCATACACTTTTGAGATCAGTGTAAGAGCATGATCTTTGATGGCGGGGTCAGTAATATTTTTAGTTAAAGAGTTTTGGCTGCCTGAAGTGATTAGCCCGCGGAGCTTGTCTATGGGGAATTTCTCAAGTTTACCTTTTATATCACTCTCAATATTGAGTTTTCCATTTTCAATTTTTGCTTTATTTAATGTAGTAAATAGTCGTGAAAGTTTAGTGCCCTGGACTGATGCATACGCAGAGCTATCAGTAGATTCCTCTGGAATATAGCTGCTTGCGGAAATTAATGAAATATTATCATCATTTAGTGATTGTGTATTTTTCAGAATCTCTTGAGACTTCGGTTCTTTTCGAATATCGAGAGCATGTATTATTGGTTCAGCAATCGTAGCCAGATTTTGGTGCAGAGCTGTCAGAGTGCTGTATTGCCCATTTGTTTGAACAAATAAATTTCTACGTTCCCGTGCATAAAGAATTTTTTGATCGAAGTCCTGGCTGTATTCGCCACCTTGTTCTAAATATTCTCGAACAGTGTCATCGGCAGTAATGAAGGTCCCTGTTCTACCGACACCGGCATTACAATTGACGACAATTGGCTGCTCTGCTCTATCTGCTACTTCAGGATGCTGTCTCAGCTTTTCCACAATCAATGCTACTGCGACCAGTCTGGCAGGATTGCCGGCGGTATGGTCTTTCCAACCCATTTCATTGACTCTGAAATGGGTTTTTCCATCGATCTTGAACTTATCAATGCGAAAATCCAAATCGGCTATATCAAACGATTCGACCAGTTCTATTTCAAATGCTTTTGCTATGACGTTTCCATTATTATCTTTTTGTTCAGGAATTTTTTGAGGTTGCCCTATTTCTTTCGGTCCAATCCTTGAGAGATTTTTTTCTTTGTCGTTTTTATATCTCAAATCACCTTCCCCAATAAGAGCTAAGGAAACAGGTGCATCATTTGAGTTAATAAGCCGTATGTAATTATCTACAGTGGCTGTAACCGGACCCTGTGCAGCAATAAAGTCCCCATGTGGCATTGCAATTTTGGTTGCATGATAGGTGTTTCCTGGTGCTGGACAATAGTCCTTATGACAGTGAATATCTTTGTATTTTGGAACTGCTGTTTTTCTAAATTGATTAGCTTCTTCAGACGTGTTTTCTTTGCTATTGAGGCTATTTGATGATGATATCTTCAGGTTTCTACTTTGCTTGGCAAGTTTTTGATAACCATTAATTGATGTTTCATCTTCAACCTTTTCTGGGAATGCTTTGTTTAGCGATTCTGGAAGTTCTTTTAGTGAAGAGAAAGTAGATGGAATTAATTTCTTGAATTCTATGTTGTCTTTGGGAAGTCTTTTGGAAGTGACTCCTTTACCATCTTTGGTTTTGGTGATACTCCTTTCTGAAAGAGTTTTTTGTTGAGGAGTGCTTCGATTTTCATCAATCAAATTTTTTAAATAATTTTCTGCTTTTTTAAATAATCCAAAAACACTGAGCAATGCCCGGCAGAGCTTTAAACCCCATATAACCGGTTTGCTGACTTTATGTTCCTTTCCATCAATTGTAATTTTTTCATTTAGATGTATAGATTCTTTGTTAGCTTTGTCATTTGACAAGTGGTGATCATTTTTTGGGGTACTACTATTTACAGGTTTGGAATCCACTTTATTTCATCCTTGAATTATCTATTATTTATTTTCAGTTTAAAAGCTGATTTGAGTTTTGTCAGAAGTTATTCTTGTTCACTTCTAGTCTGCCTGTTTGATAATGCTTCTGTCATTATTCTGTAATCCAGGGTTTATAAAATTATTCGCGCATTGTAGTGACAGATTAATGACAGTCAGGAATGATAATGACAAGAATCCTGTTTTTTAAGCCAATTCTCTGGGGTTGAGGGAGTGGCAATTCTTCCGGGATATCAGACCGGTGAAAGTCGAATGACCGGGTATTTGCCGCAAGAAGATAAGAACGTAAGTATGTATGTCGCTGCCCATCGTTCTTCGACAGGGTTTAAAAGTCTGTATCATCACAAGGCTGACATTGCGGAGTCTTCCAGACGAGCCTTAACATAGAGGGGTACGTCCCCCATTGTTGGTCGTGAGCTTGACGTTAGCAAACGCCGACAGATCAGGGATAGAAGGGTTGAAGTCTGGGTGAGCCCAATGTTCAGGCTGGCATTGATAACGGGCAACCAGAGGCCTTCTGATTGCCCGTTAGATTGGGTTATGAGCGGCGCTTGTTTGTATTGTGGGGCTTTTTATCTTCCGGGGCATTAAAGATCAGATAGAGTTCCATCAATACTTCAGGAATCTGGCTGCACATATCCTCTGTAAGCTTGCTGTCTTTAAGGATATCCTTGAACTCCTGCTCATCATCGAACAGACCGGAGGCCAGCATGATGGGCAGAAGCAGCTCGCAGGCTTCCTGTTCGTTGGTAGTAAACCAGGCATCTTCATTCAGAAAGTGGGCAACCATGAAGCCTGTGCACCAGTTGGCCAGTGCTTCGTCATCGTGATCTTCCAGTTCTGCTTCACAGGATAGAGAGAAGCCTTCCTCTTCATCATTAAAGCCACGGTCAATGGCGGTTTGTACTTTGGCAATCAGCTGATTTAAGGCTGTGGCTGTTGCTTCTGGAAGTGCAGCCTCGCCATCAAAAATGCTCTCGTTACGCTCCTGCTCTGTAAGCGCGGTGGGGCAGATGGTCAGGGCCGTCAGGAAACCGTGAAGACCGTGGTAATCAAGAGTACCTTCATTTTTCTCAGTGAAAGGCTGCAACAACGCTTCCAGAGACGCACGGGTATTCGACATGGAGGAGATCCTGAAAATATGCTGAAAATTTGAGGCGTGATTTTACTCTGGCTTGACGATGAATAAAAGCTCAACACATAAGAGTATTTATTTTGGAATTTCAATTAAAAAAATTTTTCTATCTAAACAGTGACTAAAAACAGTCTTAAATGTAAACCTGATTAAATAGAGCTTGTAAGTAGACAAAATAACAACATTTCAAATAAGTAGGCTATTGATCTGATTAAGGATATGACGCCCTCTTGCAGGAGAATAATTATTCCGGGTATCGGGAACATACGGTCAACTAGACTTAAATAGCTAGGAGGCATCGGGCAAAAGATCTGATGGTCAGGATTCATGGTACAGGGATGTGGAAATGTCTGCTGAAGCTATTCGATACCTTATTTTATTTATTTCTTTGGGACTGTTGATGTTGATGCAGATTGGTTTTCTGTGTCTGGAAAGCGGTATTGTCAGATCTAAAAACAGTATCAATGTAGCCGCCAAAAATCTCCTGGATCTGATGCTGGTTATTTTATTATTCTGGGTGCTTGGTTATTCCATGATGTTTGGCAGTTCTTATTTTGGCCTTATTGGTCGCTTATCTCCGCTTTATATTCCTCCGGACGATATGTTTAAGCCTCTGTTTTTTCTCTTTCAGGCCATGTTTGCTGCTACTGCCGTTACGATTGTTTCCGGCCCTGTAGCTGAGCGATGCTCTCTTAAGGGGTATTTGGTTATTGTATTGATCGTTACCCTTTTTATCTATCCGGTGGTTGGGCACTGGGTCTGGGGTGGGCTGTACCTGGGGGAGCAGGTGGGCTGGCTGGAAAAAGAGGGATTTTATGATTTCGCAGGTTCCTCGGTCGTCCATGTGACGGGTGGGGGTGTGGCATTAGCGGCGGTCATGGTTCTTGGCCCAAGGATGGGCTATCTGGAAAAGTTGTCAGCAGGGTTTGCCGGTCACAGTATGGTGACAACGATATTGGGCTATCTGTTCCTGTGGCTTGGCTGGTTCGGGTTTAACGGGGGCAGTGTTGTATTAGGTGACCTTTCCCGGCTTCCGACGGTGCTTATGAATACCGCGATCGCTGGATCCGCAGGGGGATTTGGTGTTTTGGCGCTTGAGTTAGTGAAGGGGGAGAAGCTGAATATTCTTAGCCTCGCCAATGGCATTATTTCCGGTCTGGTCAGTGTCACTGCCGGGTGCGACATTTTTTCAGCGGGTTCGGCCGTGGTGGTGGGGCTTTGTGGTGGCCTTCTTGCCTATTTTGCCAGTACATTTCTGGTCAAGTTTAAAATTGATGACCCGGTAGAGGGCATTCCGGTTCATTTGATCGCGGGGATTTGGGGAACTCTGGCGGTAGCCCTGTTTGCCGTTACCGATGCCATTCCTGACTCATTGAGTCGCTTGCAATGGTTCTTTGTTCAGCTCAGGGGCACCCTGATTATTGCTGTCTGGGCTGTCGGTACAGCATGGATTTTTTTGAAGCTGTACAATTACATAGTCCCTCTGCGGGTGAGTTCCGATGGCGAGGAAGCTGGGCTCAATTTTACCGAACATGGGGCAAGAACTGAGATGTATGACCTGCTGCAGGACATGAAAAGCCAGCAGGACAGTGGTGACTTTTCCCGGGAGGTTCGCGTAGAGCCTTATTCGGAGATAGGTCAGGTGGGTTTTCAGTATAATCAGGTCACCCAAAGTTTTAATACTGCCCAGAAGTCACTGTACGACACTATTGGAGATCTTGAAAAAACGCGGAAAGCACTGGATGAAGCCTGTAAAAAAGCGGAAATGGCCAGTGATTATAAAAGTGCTTTCCTGGCCAATATGAGTCATGAAATACGTACACCCATTAATGGCGTTATCGGAATGGCTGAGTTACTGCAGTTAGAAGAGATGCCGCCTAAACAGCTGAACTACATAAAAACGATTCACTCTTCCGCCAGAGGGTTAGTTAAGATCATTAACGATATTCTTGATTACTCCAAAATTGAGGCGGGTGAGTTGGCTCTGGAGTTTATTGAATTTGATCTTTATGAAGTGCTTCGGGAATGTCTTGATATCTTTACCATTCAGGCCGGAGAAAAAAATCTGGAATTATCGGTTGAACTTCACCCGGATTCGCCTCGTCTTATTTATGGTGATCCCACTCGTATACGACAGATTATCATTAATTTAATGGGTAATGCCCTTAAGTTTACCGATAGTGGCAGCATCTGTCTCTATGGAGACGTCGTCAGAGTGACTGAAGGAGACAGGCTGGTGCTGTCAGTTCAGGATACGGGGATTGGAATGACAAGGGATCAGTGCGAGCGGGTTTTCACGGCTTTCCAGCAGGCGGATCACTCTACTACCCGTCAGTATGGAGGCACCGGACTGGGGCTCTCGATAACCCGGCAGCTGGTTGAAATGATGAGCGGGGAGATAAAAGCATACAGTCAGCCAGGCAAGGGCTCTCGTTTTGAAATCTCAATTCCGACCCGTATTGCTGAAGATGTTCAGAGCGAAGCAGTGAGTTCTGTGAAGGATCCTGTTGCAGAGGAAACAACGGGCGCAGATCAATGGATAAATTCAATTTGCCATGACGTACTGGTTGCTGAAGATAATCAGGTCAATCAGATGGTTATACGGAAATACCTGGAAAAGCTGGGTATTACTGGAAAGATTTTGGAGAATGGTAAACAGGCGGTCAGTTTTTGTGAAAGTCATACCCCTCAGTTAATCCTGATGGATTGTGAAATGCCGGAGATGGATGGTCTGACGGCGACCAGAATGATTCGTGAACAGAAACATCACAAAATACAGCCCATAATCATTGGCCTCAGTGCTCACGCTATGAAAGACCATGAACAACAAGGGTTGTCTGCCGGGATGGATGCCTACCTTACCAAACCCGTGACACTGGATCAGCTCAAGTCTTCTCTTCTTCAGTTCTTCAAAGGATTGCCCGAAGAATAGATAACCAGTGACCAGATGAAATCTGCAGCCTGACTCCTTATACTGGAGACTTTCTTAACACTTTCTCAACTCTTTATCACCGCGCGCAGAATAATCTTTTGTCCGATGTCAGGTGCGATGCTGAGACTTTTTCCAATTTTTATGCATTAGTGTATCAATGTCTGATCCAGCTCTGGATATTTTAAAAAATACGTTTGGTTACCCGTCCTTTCGGGGGTTTCAGCGCGAGGTGATCAGTGAGATTGTCTCGGGTCGTGATGCTCTGGTGCTGATGCCAACAGGGGGCGGTAAGTCTCTCTGTTACCAGATCCCTGCGCTGCTCAGGGGCGGTACGGCAGTTGTCGTTTCTCCCCTGATTGCCTTGATGGAAGACCAGATGCGCAGCCTTCGTGAGCTGGGTATCCGTGCTGACTGTTTGCACTCGGCTATGTTGCCGGAAGCGCGTCTGCAGGTGGAGCGTGAGTTGCTGCTGGGGGAAATTGATTTACTGTATGTGGCGCCTGAAAGGTTACTTACAGAGTCAATGCAAAGGCTGTTGGATCAGATTCAGGTCGCTCTGTTTGCCATTGATGAAGCCCACTGTGTGTCCCAGTGGGGGCATGATTTCCGACCCGAGTACCTCCAGCTTTCCTGCCTTCAGACCCGTTTTCCTGGCGTGCCCAGAATCGCCCTGACCGCCACTGCTGATTTGCGAACCCGTCAGGAAATCAGGGAGCGTTTGGGGCTGGCGTCAGCAAAGGTCTTCACAGACAGTTTTAACCGACCCAATATCTTCTACCGCATCAGTCAGAAAAAACAGGGTAAACAGCAGCTGCTGAATTTTCTGCAGAAAGAACACACTGATGATTCTGGTATTGTTTACTGCCTGTCCCGCAAAAAGGTTGAGCAGATAGCCCAGTGGTTATCTCAGGCGGGGCGAAAGGCACTGCCTTATCATGCGGGTTTGCCTGCGGAACAGCGTCGGTCAAATCAGCATCGTTTTATTGCTGAGGAAGGCATTATTATCGTGGCCACGATTGCTTTTGGTATGGGCATTGATAAACCGGATGTACGGTTTGTTGCTCATCTGGATCTGCCAAAAAGCATTGAGGCCTATTATCAGGAGACCGGGCGTGCCGGGCGGGATGGTCTGCCGGCTACCGCCTGGATGGTTTATGGCTTACAGGATGTGGTGCTTCTGAAACAGCTTCAGGCTCGCTCTACCGCCAGCCCGCAGATACAGCAGATAGAACGGCAAAAGCTTGAGACGATGCTGGCATTGTGTGAAGTGACCGGGTGTAGACGTCAAGTGTTGCTCAATTATTTTGATGAACCGCTGGCGAAACCCTGTGGCTATTGTGACCTTTGTCTTGAACCGGCAGAGATGTGGGATGGGACGGAAGTCGCCCGCAAAGCGTTGTCCTGCATTTATCGCAGTGGACAGAACTTTGGGGTTGCCCACCTGGTGGATATTTTGCTGGGTAAAAGTACTGATAAAATCCGACGCTTTGGTCATGATCGACTCAGTACATTTGGTATTGGTAAAGCGTTGGATCAGAACAGCTGGCGCTCGGTGTATCGCCAGCTGGTGGCCAGGGGTTATGTCAATGTTGATCACGACAGTCATGGTGCCCTGAAGCTGAATGAGAAGTGTCGTTTATTGTTAAAAGGCGATGAGCAGATTCAGCTGCGTCGTGACCGCTATGAGCCATCTGAGAAGTATCAGCAGGAATACCGGGAAGTGGGGCGTGTGGTGGTTGAAGAGCATGACCAGACGCTATGGGAGCAGCTCCGTCAGCTGCGGCGCAGCCTTGCTGAGGAACAGAATGTACCTGCCTATGTGATTGTCAACGACAGAACCCTGATGGAGTTGATGAAATACCGCCCCCGCACCCGGCTGGAGTTATCGCAGATATCGGGCATTGGTCAGCATAAGCTGGAAAAATATGGTGATGCGTTATTAAAGGCGCTGGCTGACTACGCCTCTTCTGAGCCGGCCTGAATCTTGCCGAGGTATTTAAGGGGGGCTCTGCAAGTGGTGCATAGATAGACAGTCCCTTTTTGCGAACGGTTATGGCGTGTCGTCCCCAGAGGGATGGTTTTTCCCTGGCACTGGCATTGATAAAGCCAGTCTCTTCGGCTGCTGCGCTGGGTATCGTAACTGTGGCAGCGATCTGCGGGTAATTGAAAAACAGCCATCATTATTGACTGCCACTCCCGGCCATGGGCGCGAATCCGCGGACCATAGAGCTCGTAAGCCAGCAGGTGTGCTACTTCATGAGCAACCGTTTGTTTTAGAAAATGGTCCCGGTTTTCGTTCAGAAGCACAGGGTTAAAACGAAGCTGACGTTTTTCAATCCAGGCCTGACCTGCGGTTTGTCCCTTTAAATCCAGTCGAATATAGGGTTTTTGAAAACGCCTGTTGAGGCGCTTCTCTGCCTGAGCGTATAACTCAATCACTCTCTGCTGCAATTGATGAAGATCTGATGTCAAGCTAACGGGCCATTGGTAGAAATGAGTAAGGAGATGAGAATAGCTGATTTGATCGCCAGGGAGAATGCTCCGGGTCGGCGTCGGAGTGATTTTCTCAATAGGTTGTGTAATGCGGAAACTGCGTCTATCAGGCCAATCAGTATAAAAATGGCAGTAAATACTACGGTCGGAGCTGAAAACAAGACCAGAAAAAATGATGTTACATACGACAACAGCATCGTTTATACCCGGGTTAAACACCATGTACCGTTATTGAGATCGTTGGAGTAATGGGTACATTGGCAATTATATGTTTGAAATTGAATAGAGTCCTTTCGCCGGGTATATAGATAGCTGGTTCTGACAGAACCAGCCAGTTTAAGTTTGAAATTTAATAGGCCTGAACATACTCTGGCCCAACACCCATCCCCCAGAAAATAACCGTGGTGATCATGATGGATACCAGAACCACCAGACCAATACAAAGTATTGAGCAGGCATAGATAAAACCCTGTTCCCGGGGAATCTTCATAAATACATGAAGCCCGTTGTAGAGAAGATAAGCGGTGGCTGATACGGCAACCGTGCCGGCAATAATAGCCAGCCATAACGACGGGTAGAGACCACAAATACCTGTCAGAAAGAGTGGGTATGCCGTATAGCAGGTGAATGCGGTGCAGTCACTGAGTGTCGGGTTGCTGTTGAAGTTATTACTCATCCAGCGCATGGACCAGCTCATGACGGCGACACCACAGATTATGGCCAGCCAGGCAAGAACGGACATCCATAAAGCGCTCTCAGGGGTGAGTCGGACGACATTAGTGCTTCCGGGCAGGCTCCAGCCTATCATTGTGGTGCCAATGTAGGTGCAGATTGCGGGTAATGCTGCCAGCCAGATGATTTGGCCAAGATAGAGCTGAATCAACCCGGGCGGGTTTTTCCGAATGCTGACCCATTCGTTATCGGGCTCCGTGAGCAAACCCCAGAAATGGTTAAGGATCATAATAGTGACTCCATTTATTCGGTAAAATATCAGGCCATTTCTTCCATTGACGTGGTGGATACTGATACTGACCGGCGGTTAACCTTTGTTATTATTATTGGCTCTCTGCAGGGTTTTTCCATTGCAGAACAGCGTTAAGCCGCACCACAAGTGTTTACATACTTGGTTCAGCTTGTAAAGAGTCCGGGCATTTTTTAAAGGTTTTTCTGCCTTTTCTGGCGATAAGCCTTTACTCTATTGCTATCACGTTTTTTAGCTCATGCTGCTTTGGCTCATGGCTGTTTTGCTGAGGAATACATGCTCAATAAGCTTGATAAAATAATGCTGGCTGTTTTGTTGGCCTTACTGGTGACTTCTGGCGGGATACACTGGCAGGATAGGGTGGAGCAACCCGTTGAACCCGAAGCTGTTGCCCAGGTGGCGGTCGGGGAAGTGGCGGCACAACCCGAGTCTATGGTACCTGATTTCGGAAGTATGATGGACGTCAAAGCGAAGAAAAACGCTTTCTTTGGTTATTTACATCCACTGGTCGAGAAAGAGAATGACGTTATCCTGAAAAATCGTCAGCACATCATTGCTCTGTCATCGCTGGCAGAATTAACTGAAAATGATAAAGTCTGGCTTGCTAATCTGGCAAAAAAGTACCGTTTGCGTGCAGTTTCTGTTTTTGATGAGGCTTTCTTTCAGGCATTGTTGACCCGAGTGGATATGATTCCTCCTTCTTTGGCGCTGGCACAATCGGCTAATGAAACCGCCTGGGGAACTTCAAGATTTGCAAGGCAGGGTAACAACTTCTTTGGTCAGTGGTGTTTCAGTTCAGGTTGTGGGATTGTGCCTGCGGCCCGGCCAGAGGGTAAAACCTATGAAGTGCAGAAGTTTGAGGATGTTGCCGCATCGGTCAGAGCCTACATGCATAACCTGAACACCAATCATCAGTATGAGGTGTTGCGAGAGCTAAGGGGAAAACGCCGGATAACGAAAGCGTTTATTACCGGGCCTGTGCTGGCCCATGGTTTATATGCTTACTCTATTCGTGGTGTAGAGTATGTTGACGAGTTGCTCTCCATGATTAACAGTAATGATCTTCTGCAATATGATTTGGATAATCAGGCTGAGCTTGTTACAGGCAACCCCTGATTTTATCAACTAAAGACTTGGGAGATGGATTTCCCGTGAATATACCTATGATCACTTCAGCCAGGCTTTATTGCGTCTATTCGACAAATACTCATGAGGATGATTCGTCACCCTCTGGTATGAAAGATTTGGCCACGGAGGCACGGAGACACAGAGGAAAAGCTTTTTCTTTTCTCCGTGCCTTTGTGCCTCCGTGGCAACTTTCTTTCACGGCAAAAATATCCGTTCTTCTTATTTCTCTTTTTCTTCTTGCAGACCCGTTAATGGCTGCTCCGGCCAGTAAATACTGGGCGTACTGGGATAAAAGCAGTTCAGAGTCGGAAGAGCACATCAATCATGATCTCTGGCAGGAAATACTGGATAAATACCTGGTGCTGCGCCCGGATGGCAATCGGTTCCGTTATCAGGAGGTTGGTCAGGAGGATCGACAAAAGCTTGAGAGCTACCTGCAGTCACTGTCTTCACTGGATCCCCGGGATTACACAAAAGCTGAGCAGAAAGCCTATTGGATCAATTTTTATAATGCACTGACGGTTAATCTTGTTTTAGAAAACTATCCGGTGAAATCCATTACCAGGATTGGTCCCTGGTATCGTTTTGGCCCCTGGGATAGCGATATCACCCGGGTAGCGGGGCAGAAGCTGACCTTAAATGATATTGAACACAGGATTCTCCGGCCTCTCTGGGAAGATAATAGAATTCATTATGGGGTGAACTGTGCCAGCCTGGGTTGTCCGGATCTTTCTGATCAGGCTTTTACCGCAGCGAATACTGAAATGATGCTGGATATGCTGGCCAGACGCTTTGTCCGGCAGGAAAAAGGTATGAGCTGGCTCGATGGTACGCTCACACTTTCCAGAATCTATGAGTGGTATGAAAAAGACTTTATCGATAAGGAGGGGGTGCTGCTGCATTTACGACAGTACGCTTCGCCCGCTTCATCAAGGAAACTGAAGAAATATACCCGAGTGATTCAATATCAATATGACTGGCGATTGAATGAGTTGAAGTAGCCTGTCTGGCTGCCGATCAACTTTGTTGACGTCTCTAATAAGGTTATGAGGTCTCTTATTACCTCAACCATCGTTAATTCATGGCCGCACTATAACGTTAAGAAGGTGCCTCGAATGGCAAAATGCTTCATTTCGGCTCTGCTTCTGCTGGTCAGCATGGCTGTTTATGCGGTCCCCTCCCCTGATCGCTGGTCGTACTGGGATAAGGTCGATGCAACAAGTCAGGTGGTGGTTGATCATTCACTCTGGCAGAGCTTTCTTGATCGGTATGTGAAGCTTTCTGAATCCAGTGAAATGTATATGGTTGAATATGGCCGCGTTAAAAAAGCCGATAAGGAGCTTTTGGGGCGCTACCTGACAACCCTTGCCGGGCAAGATCCCAGGAAACTGAACCGCAACGAACAGCTGGCTTACTGGATCAATCTTTATAACGCCTTAACGGTTAACCTGATTCTTGATTACTACCCGGTAAAATCTATTACCAAGCTGGGCAAGGGCTGGTTTCGAATGGGACCATGGCGGGATGAGTTGATTACTATCGCAGGCAAAAAAATCTCACTTCATGATATTGAACACCGTATTTTAAGGCCTATCTGGAATAATCCCCGAATTCACTATGCTCTGAACTGTGCCAGTATTGGTTGTCCCGATTTGATGCCAGAGATCTATCAAAGCCAAAAGATTGATGAGCAGCTCGAAACAGCGGCAAGGCATTTTATTAATCAGAAAAAAGGGGCTTCCTTTGTCAGTGGTCGCCTTGTACTTTCAAATATCTTTGACTGGTATGAAGATGATTTTGTTGATGAAGACGGGGTGATGAAGGAGTTGAAAATATTTGCTGGTGATCGTTTGCAGAAGCAGTTGGAAAATTACCAGGGACGAATCAGTTATCGCTATAACTGGAAGCTGAATGAATATCGGCCCTGACCTGCTGGTACTGAGGCTGGCAGAGGTAGCCTCAGGTTATTATTAAGGTTCAAAATTAATCATCTGAACCCCATTGTCCCTCTCCACACCCCTCACCTCAAGATTGACATTGCCGGAAAAAATGGTTTGATTATCGGCATGCTCGTAATCTTTACGCTCTCCACTGCGATCAATCTCAAGATTTTTGAAGTCAAACAGTTCTGTATCCGCCATTTGTGAGGGGGCAATCTTCTGCATGGCGGTAAAAATTGAATCAATACGGCCTGGGTGATTACTTTCCCACTCCGACAGCATGGCTTTAATATTCTGTCGTTGCAGATTTGCCTGAGACCCACACAGGTTGCAAGGTATGATCGGAAATGCCAACTGCTCCGAGAAGCAGGTAATGTCTTTTTCCCGGCAATAGGCCAGAGGGCGAATGACAATGTTTCGGCCATCGTCGGAGCGAAGCTTTGGTGGCATGGACGATAATCTTGAGCCATAGAACATATTCAGGAACAGGGTTTCGACGATATCGTCCTTATGGTGGCCCAGAGCAATTTTGGTAGCACCAATATCTTCTGCAAAGGCGTATAGGGTTCCCCTTCTTAACCGTGAGCAGAGGGCACAGGTTGTCCTGCCTTCAGGCACTTTTTCCTTGACTACGGAATAGGTATCCCGATTGATGATGTGGTATGGCACCCCCAGTCCATCCAGATACTCTGGCAGGACATGCTCTGGAAATCCGGGCTGCTTCTGGTCGAGATTGACAGCAATCAGCTCAAAGTGAATCGGAGCGCTTTTCTGCAGGCTCATAAGAATATGCAGCAGGGTGTAGCTGTCTTTACCACCCGACAGGCAAACCATGATTCGGTCACCCTCTTCAATCATGTTGAAGTCTTCGATGGCTCTTCCAGTCAGACGTCTGAGCTTTTTCTGGAGTTTATTAAAACTGTCTTTGTCAGAACCAGTCAGGTTGGTGGAGGTCATAGGGTTTGAGTTAGCCGTCAGTGTGAATCCGCTGATTATATCTGCCGGTTATCATTCAACCAAGTCAGTGTTTATCGGAAAATCGTTTGTGGTTATAAGGTGTTGAATAGGGGGAGATTATTTTTTTCTTTTGTCGAGAACATTACGCTTCTGCGTAGCAATGATCTACTATTCGCTATTAACAATAAAAGCGATGAAGTCCAGTGTTTGGAGCAGGGGTAGCGAAATGACAAATCATGCTAAATTGCAAAGTTGGTTACTGGCTCGCAGGGATGAATTGAATGCGCGTCTGGGTAATATTAAAAAAGATGCTTCCCGGAAAAACAGTGCTGACTGGTCAGAGCAGGCTCAGGAGCGGGAGAATGATGAAGTAATAGATGCCCTTGGGAATGAGACAGTGATTGAGTTGAACAAAATCAATCGGGCGCTTGACCGTATGAATGAGGGAGATTATGGCTTGTGTTTATCCTGTGGCAAGGCGATTCCTGAACAGCGCCTGGAAGTGATGCCTTACGCCGATCTGTGTATTAAGTGTGCTGAGGCTCAAGGCCTTTAGAGGCTGTCGAAAAACTTCAGACAGACTCGTTCCCACGGTCCCCCGTGTGCTGCGGGTTTTCTGATCGTCTGTAGTCCGATTTTTCATGCACAGGGTGAGCCTTCCGGGAGTGTCGGAGTTTAACGCTGGTTGTTTCATTTGTGGTCGGTTCGGTATGCATTCCCACGCGGAGCGTGGGAACGAGGTCAAACACAAGAAAAGTCTTTTCCTTTGTGTCTTTGTGCCTTTGTGGTTCAAAAGCATTTCAGGCAGGCTTGGCTGCAGTCTGGTTGAAGTAGTCGGACTCTTCTTTGGAACTTCCTGATTCAATAATCATGTTTTGATAACTGTCGCAGAAACTCTGGGCAGTTCCGGGGTTTCTGCTGTGAAAGTACTTGTGCCACAACTTGCCCATGGACAGAATATCGTCTTTATCAATTTTCGCTATGTTGACGCCGGATCGGTGATAGACAAGCCATGCAATGGCGGTGGCATAGGCCAGGTTGGTTGCCAGCTCGTGGTGAGGGTGGGAAAGAAATTCTCTCTGGCTGGCCAATCCGCGGACTTTACTGGACAGTTCGGGCTGTGGTGCCAGAAAGTTATCCCAGATACTTCGATGCATGCGCGGAGAGATCTGATAAATGCCAAGGGCCTGATGATTAGCAAGCTTCAGGTGGAAGCCAAGCCCTGTCTCTCTGGCGGCTGTACCCAGAAGCAGGTTCTCGCCGGTTGTGCTCCACATACCCAGGTGTTTAAGGGCAGGGCGGACAACATAATGCCTAAGCTCCTTGGCACAGATTCCCATGTGAAAAAGTCCTTTTAATGGGTAGATCAATTTTTCCGGTTGGGGACTTCCATTGACGCCAACCGGCAGTCTAATTCAAATATCGTATCATCCCTGAAATTCTGAAATAAAGATGATTTTGTACGAATTTATTATTCGCCTTCAAAATTGCACAGAGCGTATGTTGGAATGCCGGCAGCATTGAGTTTGTCTGCGCCCTTGAGATCCGGGAGGTTGATAATCGCAGCGGCTTCCAGTGTGCTCGCGCCGGCTCTTTGAATTAACTGATCAGCAGCCAGCAGCGTGCCGCCTGTGGCAATCAAATCGTCCATCAGCAGGATTTTTTCTCCGGGCTGAATGGTGTCTTCATGCATTTCAAGAACGGCTTTGCCGTACTCCAGATCATACTCAACGCTGATGATTTTGCCGGGCAGCTTGCCTTTTTTGCGAAACAGAACCAGTGGCTTGTTCAGAATATAGGCCAGCGTTGAGCCCAGCAAAAAACCCCGGGCATCCAGTGCTCCGATTCGGTCAAAGTCTTTTTTTTCATATCGCTGAACCATGACGTCGACGGTCTTTCGCCAGGCCTCTGGATTTTCAAAGAGCGTGGTGATATCCCGGAACAGAATGCCTTCATGGGGCCAGTCCGGTATGGTTCTGATCTGGGATTTCAGGTATTCCTGAACGGACGAGCTTTCATTTGTATGCATGAGAGGGGGCAGGCCGCTATCAGTCGATGAGAGTTAAGGAAGAAGCTACGGTCAGGTTAGCTTCTTTAAAAGATAAAGTCAGGCGCTGGAGGCAATCTGGTTGGGCTCCAGCATTTTTCCGCCTGCCAGAGCGCACAGATCAATAGAGTTGCGGATTTCGATCTCCTTACCGACGGCAGAGATCAGCTCGTTCTTCTGGAACCGGGTAAATACCCGACTCACCGTTTCTACCGCCAGCCCAAGGTAGTTGCCCATTTCATTTCTGGACATGGACAGACGGAAAGACTGTGAAGAAAAACCACGACGGCGGAAGCGGCTGGCAAGATTGATCAGAAATGTTGCTATACGCTCATCGGCATTTTTCTTGGACAGCAGCATCATCATTTGCTGATCTTCACGGATTCTTTTACTCATCAGACGCATCAGGTGTCGACGAAGTTCCGGGAACTGGTCTGAAAGCGTTTCCAGCTGCTCGAAAGGAATCTCGCAGATCATCGTGGTTTCCATGGCCTGTGCAGAAACCGGATAGGTTTCGGTATCCATGCCACTCAGGCCAAGAATTTCACTGGGCAGGAAGAAGCCGGTGATCTGTTCATCGCCCTCGTTGGTAGCCGTGTAGGTTTTGATAGCCCCTGAGCGAACAGCAAAGACACTGGTAAAGGGGTCACCTTCCAGGAACAGGTGTTCGCCTTTTTTCAAAGGACGTCCACGCTTGATGATGTGATCCAGCTGATCAATATCCTTAATGCTAAGTGCCAGTGGCAGGCATAAGGAACTGAGGCTGCAGTCTCTGCAGGCCACATGACTTGGCTGTCGGACGTTGGGCTTTGATGTCATTAAGAGGCCTCAAAGTCGTATTTGCGAAATTCGACACTATTTTATGGAAGACACTATTGTATGGAAAATGTCACCGGAGTGTAAATCAGGTATGTACGTAACTGGGTAGCGCTAAAGTAGGTGTTTAGTGCTGCTTCAGCAGAGTGCCATAAGCTATGGTTTTTCCGATGAGCTTTCATTTTCTGTGTCGTCTATCCAGCGTAAGGCTGGGTACAGGACTGCTTCAGGTGTTGATGCCTGTCAGTAATCCTGATATTTGTGCATCCCTATCCCGGAAAAATCTGCCTGCTGTTGTCTTGGGTCACAGGATTGGATTTTCGTTCATGGTAGTTGGCTGACGTCGCCGATTTTGCACTTATGTTTCAAGTAAATCAATGTGAGAATAACGCATAAGTCTGTTAATTGGTTTTATGGTTTGATGTTGAGAGTGAACGACGCTGATCGATGGTATTTTTAGGCTATTGCTGGTGATGACGTTTTTGTGAACGAACGGGTTTCAGTAGAAAAAATATAATGGCATCGTAATTCTAATCCTGCAGGTTCTCGGCAGGTATCTATACTCTGATGTGCTGAAACGGACAGTCGTCTGTTTTCAGGCTGATTCGTTGGTTTTTTACAGGCTTCAGTTCAAGGTGTTTAGTTTATTTCCCAAGGATAAAGGATAAAGGATGACAGGAAACCAGGAGAACAAACCCTTGATGGGTTAATTACATTCAGAGGACTGATAATGGGAATTGGCATCGCCCTGTCCAACACGCACACTGCTCCTTATGTTGATAACGCGTCTGACGCGCAGGTATCCGGTCAGCGGTTGGGCTCGTGGGCTTTGTGGAAAATAAAGACGGTGGCTGTCGATACCGCAGGTTATTTGATGCCTGATGTTGATTTTAAGTTTACCCCCTCCCTCCGGGGGCTGGCGATCTTTGGTGCCGGACTGGGTCTGCGCGTGGTCGCTGCAAACTCGGCGATCGGCATGGTGGGCCAGTGGGGAGCAACCCTGGGCGCAATGGCTTGTGATATGCGACTGGGCGGTATTCGAGAGGAACAACCACAGGTTTCCCCGGACGTGCAAAAACAATCGGTAGAAAATCCGGAGCATCGTCTGTTGGATAATGCGCCAACCCCCGAAATCAATAAACCACAAAGCCCGCCCCAGACCCCACCGGCAAACGGGTCGCTAACGCTTGATCAAGCTCTGGCAGACACCAGGACCGGGGAGGGGACTCCGGTATTTATTGAAACACGGACAACGGAAGATGGTCGATGTTGCAGGCTGGTCTGGGCAGAATCCGGAGATCAACAACCGATACCGGACATTCTCCGGGCGCTAACTGCCACCGATAAAGCACTGTTGGATAACTTGCCATCTCTGCTGACCGAACAGTCATTCGCACCAGAGAAGTCTTGGGCAGGCGGTGGGCATAGAGAGGCATGTGAATCCTTTTATCAGAACCTGGTAACCCGGGGCGCAGCGATCAACATTAAGCACCCTCTGGTCTGGCTGAGGGATTTTATGGCTGCCTTCAAAAGACAGCGGCCCGAGGTGCTGGATGGTCATGATCTGCTCAATAAAATCCTGGCCTATGCAGCCATGGATAAACAGTGTAACCGGGCAATGCAGTTATTAACGGGTTTCAAACTGTTTAATCCTGAGTCCGATGCGGCACAAGTGTTGATTCCGCAATCTTCGCCACCCAATAAGGATTTCAGGAAATGTATCGCCTTGCTGGAATCGGTTGAAAATTGGCAGACAAACACCACTCAACAGGCTGTTTTTGTTAATGGTGGATTCGGATCAGCGGGTAAACTTCTGACAGGTTTCTCTCTGCTAAGTTTGTTTGGGAGTGGGATGGGTGGGGCTACATATAAAACCTATTGTGCCGCTTCTGATGCAGCCATTGATGCGAGTACCTGCTACTCCAATCCACTCAGCAAAGCATGCGATAAATCCACTGGATATCATCTGGTTAAGGGTGGGCTTTGCGATAATTTTTGTATTAAGGTCGATAGTGCTGATTCTAATTATGAGTATAGTTATGACGTTCCTATCGAAAAAGGTACTCCAGACGCGAGTCAATTTGATCCCGATTTGGCGCAAGAACTTGGTTTTGAGCGTTGCTTCAATGCAGGGAGTAACATCGAAGATCTATTTGTTATTGATAAGGGAGTTAAGGACTACAATTGTACTGTCGGGGATAGAAACCGTTTACCAGTCAGTGGACAGGACTGCCTGTATCAATACGCTGTCAAGGAATGCTCTCTGTTAAAGGACAGCGGAAACGTCGCTGCCAGATTTTGCGCGTTATGTGATGCCTCGTACCACCAGAGTCTTCAATGCAATCCACGTTACGTCACTATTTCAACAATAACGTACAATAGGAACTCTGTCTCTCTGGAAACTATTTGCGAATACCAGAATGCAATAGTATCCAGTAAAGCGTATCAAAGCATTTGCAAGAATTACTGTATTAATAATATGAAATCCTTGCCTTTATATACGCAACAAACGGGAGATCAGACTTGGTGGTGGAAGTTGGGTCCGGATCGTTGTTTGCGAGCTAAAAAAGCTATCACCGGAGTATTTGATCTTTACGAAGCCAATATCAACTATCGATGTAAAGCCCCTGAGGGGGTTATTCCTCTGCAAAATATCGATTGTCTTAATTCTTATCTGGATCAGAAGTGTCGGGTAATGACAAGTGCTGATTGTTCCTCATCTCCATTACTGGCCGATGTGTGTGATGCTGCCAAAGATCCGGCTTTAAGGTGTAACCCCGTACCGACCACAACGCCTGTACCGACCACAACGCCTGTACCGACCACAACGCCTGTACCGACCACAACGCCCGTTCCGACCACAACGCCTGCAACAATACCAGCTCAAACCACAATGCCTCAGGAAACATCGTTCGGAACTGTCCCCTTGAATGCCTCCATCGTAGGCGGTTCCACGACCGTTCCGACCACAACGCCTGCAACAACACCAGCTCAAACCACAATGCTTCAGGAAACATCGTTCGGAACTGTCTCCTTGAATGCCTCCATCGCAGGCGGTTCCACGACCGTTCCGACAACAACGCCTGCAACAACACCAGCTCAAACCACAATGCTTCAGGAAACATCGTTCGGAACTGTCCCCTTGAATGCCGCCATCGCAGGCGGTTCCGTACTCGGTGTTGGCGCAGTTCTGGGCGGTTTCTGGATCCACGGTGCATGGCAGGGAAAACGGGGTTGTGAATTATTCCGTCACCCTCTGGACCTGGTTCGTGGTCGGGCGTCGTTTTGTGCCGGAGGGCATCAGGCAGTGCCCACCGCAGATCCGGCAGCAACGG